>DASUGM010000028.1:0-18647 GCA_036274055.1 Vicinamibacterales bacterium | reverse complement strand
AGATCTCGCGAAGGACAACAAGCTGTTCATCACGCTCGCGCGCAAGAGCCTCAAGTGGGACGAACCGACCGCGCCGTCCAGGATCGTCGGGCCATTGCACTACGTGGGAACCGCCGGTCTGGCGTCTTATCTCTTCGCGACCAAAGAAGGACACGTTCTCTTCAACACCGGCATGCCGGAGTCCGGCCCGATGATCGTCGAATCGATGCGGACACTGGGCTTCGACGCAAAGGACATCAAGATCCTGATCAACGGCCATGGCCACTCGGATCACGCTGGCGCCTTCGCGTACTTCAAGAAACTCACCGGCGCCCAGATCGCCATCATGGGGCCGGACGTCGCCATGATTGAAGACGGCGGCAGGAGCGACTTCCACTACGGTCGCGACTGGCAGGTGATGGGCCAGCCGCCCGTGAAAGTCGATCGCGTGCTGCGCGATGGCGACATCGTGCAGCTTGGCGAAGTGCGGCTGACCGCCCATCACACGCCAGGTCACACCCGCGGCGCGACGACGTGGGAAACGACGATCGTGGAGAATGGCCGTGCCCTCAACATCGTCTGGCCGGACGGCGGCGGGTTCAATCCAGGCTACCGAATCGCCAAAGAGCCGACGTCCTACCCAGGCATCAACGCCGATTACCGCCGTACGCAGCGCCTCCACGAAATGCTGCGCCCGGACATCTTCCTCGGCGCCCACGCCGAATGGTTCAACTACGAGCAGAAGCGCGATCGAGCGAAACGCGAGGGAACGCAGGCCTGGCTGAACGCCGACGAGTACCGGCAGTTCATCGCGACGCAGAAGCGGGCATTCGAGGACCAGGTGGCCCTGGAGCTTGGTGTGAAGAAATAGCCGTTACGCGAGCTCCCGCTCCGCTTTCGCGGCGGCGGCGAGCACCGCGGTCCGATCGGGCGCGGCGAGCGGCCACGCGTCGGCGACCTTCGTCACCGCGGCCATGAACTGCCGGTGGTTCGCGAATGGCGTGCCGTTCCAGAGCTCGTCGAGGAACGTGGCGCCATTTTCGCGCGCGGGATTGGCGACGCCGGAGTCAATCGATCCGAACACGATCTTCGGCTCGTCCCGCCGCACGTAGACGTGGTACGGCGCCGTCGTCCGTGACTCGGCGTCGGCCGACGGATCGGCGACGAAGAACGGCGCGAGGGTGTAGCCGCCGGTCGTGAAGTGCAGCGGCGCCGCTTCTGGCGTCATCGCCGCGGCGAAGTCGCCGTCGAGCTTCATGTGCTTGTAGAACGACAGCTTGATCAGGCCGGTTTCGAGATTCTCGCCGACGATGCCGTTCTGCACGGCGAGGAGCGTCGGTCCATAGAAGATTGACTGCACCGCGGGGTTGTCCAACGCGCGCTCGGCACGGAACGACAACGGCATCGCGATCTCGATCCGATCGCCGGTCCGCCACTGCCGGCTGAGCGTCACATAAGTGCCGGCCCTGGCATCGACTCGCTGGACGGTTCCGTTGATCTTTACCGTGTAGCCCTTGCGCACCCACGCCGGCACCCGCAGTTTGATATCGAGCGGTCCACTTCCGTTTACGGTCAGCGTGCTGCTGCCCTCGAACGGGTAGTTCGTGGCCTGCGCGATCGTGAATTTCTTCTCCGCCCAGGTGAGCGTCGAGGCGATGTAGAGATTGACGTACAGCGCCGAGCCGTTCTCGGCGCGGAAGTAGATGGAGTCCTGATGCTTGGTGTGGTTCTCCATCCCGGTGCCGCCGCAGCAGGTGCCGACGTTACCGTAGCTGCGGCGCTGCCCGGGGCGCACCGGCACGAAGTAGGTGACCATCGGACTCGTCGCGCTGTCGACGTCGCGGCGCGAACCGAGGATCTGATTGAACAGCCCGTGCTCGTAGTAGTTCATGTATTTCGGATCCGGATCGTGGAAGAACAGGTTCCGGCTGAGCTTGAGCATGTTGTAGAGCGGGCAGGTCTCGGCATGGTTGGTATTGCGCGGCTCGGAATAGAGCGACCCGGCGATGACGTCGCGCCCGCGCAGGATTTCGCCGACGCCGACGCCGCCGTGGCTGTAGACGCGGTGCGGCACGACCATGTCCCAGAAGTTCCGCGCCGCGGTGTGGAACTCCGGCTCGCTGTTCTGCTCGAACATCCGCAGGTAGCCGATGAACTGCGGGATGTGCTGGTTGGCGTGGCGGCCGTCGAGGATGTCGTCGTTGGCGGCGACGGGTTTGTAAACGGCGGTGTTGATGAAGCGCTTCGCGGTCGCCGTGTAGTCGGTCGAGCCGTTCGTCGCCGGGCGCAGCGCCGCGAGCGTTGCCAGCGTGTCGTTGATCCCGCCGAATTCGCCGGCGATGTAGCTGTTCCACATCCGATCGAGCTGCGGCTGCGGCAGCGGCGCGAGCCGGCTGTGCACCCAGTCGCCGATCTTCGCGGCGATGTCGAGCGCTCGAGCGTTGCCGGTGTGCTGGTGCGCGTCGATGAGCCCGGCCAGAATCTTGTGCAGCGTGTAGTACGGCGCCCAGATGCCGGGATTGCCGCCATAAGGCGCGAATTCCTCCAGCCGGACGAACTGCGTCTCGGGATACGCCGACAGAAAGCCCGAATGCCGCCGGCCGTCGGTCGGCGCGATGATCCGTCCGTGGCGGCCACGAGCGGAGCTGTCCGTCGCCGTCGGTCCGTTGGCTTCGTCGAAGCGGTACCAGGCGACGTTGCCGCCGCCGACAGTGCCCCCCGGCGACTCGGTCAACGACTGCAGTTCCGCCGGCGAGAGCGCGCGATCGAAGATCTGGAATTCGTCCAGCGCGGCGTTGAGGTAGGAGACGTTGCGCTGCGGAAACTGACAGCGGCCGATCCAGTTGCCTTTGGTCGTGCCGAGATCGGCAGGCCCGAGCGTCATCGCGCTGTTCGTGCCGGCGGCAGTGCCGTTGATATACAGCGTGGCGACGCTGCCCCGCCGCGCGATCGCCACGTGCGTCCACTGCCCGGTTGGCAACGGCGCCGTCCCGTCGACGCGTTGTTCCGCGTCGGCGCCGCCGGTCGTGATCGCGAAGCGCGGGAAGGGTTTGTCGTTCGATGCCCGCACCGTCAGGTACATGCGCGCGAGCGGCGCCGCCCCGAATTCAGGATTCGGGTTGCCGAAGTCGAAGATCGCCGCGGCGTTGTTCAGCGACGCCGGATCGGCATTCGGACCGGCGTCCGAGAGCATCGCCCGCTCGTAGAGACCGAGGTTGATCCACACCGCGATCGTGAAATCGGTCAGTCCGGTGAGCACACCGTCAGGAAGCGACACGTGCTCGGCGTGACCGAGCGGCGATCCGCTGAGCCGCAGCGCCTTGTCGAACCGCCCCGCCGTCCTCGGCGTCGGCAGACGCGCCGCCGCGGCGAGCGCGTCCTGGCACTCGCCGAGCGCGGTCACCATGTAGTCGAGCTTCTGCTTGAAGACGTCGTCGCCAGAGCCGGCGTAGGCCTGCGCCAGCATGCTCATGAAATGACCCGCGTAGTGGCCGCGCAGATAGCCGGTCGCGTTTTCCCAGCTACCGGGCGGCTGCGCGCCTTTGGTATCGAGACCCGCGGTGAAACGGAAGTTGCGCAGCATCCGATCCGGTCCCGCGAAGATGTCGGTGGCGCTGCCGTAATTGCGCGCGTAATAAAGGATGCGATCGCGCTTCTGCTGGAAGAGGCCGCCGCCGAGGGCGACCTGATTCAGGGCGAAGGGCCTGACCAGCCAGCTTGCGGCGGGCACAGTCTCCGCGGCCGGCGCCGCCAGCAGCGGGCCGGCCAGGCCATCGAGGCCCTGGTAGATTGCGGCCCCGGCGGTCAGCGTCCCGGCGGTCTTCAGAAAATCGCGGCGGTCAGGCATGGGAAGAGCATAGCGCGCCTCGTGGGGAGCTGAGTGAAGTGCGCTTGCCAAGAGCGATTCAACAGGGAGAAGACCGAGGAAAACCAAGAGAAGAGCATCAGAGGGTTTTCAAGATGACTCTTCCCGGGTTTCCTCCCTCTCGTCTCGGTCTTCTCCCTGTGAAATCCGCTGTTGGCGAGCCGGCATGGATCTAACTTGATCGATGAGCGCGCCGCCCACTGAGATGATCGATCAGGATCCGATAAACGATCGACGAGTGATGCTCCTCGCCGGAGGCCAGCTTGCCCAACGCCGGAAGCCACCACGCCCTGCGTTGCTGGAACAGGGCGTTCGCCTGTCGGCGCAGATCTTCGTCCTGGCGGGTGTCCTTGATCTCTTCGTAGCGACCGAACGCGAGGACGCTCGTCCAGTTGAATTGATCGACCATCTCGTCGACTTCGACGCAGACCTTCGGGTTCTCACGCATCCAGTCGATCTTCTGTCCGAGCGTCGAGAAGCTGTACAGGCAGCTGCCCGCCGGGTCGAGCATGAAGACGAACGGGACCACGTAGGGTTGGTCGCCTCGCGCGCAGCCGAGCCGCCCGTAGGTGGCGCGGCCCAGCACGTCGCGGCATTCCGCCGGAGTCAGCTCATGGATAAGCACAGTGGGCCCATTTCATCTCGATTTGCGGAAACGTTCAATGCGATATGCGATCTCCGGGACGTGCTTGCCAAGCGCGTATTCACAGGGAGAAGACCGAGAAGAGCGTGAGAAAAACCCGAAATGGTCTTTCCTCTTGGTCTTCTCGTGCTTCTCCCTGTGAATCTGCTCTTGACAGAAGCAATTCACTCATCTCGCCTCCTCACCGGTCCACCATCCGCTCGAGCTGTTCCGGATAGCGCGCGCCCTGCAGGGCGATCCGCGAGGCGGCGTCGATGTCACGAAGATCGTCGGCGGTCAGCGTGAGGGCAGCGGCGCCGATGTTCTCCTCGAGCCGATGCCGCTTCGTCGTCCCGGGAATCGGCACGATCCACGGCTTCTGCGCAAGCAGCCACGCGAGCGCGATCTGGGCCGGCGTCGACTGCTTGCGACCGGCGATGGCGCGCAGGAGATCGACGAGCGCCTGATTCGCCTGCCGGGCCTCCGGTGCGAATCGCGGCAGGTTGTTGCGGAAGTCCTTGCTGTCGAACGTCGTCTGGCCATCGATCTGGCCGGTCAGAAAGCCCCGGCCGAGCGGACTGAACGGCACGAAGCCAATTCCGAGTTCGTCGAGCAGCGGCAGTATTTTCGCCTCAGGCTCGCGCCACCAGATCGAGTACTCGCTCTGAAGCGCGGTGACCGGCTGCACTGCGTGCGCGCGGCGGATTGTCTGCACGCCGGCCTCGGACAGGCCGAAGTGCCTGACCTTGCCCTCGCGGATCAGATCTTTCACGGCGCCGGCGACGTCTTCGATCGGCACGTTCGGATCGACGCGATGCTGATAGAAGAGATCGATCGTCTCGATGCGCAGCCGCCGCAGCGACGCCTCCGCGACCTCTCGAATGTGCGACGGCCGGCTGTCCAGCCCCTGGGGGCCGCCCGGATTGAACGTGAACCCGAACTTGGTGGCGATGACGACGCGATCGCGCACCGGCGCGAGCGCCTCGCCGACCAGCTCTTCATTCGCGAACGGGCCGTACGCTTCGGCCGTGTCGAAGAAGGTGATGCCGCGATCGACCGCATGGCGGACAAGCGCGATCATCTCGGCTTTGTCGCCGGCCGGACCGTAGCCAGAGCTCATCCCCATGCAGCCGAAGCCGAGCGCCGAGACTTCCAATCCGTTCCGTCCGAGCGTACGCGTCTGCATTAAAGGGAACGATATCTCAAGGGAGAAGGTTTTCTAGATTCTTGACGTGGAGGAAGTGAAGCCAGTGTAGATAGTGTAGAATCCCGGTTTTTCAAAAACTTAAGAACCCCCTACACTGCCTTCACTGCCAACACTTCCTTCACGTCAAAACCAAGAAAACGTAACGCTCGTCCCCACCGCCGCCCAATCGCAGTAGACTCCGTCAGCGAGGAGAACGACATGCGCCGACTGATGATCCTCACGGCGATCGCGGCGGTCTCCGCGATCGCGCTCACGGACGCGCAGGCGCCGGCGCGATCGCCCAGCGCCGATGGCATGGCGACCGTTCAGGTCGGCGTGTGGAAGTCCGACGACGCGCCCGGCGCGCGGATCGCGACCGGCAAATGGATCGACGTGCGCTACGGCCGGCCGCTGAAGCGTGGGATCGTTCACACGAGCTACTGCTTCTCGTACACAAGGAGGTTATTGATCTTCTCCCCCTTGGCGTTGGTGCCCGTCTGCGTCAGCGTGCGCGTCTTCCCATCCTTCGAAACGACAATGACGGTCTTCCCGGTCTCCTTGCCGCCACGCTGCGTAAGCGCCTCGACGGTGTTGGCGTCGGTCCGCTTGTAGGCCAGCATGTCCGCGTCCGCATTGCCCTTGAAGGGATAGTACTTGCCGTCGTACTTCGCCTGCAGTTCCCACTTGCTGGCCTTGCCTTCTGCATCGACGCCATCAGCGACGTACTTCACGCCATCGTCGCCCCACGCTTCGATCTTGAGCGTCTGGCTCTTCGGGCCTGGACCCGGGCTGAACTTCGATTTGGCGACGTTGAGTTTCCAGGTGCCGATGTTGTTGTCTGCGGGCACGGTCGCGGCATTCACCGCAAGAACCGAGGCCGCCGCGAACGCGAGCGCGAAGCAGGTCAGTTTTTTCATAACACCTCTCTGGCTGGGGTCAGGGGTTGGAGTGGCCCGAGTGACTCGGGCAGCCAATGCTACACCCGGGTGCGGTGTCGTGCGCTCAATCGCCGGCGGATCAGCGTGGCAGCGCAAACGCTACAATCGCGCTCCCCGCTGGGGCGCCGTTCTTCCCGCCGCCGCAGACGATGACGACGTATTCGCGCCCGCCGAGCTGATAGACCGCCGGCGTCGCATTCCCAGCCGCCGGCAGCGTCGTTTCCCAGAGCAGCCGGCCGGTGAGCTTGTCGAAGGCGCGGAACTTCTTGTCGAAGTTGGTCGCCGCGATGAACAGGAGTCCGCCCGCGGTGACGACCGGGCCGCCGTAGTTGTCGCTGCCGGTGTTCGTCATCCCTGTCGGCGCGAGAGCGGGAATCTCGCCGAGCGGGATCTTCCAGCGCATCGCACCGGTATTGAGATCGAGCGCATTCAGGGTGCCCCACGGTGGCGTGATCGCGGGATAGCCGTCGGGGTCGAGAAAGATCGACTCGCCGTCGCTGCGGTATTTCAACTGGCTGGGGTCGTTCGCAAGCGCGGGATCGGTCGCCTGATCCTTGCCGGTGAACAAGTACTCGACCAGATCGTTGATGTTCCGCGTGCCCATGTCCGGGAACGCCGGCATCCGGCCGGTGCCCTGGCGGATCAGCGCGGCCAGTTGCTCACGCGTGAACTTCGCAGCGACGCCCTCGAGCGACGGTCCGTTCGCGCCGCCTTTCTTGTCCTCCCGATGGCAGGTCGCGCATTTGCTGTTGTAGAGCGCGGTGTCGTTGTTCGGAATGAGCTTGACGATCCACGGCATCTCGTTCGAGTTGACGTAGAGCAGCGCCGACTCCGGGTCGAACGCCGCGCCGCCCCACTCGGCGCCGCCGTCGAAACCTGGAAACACAATCGTCCCTTCGAGCGACGGCGGTGCGAAGAAGCCCTTGGAGTATTTCTTGAACCGTTCCAGCACATCCGCGTGCGCCTCGGGCGTGCGCGTCGTCAGCATCGCCTCGGTCAGGCCCTGGCGCGCAAATGGCACCGGCAGGGTCGGCACCAGTTGACGCGGCGCGAGCTGCTCGCCGTCGATCTTCGATGCCGGCACGTCGACCCACTTCGTCGGGAACAGCGACGCGCCGGTTTTCCGATCGAGCACCCACACGTAGCCGTACTTGGTGATCTGCGCCACCGCGTCAACCGCGCGGCCGTTGCGGCGCACCGTGACGAGGCTTGGCGCAGCCGGAAAATCCCAATCCCAGACGTCGTGGCGCAGGCCTTGAAAGTGCCAGACGTACTTGCCGGTGCGCGCGTCGAGCGCGAGCACGCAGTCGGCGAACAGGTTGTCGCCGTGCCGCGTCACCCCGTAGAAATCGAAGGACGCGGATCCGGTCGCCGCGAAGACCATCCCCGTCTTCTGATCCACGGTGACGCCGGCCCATGCGTTCGCGCCGCCGGCCATCTTGTAGGCGTCCGGCGGCCAGGTGTCGTAGCCCATTTCGCCTGGCTTCGGAATGGTGTGGAAGATCCAGCGGACCTTGCCGGTGTTCACGTCGAACGCGCGAATGTGCCCGGGCGATCCCGGCAGCGTCTCGGGCACCGACGTCCCGAGGATCAGCAGATCTTCGAAGATCGATCCCGGCGTGCTGGCGCTGACGCTGAGCCCCTGCGCCGGCTGATCGAGCCCCTCGCGCAAGTCGATCCGGCCAGCGGTTCCAAACGAGGCGATCGGCTGGCCGGTCTTCTTGTCCAACGCGTAGAGGAAGCTTCGGTACGAAACGAAGACTCGGTCTCTGAAGACAGTGACGCCGCGATGGCGGAATCGCGCCGTTGCCGTCGCGCCGCCGCTCGGATCGAACTTCCAGATCTCGGTCCCGGTCGCGGCGTCAACCGCCACCACCTTCAGCGTCGGCGTCGTCGCGTACAACACGCCGTCGATGACGACAGGGTTGCTCTGCATCTCGGACCCGCGCGAGGAGTCGTGCGAATCGTAGGTCCAGACGCGTTGCAGTCTGGCCACATTGGCGCGATTGATTTCCTTCAGCGGCGAGTAGCGGATATTGTCGATGCCGCCATTGAGCGGCCAGGGCGTGTCGGCGGGCGCGGCCGCTTGCAGAAACGCGAGCAGATACACGGCCGATCCAAGCACGAGGGCGGCACGCATGCCGCGGATGTTAGCGCGTTCGCAGGTTCTGCGTCTTCTTCTCGCCCTCGGCGACGGTGACCTTCACGCTCGCCGCCAGCACCTGCTCCAGAAACGCCGGATCGGCCAGATCCGCGGCCTCGACGTCTTCCACCGCGGCGATCGCGTAGTCCCCGGCCGGCAGCCCGGCGATGCTGAACGATCCGTTCGTCGCCGGCGCCGCCGATCGAATCCGCCGCGCGTTCGGCAGCCACATCGACTTATCCACCGTCATCACGACGATCGAGTAGCGCGTCACCGGCAGGCCGTCGGCGTCGACGAGTGTCCCGGAGATCTCGGCGGCGCGATCGGTGTAGGTGATGACGAGGCCGTTGAGTTCATGGCCGGGCTTGACGTCGATCAACACGTCGGCGATGTCGCGGCCGTTGAGCACCGCAGATTTCAAGATCCACGTCGTGCCGGCCGGCGGCATCGCCTTGAGCGCGTAGGCGCCGGGAACGACGCTCGCGAAGCGGAAAATACCGGCGGGATCGATGATTGCGCGCGGTGCAGCCGGCGCGCCGACCAGCGACCGTGACGCGGCCATCGTCAAATCGATCTTGCTGAGATCGGCCGGCGGCGTCAGCGAGGTGGGCTCGAATGCGATCGATCCGTTGATGCGCGTCCCGGGCTGCAGGCGCAGCACCAGATCGGACTGATCGCGGCCGTCGACGGTGAGGTCGGTCAGGTTCCACAACGTTGGATCGGCTGCGGCCATCGCCGCCGCAGCCGCGGCGCCGCGGCCGGAAAAGCCCGAGCGTGCGATCAGCGTGTACTCACCCGGCGTGACGCCTGACAGCGAGAACGCCGGCGGCGAGACGACGGCCCGCGGCAGCACGAGCGCGCCTGCGGCGATCAGCGCATCGGCAAGAGACGCCTGCTCGCGCCATCGCGGGTGAATCGTGACCGACCCGCTGGTGAGTGGCTGGCCGTTCTGATCGATGAGCGTGCCGGAAATCTTCGCGGTCGAGACGATGCGCGTCGAGAAGCTGATGCCACTGCGCTCTTCGCCGATCGCGACCGTAATCTTCGAGGCCGACGCCGCGTCGGTCGTGCCCGGAAAATATACCGGCGCGTAGGCCACCGGACGTCCCGGCGCCGGCAGCGCGGCGCTTGGCGTAGCGCCGAGCGTCGATGAGGCAGCCTGCTGGCGCGCCCACTGCACTTCATCGTCGGTCACGCTGATGAGATCCGGTTCCATCGCGAGTCTGGGGCTCAGTCGAGACGCGACCGAGACGACGTAGTCGCCGGGCGCGAGGCCGAAGATCCGGTAGACGCCGCGATCATCCGTCGTCGCGCGCGCCGGCGTCGTGCCCGCGCCGGCGGTGCGGACTTCGACGGCAAGCACGGGCACGGACGACATCGGATTGCCACGCGAGTCCGTGATCGTGCCGGTGATCACTGCCCCAACGTGTATCGTGAGCGACACGGAGACACGCTGCCCATCAGCGACCGCGATCGGCACGCCGGGACCGCGACCCGGGCGCTTCTCGCCGTGAAACACAGTGACGAATCCGGGCTTCGATGCCGACAGCGAATAGCTCGCAGCGGGCAACGCGGCGAATGTGAATCGGCCTTGATCATCTGTGCCGACGACGCGCGCGCTCAGGCCGCCGCCGGTCAGCTTCATCGTCGCGCGCCTGACTGGCTGCGGTGATGCCCCGCCTGTCGTCAACGTGCCCGAAAGCACCGCAGTCCCCGCTGGGGCCAATGGACCTGGTGGGGGGCGGTCCAATGGCCCTGGAGATGCCGCTGCCGCTATCAAGGCGGCGAACGAGACGGTCGCGATTAGCCGCATCGATCACCGTCCTCGAACCGAGACCGTCTTCAACTGGAGCACTGGCGCATCGCCTGACGCCAGCGTGAACTTCGTTGCGCCCGCGACCAGGCGATCGAGCAGCGCCGGATCTGGCCAGTCCGCAATCACATCCCCGCCCACCGCGGCGATGTAGTAATCGCCCGGCGCGAGACCGGATAGCTCGAATGCGCCGATCGACGTCGCGTGCACGAAGCGCGTCCGTCGATCGTTGAACACACCGTTCCGCCAGAACACCGTGTCGGCGGGAAACACGACGACGTCGCGCGCGTTGTCTGGCGTGCTCTTCCCATCAACGACGGTGCCGGAGACGCGCGACACGTTCTTTGTGAACGTCACCACGAGCCCGGTCACGTCCGACGACTCGAGTTCGATCACGTCGTCGGCCAGAACGCGGCCGTTGAGCGTGACCGTTTCCATTGTCCAACCGCTGGGAGCAAACGGCGGCGAGAGCGTGTAGCGTCCGGGCGGGTCGCCCGAGGTCAGAAATGTCCCGTCGGGCAGCGAACGCCCGCGTCCGGGCCGCCACAGCCCGGCGCCGATCGGGCGCAGGTGGAGGTCAACCTGCGAAGGATTACTCTCCGGCGCAACGCCAGGCGAACTCTTGAATTCAACGCGTCCCCGCAGCCGCAACCCGGGGCGCATCGCGACGTTGAGGCCGGTGACGTCCGTCTCCCCGACGGTGATCGACTGCGCCGCCCACAACGTCGGCTCCGGATTGGCGGGATCGGCGCCCTCATAAATCACGCGTGTCGCTTGGAGCGTGTACTGACCCTCCGTGACGCCGAGAAACGTGAACGCACCTTGACTGTCCGTGAACGTGACCGAGACGCCCGAGGGGTCAGCCGAGTTGACGTCCGCCGCGCTCGGCGGCACCAGCCGCACCGTCATCTGCGGCATCGGGCCCGCCGGCCCGCTGATCACTCCCGACACGCGCACCGCCGGTGAGAAGTGCAGCGGCAGATCGGCAACGGTCCGCTGTTCGCCCGACGCCAAGGTGACGGCCATCGCGTCGGGGGCGACGCGCGTGCCCGGCACGAACGTGTTCGCGTAGGTCAGAAGTTTGCCGTCAGGCCCAAACGACGGCACAACACCCGCACGCTGCAGCACCGCATCGCCGATTCGCACACCCTCGCCCTTGACGATGTCCATCAAGGGCGCGCCGCCCGGAATCAACTGGCGGCGCAATTCGAATCCGCCGCGCGCATCGCCCGCCACGGCGTCGATCTGCGCGGCGAAATTCGTGCTGAGGGTCACCGCGGAGGACAGCGCGCCGACGACATACGTGCCTGGCGCGAGTTGGCTCAGTCGATAGACGCCGCGATCGTCGGTGACCGCCACCGCGCTGGTATCGAGTGTTCGCAGGACGGCGCCGCCGCTCGTTGCCAGCCGCTGCAGCGCAGTTATCTGAATGCCGACGACTGGCTCGCCCTGCTCGTCGACGACGCGTCCGGTGATGGCCGCAAACTTCTGGATGCGCAGATTCGACGCCGTCGGCTTGCCGCTCTCCGCCACTTCGACCACGCGCAGCCGATAACCGCTGTCGACGTAGCCGAGGCCCAGCACGGCAATCGCATAGCGGCCAGCCGGAAGCGCGCGGAAAACGTAATAGCCTTCGCCGTTGGTGACGACGGTGCGCGGCGCCGACGCCTCGGAGGACACGATCGGATTCGCCGATCTCGGCAGCGCCGCAACCGGTTTGCCGTCAGGATCGAAGAATCCGGTCAGCGTCACAGCGGCGCCGGAGACCGGCGCGTCCGAACCGGACTCGAGCACGCGGCCAAACAAGACGTTCGTACCCTTGGGGATCTCAACTGGCGCGGGACGCTGAGCGCGCAGCAGCGCAGCAGTGGCTATGGCGGCCACAGCCAGCACGCAAACGCCAGCGACCACTGTATGTGCCGCAACCCGAACCGTCATGGGCAATTAGCTGAGAATACGCCGAGCGTCGGCGCGGGTTTCAGCCAAAACCGACAGCACCGTGAAGGGTCTCTTGAGGAGGCTGGAGGAACGTGAAGGAACCCTGGTCTTCAAGACCAAGAGCTCCTTAATGTTCCTACAACTCCTACAAAGATCCTTCCGAGCGCTCTGAAGACAATCGCCTTTCACTCATCTCGCCTACGACCACGACGGCATCGACGATGACCGCGCCGGCGGTTCGGCGCGTCGCGAGCCCTTCCATACCTGTCGCGCCAGCGGCACCGTGGACACCGCGCCGATCCCGATCAGCATCGCGGCCAGCTGGTTGCGGCGCGCGGCGGGAAGGCGATTCCCGACAAGCAAGCCGATGCCGAAGCCGATCGCGGCGCGAGTGGCCACGGTCGCAATCAACGTGGGCAGATTGAGATTGACGTTACGCATGAAGACCTCCGACGGACCACGACAGGGTCCTCCGGAGATCACTGCGAGAGATGTACCAGTTACTTTCCTGCGCCTGCCGCCGCTGCCGCACGCGCCGAACGTTTTACTTCCAGACCCATCGCGCCACCGCCCGCAATCCGCCCTGCTCCAGCTGCATAGACAGGTCGAGAATCGTCGCGCCGTCGAACAGACCGAAATTGCCGAGTTCCGGCTTGAATTGCGGCGCTTTCCACTGGGTGGGGCTGCCGTATTGCGCGCTCGCCAGGGTGCCGTTGGCCCACACGAAGTTGCCCTTGCCCGGATGCAGCGGCGTTGTCCCGAACAGCACCGCGTAGCGCGACGCCGCGTCCTCGGGCGTCGCCGCCAGCGTCTGCAACATCGGTAGCAACGCGCCCATGCTGGCGAGCGCCGCGGTCTGATCCTGTTCGGCCTGGGTCGCGAATAAACTGGCGAGCCCCTGGCGCACGGCATCGGGCGCGACCCGAATCGCGCCGCCGTTGAGGGCGCGGGTCTCGACGCGGCTCACCGTCACCGCGCCCGACCACGGCATGTTGGAAAACACCAGAAACCCGTTCTGGACTTCAAGGCCAAGCCGCAACGTCGCCATTCCCGGGATGCCCAAGGTGTAGATCCAGGCGTCGCGTCCCTCGATCTGACGAAACGACACGTTCATCCCGCGCCGATTGTCGCTGGTGCTCGCGGCGCGGCGCATCAGCGTGAGCGCGCGCGCGGGATCCTGCAGCTCGACGAAGATCTTGCACGGCCGCGTCAACAGCGACAGCGCAAACGGAATCGCCATGTCAAACCGTGCGCCGAACGTCGAGGCGCCAAACGCGCCGAACAGATCGGCGGTGCCGAGCGAGATCACCGGGTCGGCATCCTGCACGGCGATGTGCAGGCCGGGCCCGAGCAGGTCGAACATCTCCGGGCTGATGCCGGTGTACTGCGAGAAGAAATCGCTCCAGCCCGACGAGATGTCGACCCAGGAGGAATCGGAAAGATTGAGCGACATCTGGAACACCGGCTCAGGCGTGATCACCGGCACGCGGAGAGGCGTGTTCTTCTCGCGCGTCTCCAGCACGCCGCGCAGCTGGTTGTAGAGCTGGCTGTCGATCAGCGGCAGGATGAACGTCGACAGCTCCAGCGCGCCGTCCGGCGCGTCGTCGAGGCGGAAGCCAATCGGGTCGAAATACTGACGCCAATACTGGCGATATTCGTCGACGTACGACTTGTACGCGGCCGCTTCGTCGGCGGTAACCATCTCGATCGGCGCCGCCTCGAGCGACTGCAACTCCGCGAGGCTGCCCCATTTCGCCGACGTCACTGCGTAGTCGGGTCCGAGGCGGTAATCGGCCGCGGCGACGCTGCGCGGCACGTAGCCCAGCGCGATCAGATTGGGCACGTTCGGCGCGTCGCGGTGACCGTCGAGCTTGTAGAGCAACGCGCCGGCGGTGACCATCGACATCTCGGCGGCGGCGCGCATCCGCCGCAACTGGCCAATCTTGACGGCCGGGCCGACCATCCGGCGGATGAACGGATCGGACAGATACACGAGCGCCCGCGTCTCGGCGCGCAGCGGCAATTCCGCCAGCATGTAGCGCAGCTCGGCGCTGCGGCCGAGGCTGCCGGCGCCGGCCTTGGCGACGCGTTGCACGCTGTCGATCTCGCGGCGATTCGTGCTGACCAGCAGCACGTCGCCCTGCCGCGCCCAGAACGCCGACCGCCCGGCAGCAGTCTTCTTCTCGACAATCGCGGCTGTGCTCAAGTCGACGCCGGCGAGAACGCCGAGCGCCGCCACCGACGCATCGGGCGACCGCAATCGCATCAACAGCGTCAGATCGGTGCCGTCGATGAAGAACAGATCCGGCGCGACCATCGCCAGTTCAGTGATGACGCCCGATTCGAGCAGCCGGCGGCTGCCGTCTTCAGGCAGACCGAGCCGGCGGAGATAGCGGGTCTTGAGGTTGTCGTCGAACGCGCTCGACGTCATCGTCGATCCGGCGCGGCCGATCATGTCGGCGCCGTGGGTCAGGAACGGAAAGACCGCCGACGGCTTCGCGAAGTAGACGAACAGGCGATCTTCCGGCACGAGATCGGCGAGCGCGATTCGTCCGCCGGGACGGCCGGCGAGCATGCGATCGAACGGCAGCGCCGCGACGTCGACACCTTTGAGCGAGGCCACCGGTACGGTCGCCGCCGACGATCCGGTCGCGGCGCCGGCGCGGGCGCGAATCAGTTCCATCTGCAGGGTCTCGCGGACCGCCGCGCGGCCACCGAGGATGTCGAACGCGCTGGTCGAGCGGCCGCGGTCACGCATCGCGGCCGGCGACATCGCCGGCATCGCGCCCTGCCCCATCGCGCCGGTGGGCGGTCCGTAGATCGCGCTGGATCTATCGAGCCATGCCTGCAGAATCGGCGCATGCGTCTGGACCGCGAGCGGCAGCCAGGTTTGCGCCCGTGCCTCCGCCCACTCGCTGAGCAGTTTCGGGTCGGACTTTCCGCCCCTCAGCGACCAGCTAATCTCCCGGCGTTCGGTCGAGAACTCATCGATCAACGTGATTGAGACGCTGGTCGCGCTCGCCTCGCGCAACAACGCGAGCATCGTGTACGGCACGTAGCGGCGCGAGGCTGGCGCGGGCTCGGCACCAGCGCGGCGCACGGGATTGAGCGTCACCTTGTGCCTGGCGAGCAGCGTTCTGTCGATCGCGGCGTGCTCCATCGATCCGTCAGAAAACAGCACCCAGTGTTTGCCGTCGTCGGCATAGGGGCGAAGCTCGAAGGCCAGCGGCGTCCGCGCCGCGCGCGCGACCGCGGGCCGCGGCGGCGCCTGCGGTGTCGCTGGTGGCATCACCGCGATCGCGGTGGCCGGCACGAGAAACAGGTACGGACCGGCGGCAGGCCCCGCGGCGTCCTCGGGCCACGGCGAGCGCGTGGCCTCGTCGATGACGGAGCCGAACCGGCGCCGATCGAGATCGTTGAACGTCGCCGGACCCACGCCGCCGTGCGTCGACGCGTACTGCGTGATCGCTGGAAACAGCGATTGAATCCGCCACTGCGCACCTTGCACCTGCCGTTCGGTCTGCGCGAGCAGCGAACGACGGCCGAGGACGTCCTCAGGCTGAAAGTGCCCGACCAGAAACACCTGATCGACAGGCGCGGCCGGCGTCAGCCCGTCGACCTGCCAACGTCCCAGCGGCAGCTGGATCTCCGTGGCGACCACGGTCATGTCGAGGCGCGGCTCGGTGAAGGTCCGCGCCGTTGCGGCGGTGAAACTGGTCTGCGCCTGATTGGCCGCGGTGCCGGCGGCGAAGACGGCCAGGAATGCGAGGGCGGCGGCGCAACGGGAGGGGGCGGCATGCATAGGGGTGATTCTGCGCCCGGACAGAAGCTTTCGTGGTGAGAAAAGCTGAACCGCCCTGAAACCCGCTGAGAAGCTGTAACCGCTTTCACACGACGCGGCACCCCGCGTCACTTCGCCGGGATCTTGTGCGCCCGTGACGCTGGTACAGAACCTGCCTCCGATTCACCGTGGAGGCAGAAATGCGTATCCCGATCCTCGCGGCGGCATTGCTTGCGGCACTTCCGTGGGCCGTCGAACGAACGACGGCGTCCGCCGCGGATCAACGCGGCCAGCCTCGCGCGCAGATGCGTTTCCGCGCGATGGACACCAACGGCGACGGCCAAATCGCTCGCGCCGAATGGCGCGGCAGCGCGCAGTCGTTTCGCGTTCATGACTGGAACAACGACGGCGTCCTGTCCGGACAGGAAGTCACGCAGTTGCTGCGCCAGACGAATACCACCGATCCGTGGGACTGGGACAACAACGACACGTACAACGACTGGTCCGAGCAGCGATTCACGTGGCTCGATCGTAATCGCGACGGACGCCTGACCATCGCCGAGTGGGGCTACGATTACGACAGCTTCCGGCGCGCCGACCGCAACCGCGACAACGTCCTGACCCGCACCGAGTTCAGCAACACCGACTTCGACGACGACCGCGGCGACCGATTCGATTTCATCGACGCCGACGGCAACAATCGGATTACGCGCGCCGAATGGCACGGCAGCGACCAGGCGTTTACGTGGATGGACGCTGACGGCAACGGCTGGCTGAGCCGCCGCGAAGTCGAAGGCGAGGTGACCGACGCCAACACCGACACCTTCAACCGGCTCGACAGCAACAACGACAACCGCGTCAGCCGCGCGGAATGGCGCTATTCGCGGGCCAGTTTCGATCGGCTCGACACCAACAATGACGGTCAGTTGTCGCGTCGTGAGATGGCGGGCACGAACGTCAACGACAACTCGCTCACGGCGAATATCGAAGTCGGCGGCACCACCAACGAGACGCGCTGGACCGATACGGGCGTCTATGTGTATGCCGGCGACATGGTGCGCTTCCAGGCCAGCGGCGTCGTCTACATGACGCCGGGCAATGACGATGCGGCGGACCCTCGCGGATCGCGCACTGGACGCCGCGCCGCGGATTCGCCGCTGCCAAATCAGCCGGCCGGAATGTTGATTGGCCGGGTCGAATACGGCGCGCCCTTCATGATCGGTGACAGCACCGCTCCGATTCGGATGCCGCGATCGGGCCGCTTGTATCTGAGCGTCAACGACGATCATCTTCCCGACAACCACGGCATGTTCCGCGTTGCGATTACCGCGCAGCGGCGTGGAAGGTAGGGAAGCCGCACGCGGACAAGGACGAAAAGGGACCGGGTCGCTTTTTCGTCAGCGGGTCGCGACGACCACCAGGCCGGCGTGGTCGTCGGCCCCCGCTGACATCAGCAGCAACCCCTCGAACACGCGGCGCAACGCCTCGGTGCGATCGGGCGCGGTTTCGAACCAGCCGCGGATCTCGCCGCCCACGTCGCCGGCCTTCTGCCGCTCCAGGTGCCAGAGCTGATCGAGTAACAGAAACACCCAACCGGCCGCGCCGTTGACGATTGGTGCGGTCGTTCGCACCTGGAGACCGGCCGCCTCGACGCGGCGCAGCCACTCGGCCTGCGGGAAGGGATTGACGAGATGGTGGTACGCCTCGTGCCTGGCCTGCGCCGCGCGCCCCCGTTCGGGTGCGCCGGCGGCGGCGAGCGCCCATTGCAACGGCGCCCGCGTCACGAACTGGTCGGTGACGACGCTGAACAGCAAGGTCCCGCCAGGCCGAAGCACCCGATGAATCTCCGCCAGCACGTCGTCGATGCGATTCATGTGCTCGAGCGAGCAGTTGGCGAACACCGATTGAAAGGTTCCGCCGGGAAACGGCAGCTGATGCGCTTCGCTCCGATGGACCGTGGTGTAGCGCCCGGACTCGCGCGCGAGCTCGACGATGGCAGCGTCGTGGTCGACGCCGGTGACATCGCGAACCGCCGGAAACACGCGCTCGAAAAACCGTCCGTCGCCGCAGCCGACATCGAGAACCGGGCCGATGAGTTGATGCCGGCGGTAGACGGCGTATTCCCACGCCCGCCACATGATCAACGGCGGCACGTGACTGTAAATGTCGGCTAGCGCATCGTAGCCGGCGAGCACCTCGCCGGTGCTGGGCGGCGGGACCGCGGAAAGCATCGTTGCATCAGTGTAAAGCGAGCGGCGACGCGGTGCGGCGTCGTGGCATCTCCCACATTGTCGAGACGATCGGCGCCGCCATCAGCGCGAACGCGACGCCGAACCCGAACCAGTTGAAGGATTGCGGCAGCCGTGTGGTCGGATCGGCGCC
>DASUGM010000027.1:0-13647 GCA_036274055.1 Vicinamibacterales bacterium | reverse complement strand
TGCAGCGTCGCTTTCTCGTCTCGGCGCCGGTCACCGGACTGGTCCGCCGCATCGACGCCCGGCCCGGCGACGCCGTGCACGCCGGACGCACCGTGCTGGCCGTGATCGAGCCGTCGCGCGCGGTGCTCCTCGACGATCGCTCGCTGGCCGCTGCAACCGCGCGTCTGCGCACCGCCGAGGCGCTGGTCCGCCGGGCACAGGCCGATCGCGACGAAGTCGCATCCGCGCTCGCGCAGGCGACCGTCGACGCTCAACGCGTGCACGCGCTGTTCAAGACCGGGTACGCCTCGCAGCAGGAATCCGAGGTGGCCGACCTGCGGCGCAGTACGTTGTCCGAACGCCTGCGCTCCGCAGACTTTGCGGTCCGCGCCGCGGAGTTCGAGAAGGCCGCGGCCGCCGCGGCCCTCGAGCCTCGCGGTGGCGTCGGCGACAAGGCCGTGACGATCACGGCGCCGATTGACGGTGTCGTGCTCCGCCGCATGCGGGAGAGCGAAGCCAGTGTGCTCGCCGGAACGCCACTCATTGAGATCGGCGATCTGCGCGATCTGGAAATCGTCGCCGACCTGATCTCGGCGGACGCGGTCACCATCCGTCCGGGCGCCGCCGTCAGGATCTCGCGGTGGGGTGGCGACCGCGATCTCGCCGGCCGTGTCCGGCTCGTCGAGCCCTCCGGCTTCATGAAGATCTCCGCGCTCGGCGTCGAAGAGCAGCGCGTCAATGTCATCATCGATTTCGTCGACGGGCCGGCAGCGCGCCAGGCCCTGGGCGACGGCTTCCGCGTCGAGGTCCACATCGATGTCGCGGACGTCAGCGGCGCCCTCAAGGCGCCGTCGAGTGCGGTGTTCCGGCGCGAGGGCCGATGGTTCGTCTTCGTCACCGAAGCCGGCCGCGCCCGGCTTCGCGCCGTCGAGGTCGGCGCGCGAAACGCGCAGGAAGTCGAAATCCGGGCGGGCCTGCGCGCCGGCGAGCAGGTCGTGATCTTCCCCGGCGAATCGCTGACCGATGGCCAGCGCGTGACCGCGACCGTCCCGACCGCCGCACGTTGATCCTTCGGCCGGACGTCTCAGAAGTCGGTCATCTCCCGCGGCGGCCACGACGCGCGGAGCGCGTTCAGCACCGTGACGACGTCGATGACTTCTTGAGCAATCGCGCCGGCCAGCGGCGCCAGCCAGCCGCCCGCTGCCAGGCCCACGCCGATCAGACTGAGCGCGATGCCGCCGACGGCGCTCTGCAGCGCAATGCGGCGGGTCCGGCTGGCGATGTGCAACAGCTCGTCGACGCGCGAGATCGATCCATCGAGGATGACCGCACCGGCGGCGTCTGACGTGACGTCGCTGCCGACGCCCAGGGCGATCGCCGCGGTCGCGGCGATCATCGCCGGCGCGTCGTTGATGCCGTCGCCGACGAACAGCGTCGGCTGCCGGCGGCACTCCGCCGTGACGATCGCGAGCTTCTGCTCCGGCGATTGCTCGAACCGGACGTCGGCAATCTGCATCCGGGCGCCGAGGTCGCGCACCTCGCTCTCGCGATCGCCGGACACGAGCAGCAGCCGGCCGATGCCGTGCAGCCGCGGCAGATGGGTGATGAACGCCGCGCTGTCGGCCCTGACCACGTCACGGAAGCGAAACAACGCCGCCACTTCGCCTTCGATCAGCACGACACACTCGAGTCCCGCCGCCACCGCGGGAAGGGCGGCTCGCTGGGCCGGCGTCAACTGCCGGCGTCCAATGATGCGGACCGTGGCTTCGCCGACGTGTCCGGTCAGTCCCTCTCCTGGACTCTCGCTGATCTCAGTGACCTCGACCCGCGGGACGCCCTCGGCGTCGGCGGTCGCGACGATGGCGGCGGCCAACGGATGTTTCGAATACTGTTCGAGGCTGGCGGCCACGGCCAGGACTTCCCGGCGAGTCGCGGCAGACTGCAGCAGCACGACATCGCTCAGACCCGGGCGGCCGAGCGTCAGGGTCCCGGTCTTGTCGAAGATGGCGGTGCGGCAGGTCTCGAGCCGCTCGAGAATGCCCGCGTCCTTGATGACGATGCCACGACCAGCGGCGACGGAGATGGCGCCGATGATCGCGATCGGAATGGCCAGCAGCAACGGACAGGGCGTCGCGATCACCAGCACGGCGAGGAATCTCGTCGAGTCGCCGCTGGCGAACCACGCGATCGCGGCGATGGCCACGGCCGTCGGGGTATACCAGCCACCGAGACGATCGGCGATCCGGCGCATCCGCGGCCGCCGCTGTTCGGCGCTCTGTACGATGCCGACGATCCTGGCAAACCGCGAGTCGACCGCCTTTCTTGTCGCCTCGATCGTCAGCGCCGTGTCGCCATTCACGGCGCCCGAGATCACGGTCGACCCGGCGGTCTTTCGGATCAGGAACGGCTCGCCACTGAGATACGACTCGTCCATCGCGCCATAGCCGGCGCGGACGATTCCGTCGACCGGGCTCAGCTCGTGCGGAAGGATCACCAGCGTGTCGCCAGGGATGACCTCGCCAATCGGCACATCGACAAGTGCGTCGTCGATCATCCGATGCGCCACGGACGGATTCCGTCGGGCCAGGGCTTCAAGGACCGAGGAGGCGCGTCGAGTGGCGTAGGCTTCGAGCGCCTGCCCGCCGGAGAGCATCAGGACGACGACGGCAGCGACAAGGAATTGGCCGAGCAGCAGACTGGTAATAATCGCCAGGCCGGCAAGAAAATCGGCGCCAATCTCGCGCCGCAGCGCGGATCGCAGCAAGGCGCCGAGCAGCGGAACGCCTCCCGCCACGACCGCGACGACCAGCGGCGCGCGTACGATCGTCGGCGCCGCGCCCGCGAACGCGAGCATCGCCGAGACGCCGATGGCAGTCCCGGTCGCCGCGGCGATCACCGCTTCGCGATTGGGTGATGGCTTCTGGGTGGTCACGCTATCTTCGCGTCGGCCGCGACGACGCCTCGCCGACGCGAATCCGCACGTCGACAATCCGGCAGCCGCGCCCCTGCGGCAACACGATCATCGGATTGAGATCGAGCTCGAACACCTCGGGTACGTCTTCGGCGAGTCGGGCAACGCGCGTCAGCAGATCGGTCAGGGCCGCCAGGTCTGCGGCCGGCCGACCACGATGACCGGCGAGCAAGGTGAAGGCTCTCGACTCGTGGATGAGTTCGTCGATGTCCCGGGTGGTCAGCGGCGCGACCCGAAAATGCACGTCGCCGAGCAGTTCGACCTCGGTCCCGCCGCAGCCGAAGCCCACCAGCGCTCCAAACAGCCGATCGTGCGCGACGCCGACGAATGTCTCGACGCCGTCGGTGACCATCGGCTGGATCACCACGCCGAGCGGCGTCACCCCGCCGCTGCGGGCGCGCTCGGTAATCGAGCGATACGCGGCCACCACGTCTTCGCGGCTGCGGAGGTCGACGGCGACACCGCCAAGGTCCGTCTTGTGCACGCCCGCCGGTGCGTGCAGCTTGGCCACCACGGGGAACCCGGCGGCCTCGGCGAGGTCGGCGGCCTCGTCCGCCGAGTGCGCGGGCACGGCCGATAACAGGGTCAGCCCGACGGCGTCGAGCACGACCCGCGTTTCCTCGGGCGTCAGCCAGTCCGCGCCGCGACGCATGACGATATCGCGGCACAGTGAGCGGGCCGCCGCGGTGTCGATGTCGAGGAGCGCGGGACGCCCGCTCGGGGGCAGGCGGCGCCACTTCGCGTACTGGACGACCTTGCCCAGCGCCCGCGCCGCGTTCTCGGGGAAGGCGTAGACCGGGACGTGCTCGCTGCCGATCGTCAGTCGCGCGTAGCGATGATCCGCCATCAGGCACGCCAGCACCGGCTTGCCGGCGTCGGCCCGGTTCCGCCCGGCCGCAATGCCGCTGCGAATCGCCTCGATGATCGGCGCCGCCGCACTGGCGTCGACCGGCGTGTAGAGCACCAGCACGGCGTCGACTTCCTCGGCGGCGAGCACGGACGTGATGACATCCCGATACTGCGCGGCATCCGCCGTAGCGATCATGTCGAGCGGGTTGCCCAGCGCGGACAGACTGGGCAGGATTTCCGCGAGCCGGTGTCTGGTGCCCGCACCGAACGGGACCACGTCCAATCCGGCCGCTTCACAGGCGTCGGCGGCCAGAATACCCGGACCGCCAGCGTTGGTCACGATGGCGACTCGTGCGCCGCGCGGCAGAGGCTGCGACTCGAGACAGGCGGCCAGATCGAACATCTCGTCGATCGTGTCGGCGCGGATGACGCCGGTTTGGTGGAACAGCGCGCTGACCGCGATGTCGCTCGCCGCCAACGCCGCGGTGTGACTGCCTGCCGCGGCCGTGCCCGCCTTCGTCCGGCCGGCTTTGACGGCGATGATCGGCTTGCGTCGTCCGACCTCCCGGGCAATCTGCGCGAACCGCAGCGGATTGCCGAACGACTCGAGGTACAACGCGATCACCGATGTCGCCGGGTCGGACGCCCAGTACTCGAGCAGGTCGTTGCTCGAGACGTCGGCCTTGTTGCCGACGCTCACGAACGACGACAGCCCGACTTCGCGTCGAGTGGCCAGATCGAGAATGACGACGCCCAATGCGCCGCTCTGTGACGACAGCGCCAGCCCGCCGGCCGGCGGAAAGACCGGCGAGAACGACGCGTTCATCGGCCAGGCCGGGTCGGCACTCACCACGCCCATGCAATTCGGGCCGACCATCCGAACGCCGGCGGCGCGCACTTTGGCCACGAGCCGATCCTGCAACGCGCGGCCGTCGTCGTCGGTCTCGGCAAACCCGGCGGTCACCACCACCACGGCTTTTACCGAGCCGGCGATGCAGTCATCGATCGCCGCCTCGACGCCATCCCGTGGCACGGCAATCACACACAAGTCCGGCGTCGCCCCGGTCGCGGCCAGCGACGTCCAGGTGCGCTGTCCGTCCACCTCCGCTCCATCTCGCGTGATGGGAAAGATCTCGCCGGGATATCCGCTCGCGCGGAGCGCCGCCAGCACCCGGCAACCGATGCCCCTGCCGCTGCGGGACACGCCGATGATGGCGATGCTGCGGGGCTGCAGGAGCGGCCGGATCGAATCGACCAGGGTCGCCGCGGGTGTCGGCGCCGGAGCGACGGTGTCAGGCGGCATCTTCGTCGACCTCGAGCGGTCGCACGGCAAGACGCGGCGCGTCGCTTCTCACGACACGGGAACCTCGCGCTTCCGCGCGCGCCGCACACACCAGACACTGCTCGGCGAACGGCAGCGCACGGAGCCGAACGCGGCCGATGTCGGCGCCGCAGTCGATGCAGACGCCGTAGTGGCCGTCGTCCAGACGCATCAATGCCTCGTCGATGTGACGGATGGCTTCACTGCGAATCTGCAGCAGCGCGCCATCGAGGTCATTCTGCAGATCGACCGCGCTCGCTTCGGCTTTGTCGAGTACCCGGGTCGTCGCCGCCTCGCCCTCGGCCCGCAGCGCCGCGCGCTCGTCCCGCTCGCGCCGGACGAGTGCCTGCCGTTGACGCCGGAGCTCCGCGCGCAGCCATTCCCGTTCCTTGAGATTTCGAGTCATGATGCGTCTCCTTCACACCGTGCGATTGCGCCTGACACGGGATGTCCGGTTCGGCCGCGATTGTCCGCCGCGGCCCCGCCACCACGATCCAATCTCGGACGGCACTGACCTCCGATAGGTCGACGCCAGCAGCAGCCCCGCCGCCCATGCCATGATCAAGGTCGTCGGAAACCCCGCGCCGACGCCCAGGGGCGCGATCGCGAGCAGAAACACAATCGCGCCCCACAACCCGACGCTGACCGCCCGACCCGTGGTCGCGACGAGCAACGCGATCGCGGCTTGTCCGATCGCGATGGCCACCACGATCCCGGTGATGTGTGCCGCAAAGAACCCGCGAATGAACGCGCGGTACCACTCCGACCATGCGAGCGACGCGTATCCCAGATAAACGATCGGATCGGTGAGTGCCAACCGAGTATTGACGAACGCCGCCCAGGAGAACAGCAGCACGAAGAACAGGCGTCCAGCCAGGCGGGACCGCCAGCTCACGAGCACCATGGTCAACGCCACCGCAATCGAAATCAGTTGTGCGTAGAACATCTCGGTGCTGGTCATGTGCCCTCCGGCGAACTCACGCCGACCGGGCATAGTGCACGTTCAAGGCCAGATCGGGGTTGCACGAAGAGCCGAAGATCACCGAAAACCGAGGCATCTGGCGACGCGTCGACGGTCGAAGCGTGGACTATTTCACGGGGACCCCGAGATGTTCTGCCCTCGATTCGACACGGGAACGGCCGCAATTGGCTGAATGCGTTGCGCCGGAATGGCACGCAATGTGCCCTTAGGGCTCGTGGAGGCTCCTGTGATTGGCATCAGAAACATTCTCGTCGCTACGGACTTCGGCGAACCAGCGGAGGCAGCGTTGCGGTACGGCGAAGAACTCGCGAGGAAATTCGGCGCGACGCTGCACGTCCTGCACGTGGTCGACGACGTCGGTGCGCATGCCACGGTCGCCTCTGGATTGCCGATGGCGCTCGACGACGTCCAGAAACAGATGGAAGCGGACGCCTGGCGTTCGCTCGAGTCCCTCGTCCCCGAGCCCGATCGTAGTGCGTACGGCACCAAGCTCGTCGTCCTCACGTCGACGGCGCCCGCGGCTACGATTCTGTCCTACGCTCGCGACACCGAGATCGATTTGGTCATCGTCGGCACGCACGGGCGCCATGGTCTGTCGCATTTCTTCCTCGGCAGCGTCGCGCAGCAGGTGTCGCGGTCGGCGGCCTGCCCGGTGCTCACCGTGCGGGCGCACGCGCGCGAGTTCATCAAGCCTGACGCGCTGCAACAGGCGGTCATCCACTAGGTCGGTCGGAACCCGGAGCGAACATCATGGTCACCTTTCTCCACCGTTTGTTTGGCGCGTCAGTGCTCGATCAGGACGTCTACGAAGAGCTCGAGCACACTCCGGCGACAATCGGGCAGGCCGGGGCCGTGGTCATTCTTGCCAGCGTGGCCGCCGGCATCGGCGCCGGCCTTTCCGGCGGCGGTGGCGTGCGAACGATCGCGGCCGCGAGCGCGATCTCGGTCGTTCTCTGGCTCGCGTGGGCGATGCTGGCGTTTCAAATCGGCACCCGCCTCCTGCCCGAGGCCGGCACACACGCGACATGGGGCGAACTCCTGCGGACGACGGGCTTCGCCGCCGGACCCGGGCTGCTCCAGGTGTTCGGCGCGATTACCCCCTGGCCCTGGACGATCTTCATCGCCTCGTGGATCTGGATGTTCGCCGCCATGGCGATGGCGCTGCAGCGCGCGCTCGACTATCGGCACGTCTGGCGGGCGTTTGCGGTCGCCGGTGCCAGCGCGGCCCTGATCCTGCTGATTGTCATGCTCGCCGGTGTCGCGATGGTCGCAGGTCTGCGCTGATCGGCCGCGACGATGCCGTTCGGCCTGACCGACTTCCTCGAGACGTTCGCGGTCTACAACCGGACGTTCTGGCCGCTGGTGGCGACATCGTGGCTCGCGTCTCTCGTCGTCGTTGTTGGCGCGAGGCGCGGCGCGAAGCGAATGTCCGTCGCCCTGACATGGCTTCTTGCCGCGATGTGGTTATGGAGCGCGGTCTTCTATCACGCCATGATCTTCACGCGCATCAATCCGCTGGCCTGGCTGTTTTGCGGCCTGTTCGTGGCCGAAGGTGTCGCATTGGTGCTCGCGTGGCGCCTACGACTGCTGACGGCATTCGACTGGCGGGGTTGGCGGGGTTGCTCTGGCCTGGCGCTGATCGGCTACGCGCTGGCGTATCCGGCCGTCAGCCTCGCGAGCGGCCACGCGTACCCCGCGCTTCCGCTCTTCAACGTTCCCTGTCCAACCGCGATCCTGACGCTCGGCGTGCTGCTGTCGGCGCGAGATCGGCGATGGTGGTTGGCCACCGTGCCGATCATCTGGTCGGCGATTGGCGGGTCGGCGGCGGTGCTGTTCGGGATGACAGTCGACTATCCGCTGCTCGTCGCGGGAGCATTGGCAGGCGCCGGATTCGCCAGCGCCGGGCGCGCACGGCGTGCTACTGCTCTTTGTGACACAGCCCGCAATCCTGCTTGATCACGCGCTGGCCGTCGCGGGTCTTGTGCTCGTCGTCGTGGCAACGGAAGCAGCCGGTCATCTGCGTGTGGCCCATCTGGCTCAGGTACGTGCCCCAGGTGATCTTCATCTGCGGAAACACGTTGGTCGCGTAGACGCGGCTGGCGCCGTCAATGGCCCGCGCGAGGTCGGTGGGCGGCGCGGTACGCGACGCGTAGAAATCAGTCAGGCGCTTGCGGATCGCCGCTGACGCGGCGGCCTCGTCTGCGTACGCGCCCTTGAGCGCGGCGACCGTTTCGCGGCGCACGAACGCGAGCGAGCGCGGAATCTGTCCGGCCGCGATCGCGCGATCGACGGCGATCTCGGCGGTCGGCGCAAAACTGTGCGCCGGACGCGTGTGACAGTCGAGACAATCCATCCGCCGCGGCGTGCCGGCCGGCACCGCCGTGGTCTTCGGCGCGAAGAACTCGGTCACGCGGCCGGTCGCGTCGGTCAGTTTCACGTACGGAATCGTTTCGCGGACGGCGTCAGTGGCGACGTACTCCACGGTGATGTCCGCCCGCGCGTGCCAGTGATTCCGCGCCATGTAGAGGACGACTTCGTTGACGGTCTCGGTGTTCGCCTCGTCGTCGGCGTACTCGCGGGTGGTGCGGACGAGATCTTTGTCTGGATGCCCCGGCGTGTGGCAGTTCTCGCAGGTGCCGGCCGATGGCGGCAGGCCGTGTGCCGGCACCGGAATCGGCCGCGCGTAGCCGCCGGTGGCGAGCAGATACAACTGGCGGGTGCCGTTCATCTTCGCGCGAATCATGCCGCCGGCGCCGGGGCCGACGTGACAGGACACGCAGGCGATCTTGGCATGCGCGTAGGCCGAATGCGCCGTCGCCTCCGGCTTCATCGGGCCGTGGCAGACCTGCCCGCAGAACTCCGTCGTCTCCATGTAGTGCGTCGCGCCGAAGCCGGCGACGGCGACGAGCGTGACGTTGACGATGGTCAGCAGCGTGAGCAGCGCAATGCCGACCCGCGTCCGGCGAACGCCGAAGTCGACGGTTGGCCACTGCCACGCGGTCTGGCCGCGCCGCCGGCGGCGGCTTTCACGCCAGATTCCAAACGGGATAATCGCCAGTCCGAGGGCGAAGACCGCAGGGATGGCGACGAATCCAAGCAGTCCGGAGTACGGATTGTGGAACAACCCCAGCCACTCGGCGAGCATGTAGCCGAGAAACGCAAAAGCCGCGAGCGTGGTCAGCCACGCCCCTGCCAGCGAGATTGGATTACGCGACAGCGGCGGGTTCGAAACCGGCACGACCACGGCCGCGAGCTACTTCTTGAGCGTCTGGAGGTAGGCGACGAGCGCGTCGACCTCGGGATCAGGCATCGCGATCTTCTTCATCTTCGCCGCCGGCTTCTTCGCCAGCTTGGCGGTCATCGAGTCCGGGTCGACGATCCACTGCTTGATTTCGTCCGCGGTCAGCTTGGCGCCGACGCCGTCGAGCGGCGAGATCTTGCTGCCCTTGCCGGCGATCTGGTGGCATTTCTCACACGCGTACTTCTGGTACAGGTCCTTGCCCGCGGCGACCTTCTTGGCATCCTGGGCACCAAGGCCCGCCACGCTGATCAGCACGGCAAGGGCCGTCATCATCACTCGCGTCATTCCGTTCTCCTTCAGAACTTGTAATACATCCGCAGCCACACCGTCCGGGCCGTGTATGGCGTATATAGATATCCCATCAGCAACACGGATCCGCGGGAAAGATCCGGGTTGGCGTCGATATCGAGCGTGAAATCCTCGACGCGATAGCGCTCGTACCAGAACGACAGGCCGATGCCGACCCGGGAGTTCAGGTTGTAGGTGAAGTCGGTCGTCGCCATGTGCAGTTCGCTGAGCGTCGGCGGCAGCTGCGTCGGATCCGGAAGCGTCGATTCGATGACGACTTCTTCAGGGAGCGTGCGATCCTCCACCGGCCCGGTAATGTAGTGATACAGGGACCGCGAGTGGCTGTAGTCGTAGTTGAACCGGACGTCCAGCTTGGGCAGGAGGTCCTTGATTTCGAGATTCGCGCGAACCGAGTGGGCTTTATCCGCCGCGTCGGTCGCCCAGTTGCGCGACGGGTCCTTGAACTGCACGGCGTTATCGGCCTGCCGCGAGCGTGACAGGGCCGTGTACTTCTCATAAGCATACGAGGCGCCGAGCAGGAAGCGATCGCCCGGGACGGCGTCGATGCCGATGCTGTAGACGCGGTGGCCGTTGTCGCGCAGGCCGAACTCGCTCTCGATGAAGTCGTCCTTGCCGGCCGCCACCGAACCCCAGTACGAGATCGAGCCGCCAGGCGTGATCGACGTGAGGAATGTCACCCGGTTTCGATTGCGCTGCGCGATGTCGAAGTTGCGCATGCCCGGCTGCTCACCAATCGCCAGGAGTTCCGCCTCGCCTTCCTCGACGCCGGTCCCCCGCCGCTGCGCATGCTCGTACTTGGTCCGGAAGGTCAGCCAACTCTGGCCGACCAGATCGGCGGTGACCCGCACCACGTGATCGGTCGTCGAGTCGAAGACGCGGTGGGTGCGATCCTCGCCGATCCACGAGTAGCCGACGCCCGCGGTGAACCGTCCGCCGGGCGTATACCGCGCGTCGGCGTCCAGCGTTCCGCGCGTCACGCTGAACGGTTCGGTGTGGATCGCCGGGTCGACCTTCGACGCCGCGTTGTCATACGCCACCCGCTGGGTCATCGCGAATTCCGGCGTGCGGTTGTCGTACTCATAGGTGCGGTAGCGCGCGGTCAGATCCAGCTTCGACGACGGCCGCGAGACGACATTGAGATTCACCGAGGTCGTCCGCGCCTCGCCTTCCACCGCCAGCCGATCGATCGGCGCGGTCGTCACCAGCGGATTGATCGTCTGCGGCATGATCGGATCGCCGGCGTCGTGCAGCGATGCGACCGAGACGTATCCCATCACCCGGGTGCGATACGGCAGTCCGACCGAGACGAGACCGTTGACGCCGATGAACGAGTTGTCGGGCGCGACGCTGAGGCGGCCGCGTGACGGCGCCGTGAGGCTGTCGGTGGCGCGGAAGGGATTGTCGAACGTCTGGGTCTGGAAGTCGTTGCTGAACCAGGAGCCGGTGTACCCGCCGCGAAACAGCCACCGGCCGCTTTGCCATTCGGCGCCCGCGTCGACGTCGGTCAATCCGTGCTCCATCGGCAGCGGCATCTCCACCAGGCTGCTATGGCCGAAGCTGCCGCCGTACGGAATCGACCCGGTTTTCTCGCTGTGCTGGACGCGGGCCTTGAACGTCAGGGCCGGCGTCATCAGGAATTCCACCGCGCCGGCGGCGATGCGGCGCTGCGTCTGCGTCTCAAAGGTCTGCGCGTTGGCCGCAAAGACGGCGTCCATCGAGGCCGGATTCGCCTGCACCTGGGCCTGGAGCGCGTCAGTAATCGTCAACAGTGGCGGGATGCTCTGGCTGAACAGCGTTTGCGTCGTCCGGCTGAGCAGCATCGGAATCTGGTCATATTGAAACCAGCTCTTCAGCCGCCCGGGGTTGACGACGTCGAGGGTGTACCGCTGATCCTCCCGCCCGATGTGGTCGGCGGACAGGTTGGTGAAAAAACCGCGCGCCTCACGTTGCCAACGGAACGTCTCAATGAACAACCCGTCGCCGAGATCGCGGTAGCGCTCGTAGCGGGCAGCGTCACCGTCGGTGGAGGTGTTGCGAACGCCGATGTCGACGTAGCCGACGAACGGCGCCGGCGCTACGGCCGCCGCGGGCGCGGCGGCCTGGGGCGTCGGAGCCGGCGCGCCGGCTTGAGCCGCTGCCGCGATGGGCCACGCCAACGTCGCCGTGGTGATCAGGAGGATCCGGGACGCTCTCATCGCCTGCCTCCTCATCGAATGAACCGTTGGCCGCTGGGGTGATTCGACCCGTGAATCGCGGAGTGGCAGGTCACGCAGGATCGGCCCATCACGCGGGCGCTGGGCGCCGAGCCGGCGCCGACCAGCGCCTGGTCGTAGATCACGCTCGGATGGCGCGTCGAGACGTGACAGCGCTGACACAAGATCGGCGGTTTCGCCACCAGCATGCGTTCGTTGGACGAGCCATGCGGATCGTGACACGTCACGCAGCCGTCCCGACTCGGCGCGTGCTCCCACAGAAACGGCCCGCGCTTGTCGGCGTGGCACGACGTGCACAGCTCGGTCGGCGAATCGCCCTTGCGCAGCAACCGCGTGTTCGTCGACCCGTGCGTGTTGTGACAGGTCGAGCACTGCATCTTGCCTTCGCGCACCGGCATATGGCCGGACCGGTCGAGCTTGGCGACTTTGTCGCGATGGCAGGTCTGGCAGAGCTCAGGCTGGGTCTTCGTCTTCAGCTGGCCGGACTCCGATTTGGGCGAGTGGACGCTGTGGCAGGTCACGCAGCTCAAATTGCGCGCTTCATGCTGGCTGCCGTCCCACAACGCGTGCTCGCCGCGGTTGTGGCAGGTCGTGCAGGTCGCGTTCACCTCGCGCGCGGGCAGCGTCTTGAAGTTCTTGACCTGGACGGTGGTCGGATCTTCGGCGTGCTTGCTCCCGGGCCCGTGACAGCTCTCGCAGCCTTGCTTGGCCGCCGGCGTTCGCGGGTCAGCCGAGCGGCCGTGGAGGGTCCCCTTGATTGTCTGATCGTGACAGTCGATGCACTTGGCGTCGCCGATAAACGTGGCGGCCTGCGCACCCTGCGCTGCCGGCGCTGGCGCCGGGGACTGCGGACTATTTCTGGTGACCCCGAAAAAATTCGCCTCCTCAACGGCTGGTGACGCCGTCACCGCCGCTGGTGACTCGGTCTTCGCCAAGACGCTGGCAAATGCGATTGACCAGCACAGAACACTGCTGGCGACCCAGAATTGCAGCATCAGTCGTCTACGCCGCCCTGCCATCCAGCCTCCGTGGTTCAGCGCGAGTCGGTCGACAACGCGCCGCAGTCTCCGGCCTAAGTGCAACAACGGTGCCGCGACCAAGGTCGATTTTCGAGTGGTCCGAGCATAGTCGATAACCGTCATCGACGCTTGATCCACCATCGCCCTTCCGTCCGGGCCCAAGGCGCGTCGTAGATCGTTTCGAAGGTGCCGGTGATCACGCCGTCCGTCTCTGTGCCGCGGAACGTCGTCCGCGCCCGGCATTGCCGGTCCGGATCCCAGTACGAATCGAGTTCGCCGGAGAAGCTGCGGTCGTGCCCCCGGACCACGCGAATCGTCAGCCATTCGGTCAACGGTGGCGGCGTTTTGTCGGCGGCCGGCATGCTCCGCTGCACGCGGGCGTAGGGCTCTCGAGACCCATTGGGCCGCATCCGGACTTCGCCGTGGGCGAAATCGTCGCGTTCTCGCAAGCGGAATGCGATCGTGCCTTGCCGTGGATCGACCTCGTCGGTGACGTACTCTCCAGCCCAATCTCCGACGAGCAACTCGCGCGCGCCGGCGTTGGCGTCCAGTCGAATCGGCGGCGGAATCGACGCACATCTCGCGGGCAGCAGGCAGGCAGCCAACATCAGGGTCGCCGCGACCGCCCTGCGGCGTGACGGACTCAATGCGAACGCACGCATGACCAATCGGAGAGGCGCGCACGCCTCTCGGCCTCAGCTTT
>DASUGM010000026.1:0-3292 GCA_036274055.1 Vicinamibacterales bacterium | reverse complement strand
CCCGTTCCACCAGCTCGACTGCTGCCTGGTCACGGACGCGGGCGGCGCCGGCATCACCGCCGCCGCCCGAACCGCCGCCGGCGGTGATGCCGGCTCCGGTCGCGCCGATCGTCTCGAAGGATCGTCCGACGCCGGATCCGCGGGTCGGCCTCAAGGCCGGCGCGTGGGACGCGGCGCAGGCCGCCTGGAACATGAAGCTGATCTCGACGACGCCGCCCGGACCGAAGGTGCTCGGCGCGACGCACTCGGATCTCGCGTTCACCGACAAGTACGTGATTCAGGGCAACTACAACGGCTTCGAGATCTACGACATCTCGAACGTGTTGAAGCCGGTGCTCGTGAATCAGTACCTCTGCCCGGCGTCGCAGAACGACGTTTCGGTCTACAAGAACCTGCTGTTCATGTCGTCAGAATCGACCAGCAGCCGCCGCGACTGCGGGTTCGGCGGCATCACGGTCAATGGCACGCCGGTCGCGGGCAACGAAGCGAATCCGGATCGCGTGCGAGGCATCCGCATCTTCGACATCAAGGATCCGAAGAACCCGAAGTTCATCAAGAGCGTCGAGACCTGCCGCGGCTCGCACACGCACACGGTGGTGACGCAGCCGGGTGACAAAGACAACGTCTACGTCTACATCCAGGGGACGTCGGGCGTCCGTCCGGAGGCCGAAGTGAAGGGCTGCGTGGACACCGGCGCTGACGCCGCCGATCCGAACAACGCGCGATTCCGGCTCGAGGTCATCAAGATCCCGCTGGCGGATCCGTCCAAGGCCGAGATCACCAACGCCGCGCGCATCTTCCAGAATCTGCCGGTCGCGCCGCGCAATCCGGAGCGTGACGCCGCGGGCGCGCGCGCCGGTGGCGCTGGCCGCGCCGGTGCGCCGCCAGCGGGCGGTGCAACCGGAGCCGGTGCTGGCGCCGCGGGCGCGGGTGCCGGTGGCGCCACGCCGCCCCCGGTGGTTGCGGGCGGCGGCACCGCCAACGTCGCCGGTGGCGCCGCGGGCGCGCCGGCCGGTCCGGGCCGCGGCGGCCGCGGCAACGCGCCGCCGACCGGTCCGAACCAGTGCCATGACATCACCGTGTATCCCGACGTCGGTCTCGCCGGCGGCGCGTGCGCGGGTCTCGGCCTGCTGCTCGACATCCGCGAAGCGACGCATCCGATCCGCATCGACTTCGTCGGCGACGCCAACATGTCGTTCTGGCACTCGGCGACGTTCAGCAACGACGGCAAGAAGATCCTCTTCTCCGACGAGTGGGGCGGCGGATCGGCGCCGCGTTGCCGCGCGACCGACAAGCTCGAATGGGGCGCCGACGCGTTGTTCGTGATCGAGAACAACAAGATGGTGTTCAAGAGCTACTACAAGATGCCGGCGGCTCAGACCGATCAGGAAAACTGCGTCGCGCACAACGGCTCGCTGCTCCCGATTCCGGGGCGCGAGGTGATGGTGCAGGCGTTCTACCAGGGCGGTCTCACGGTGTTCGACTGGACCGACGCGGCCAAGCCGTACGAAATCGCGTTCTTCGACCGCGGCCCGATCAACGCCGACCGGCTGGTCAGCGGCGGTTCGTGGTCGGCCTACTGGTACAACGGCCACATCGTCAGCTCGGAGATCTTCCGCGGTCTCGACATCTTCGACCTGGTCGCCAACCCGAACCTGACCCAGAACGAGATCGACGCGATGAACACCGTCAGGCTCGACTACTGGAACCCGCAGGAGCAGCGGAAGTTCGTCTGGCCGCCGAGCTTCGCGCTGGCGCGGGCGTACGTCGACCAGCTCGAACGGTCGAAGGGCCTGACCGAGGCGCGGCTGACCGTGGTCCGCAACTCGCTCGCGGCGGCCGAGAAGGCGTCGGGCGGCGCCCGTCGCACCGCGCTGCAGCAACTCGCCACCGCGCTCGACGTCGACGCGAAGGGTTCGAGCGACGCCGCCAAGGTGCGGATGTTGCTCGGTGCGGTGAACGACCTGGCGAAGTAACTCACGCGGAGACGCGGAGTGCGCTGAGGCGCAGAGGCAATCGGGTGTTCTTCCGGTCGATTGGCCGGAGGAACACCCGATTTTTTGTTTGGATCAGTTGATCGCGAACTGACACGGCTGGCCAGGGATCGGCCAGCTCGCGCACACCGGCGGTGGCGGGCAGGTCTCGCAGTAGATCGTCGCGCCCCACGCCATGTTGTAGTGACGGTCGAAGCCGGAAGTCGGCTGGAGGACGACCAGGCCGCCGGGTGTCATGAGCAGTGGCGTCTGGCAGCCCGTTTGAGTGCGGCACCCACCCTCGTAAATCTTTCCACCGACAACGCCGTGGTAATCCCCGTCGACGGGGACCGACAGCCGATCGAGCGCGGTCGAGACGCGCCAGGTGCGCTGATCGACGCGATAGGCCGCGACGAAATTCGTGCAGTCATGGACGACGTTGGTTTCGCCCATCCACAGGAACTGTCCCGCGCTGGCGCCGAAGTGCGCGACGACCGCGCGCGCTTCGCCAATCTGCAGCGACGTCAGGCTGCGAATCGCCACCCAGGCGCCGTAGACGTTGACCCCGGTCGATCCGCTCGGACTGGTGAGGAACTGTGACGGGTCGCACGGAGTCGGCACGAACGCCGCCAACGGATACGTGAAATTCAGATAGCGCTTGTTCTTGCCGCTCGCCGGCAAGCTGAACAGGAACTGCGCCGCGCCGCCGGAATCCTGGAGCGTGCCGGAGACCGGAAGCGTTGGGTTGTCGATGGTGATGCGATCGCCGGTCGAGTTGTCCCACGTCGCCGCGGCCGTGATTGTCGGCGGTGGCGACGGCTTGCCCTTCTGCGCCTGCATCTGCGGGCCATCGGCGAAGACGATGGCCGCTGTCGTACCCACGATGGCCGCGACTGCGGCGGCCTTGACAATTCTGATCATCACTGCGGTGCCTCCCTGTCTGGGATAACGCAGCGATGGGGATCAACCGTACAAGACGCGCCGGGACTCGTCAGCGCGGGCGGCCAGGGTCACTCCGCAGATTCGTGGACCAGACCTCGCTGCGCGGACCGACTTCCTGCCGGTATCCCCGCTGAGCCGTCCACGCGATCTGCGACGAGTCTGGACTCACGGCGAATCGCGCCTCTCCGACCATCTGTCCGTTGATGCGGGGGATCACGACGAAGGGAACGCCGCCGGCTGCCGCGACGCGCATGATCCGCCAGCCTGGGTGGCCGATCTCGCTTGGCATCGATTCCCCGTACCAAATCTGGTCGTCGCGCGTCCACGCAATCTTGCCGAAGGCGCTGTGCGCCGGAAACGGGGGCCCCAGATCGCGG
>DASUGM010000025.1:0-13637 GCA_036274055.1 Vicinamibacterales bacterium | reverse complement strand
GCCGTCCTCGGCGTGCTGCCGCTGTTTCACGCGCTCGCGCAGATGGCGAACCTGCTCATCCCGCTCGCGGTCGGCGCCCGCGTGGTCTTTCTCGAGACCGTGAATTCGACCTCGCTCCTCGCCGCGCTTCAGACCCGCGGGATCACGATCTTCGCGTGCGTGCCGCAGTTCTTCTACCTGATCCACCAGCGCGTCACCGGCGAAGTCGCCAAACGCGGCGTGGTCTCTCGATGGATCTTCCGCGGCATGGTCGCGGCAACGACGTGGTTGCGCGATCGCACGGGCGTCAATCCGGGCCCGCGGCTGTTCGCGCGCGTGCACAGCGCGCTTGGACCCAGGATGCGGATGCTCGTCACCGGCGGATCCCGTTTCGATCCGGCGATCGGCCGCGATCTCTACGGGATGGGCTTCACCCTGCTCAACGCCTACGGGCTGACCGAATGTTCGGGCGGCGCGACCGTCGTCCGGCCGGGCGATCGGTTCACCACTTCCGTTGGCCAGGCGTTTCCAGGCGTCGAGTTGCGAATCGCGGCCGACGGCGAAATTCTGATTCGCGGCCCGATCGTGATGCGCGAGTACTTCAACCGACCCGACGCCACCGCCGAGGCGCTCAAGGACGGCTGGCTCTTCACCGGCGATCTCGGCAGTCTGGACGCCGACGGGCGTCTCTTCATCACCGGCCGCAAGAAAGAGATCATCGTTCTCGCCTCGGGCAAGAACCTTTATCCGGAGGAAATCGAAGCGCATTATCGGCAGTCGCCGTTCATCAAAGAGCTGTGCGTGCTCGGGCTGACGCGGCCCGGCGAGCCCTCCTCCGAGCGCTTGCACGCCGTCATCGTGCCCGACGAAGACGCGCTGCGCGCCCGCGGCGTCGTCAACGTCCGGGAGCTGATCCGGTTCGAACTCGAAGGGTTGTCAGTCAAGCTGCCAGCGCACAAGCGCATCCTGAGCTACGACATCTGGCTGGAGCCGCTGCCGCGCACCACGACCGGGAAGATCAAGCGGCACGAAGTCGAGCGCCGGGTCCGTGAACGCGCGGTGACCGACACCGCGGCGGCGCGTCCGACCAGCGACGCGGAAAACGCCTGGCTCGCCGATTCGGAGCGCGCCGCGCTGACGGCGACGATCGCGCGGCGGCTCGACAAGGCCGTGGTGCGGCCGGACGACAACCTCGAGCTGGATCTCGCGCTCGATTCGATGGAGCGCGTCGAGTTGCTGACCGCGCTCGAACAGCAGCGCGGCACGCGCGTCGCCGCCGACGTCCGCGCGACGATCTTTACCGTCCGTCAACTGGTCGACGCCGTGATTGCGGGTTTACCCTCCGTAGCAGGCGCGCAAGATTCACCAGCGCCAGCGAAGGAGGGTGTGTCCACCTCCCAGGCCTGGGAGTCGCTCCTCGCCGCGCCGCCGGCTCGAGACATCGTCGACAACCTGTCGAAGTCGAAGTTGATCCGCGCCGCTGTGCTGTACATGATGATCCGCGGGCTCGGCGTCGTTGCCCGCCTGTGGTTCGGCTTTCGCGTCACCGGGCGGGAGCATGTGCCGGCGCGCGGGCCGTTCATCGTGTGCCCCAACCATCAGGCCTACATCGACGGTTTTTTTCTCGCCGCCGCGCTGCCGTTCCGGGCGTTTCGAGACATCTTCTTCGTCGGCGCCGCCGAGTACTTCGAGACACCGTTCATGGCCTGGCTGGCGCGCGCGATCAACATCGTCCCGGTCGATCCGGACGCGAATCTCGTCAACGCGATGCGCGCCGGCGCCGCCGGCCTGCGCCTCGGCAAGGTGCTGATTCTCTTTCCCGAAGGCGAGCGCTCTATCGACGGCGAGATCAAGCGCTTCCGCAAGGGCGCCGCGATCCTCAGCGCCCACACCGGCGAGCCGATCGTCCCGGTCGCGCTCGCCGGCCTGTTTGAAATCTGGCCGCGCGGACGGAGCTTTCAGTGGAAGATGTTGCTGCCCTGGCGTGCACCCAGGGTGCGGCTCGCATTCGGCCCTCCGCTCCTGCCGGACACCGACTACGCGCGCGCGACAGACGCACTAGAATCGAAGGTCGGCGAGCTGTTTCGGCCTATTCACTAACGGGGGCGGTCCGATGTCACACGCGGGTTCGATGTTCGACTTCGTCAACCAGTACTTCGACCACGCTGCAGCGACGACCGACCATCCCAAGGGGATGCTCGACACCATCAAGTCGTGCAACAGCGTTTACCGGATGGCGTTCCCGTTCCGCCACCCCGACGGCACGATCGAGACGATCAACGCCTGGCGTGTCGAGCACAGCCATCACAAGCTGCCAACCAAGGGCGGCATCCGCTACGCGCCGTTCGTCGACGAGGAAGAAGTGAAGGCGCTGGCGGCGCTGATGAGCTACAAGTGCGCCATTGTCGACGTGCCGTTCGGCGGCGCCAAGGGCGCGGTGCAGATCGATCCGAAGAAATACTCGCCCGAACAGCTCGAGCGCATTACTCGGCGGTATGCGCATGAGCTGATGAAGAAGAACTTCATCGGTCCTGGCATCGACGTGCCGGCGCCGGATTACGGCACCGGCGAGCGGGAAATGGCGTGGATCGTCGACACCTATATGGCGCTCAACCCGGGATCACTCGACGGGATGGGGTGCGTCACGGGAAAGCCGATCACGCAGGGCGGCGTCCGCGGACGCCGCGAAGCGACCGGTCGCGGTCTGTTCTTCGCCGTTCGTGAAGCCTGCAGCGTCGCTGAGGACATGAAAAAGCTCGGCCTCACCCCCGGCATCGAAGGCAAGCGCGTCATCGTCCAGGGCCTTGGCAACGTCGGCTACCACACCGCGAAGTTCTGTCACGAGGCGGGCGCGATTGTCGTCGCCATCGCCGAGTACGACGGCGCGATTGCCAACGAGAAGGGACTCGATCCGGACGCCGTCGACAAGCACCGCCGCGCGAGCGGATCGATCAGGAATTTCCCGGGCGCAAAGAACATCGACTCCGCCGCCGCAATCGAGTTGCCGTGCGACATCCTCGTGCCGGCGGCGCTCGAAAACGTCCTGACGAAGGACAACGCCGGCAAGGTGCAGGCGAAAATCATTCTCGAGGGCGCGAACGGCCCGACGACGCCGGACGCGGAGAAAATCTTCCGCGACCGCGGCATCATGGTCCTGCCGGATCTCTATGCGAACGCCGGCGGAGTGACGGTCTCGTACTTCGAGTGGCTGAAGAACCTCTCGCACGTGCGGTTCGGCCGGATGGAAAAGCGGCTCGAGGAGCGCAGCGAGACGGACTTCCTGAAAGCGCTGGAGGCGTTGACCGGCAAGACGCTGCCTGAAGACAAACGGAAGGCGCTGGCGCGCGGCTCGGAAGAACAGGACATCGTCAACTCGGGACTCGAAGAGACGATGATCGTCGCCTATCACGGGATTCGCGAGTCGCTGATGCAGCAGCCGAAGCTCGGCGATCTGCGCGCGGCGGCGTTTCGCACCGCGATAGATAAGATCGCGCGGTCGTACGCGGAGTTGGGAGTCTTTCCGTAGAACAGGCCCTAGGCGTTGGGCCCTGGGCCCTGGCGGGTTCGAAAGAAAGGCCTAGGGCCTAGGGCCTAATGCCCAGGGCCTACTGCCGGTCTTCCAGGAAGTGCCTGGTCGCAATCTGCGCCCGACGACGGCGACGCGCAAGTTCGGCGTAGACGTCCTTCTGCAGCAGGCGCAGGGCCGGCGGCCGGGCGGCGCGCGGTTCCGGCCGGGCGGTAATCGGGCCGTTCAGGTCGTCGACGAGGTCGAGCTGCCGGGCGGACGTGCCTTCGAAACGGTTCATGGTGATGCTCCTCACCAGTCCACGGTAGCCGGGCGATGTGACAGGACTGGTCACATCCAGTTCGGTGCCAGACAGTGCAAGATCGATGCCCTTGGCAAGGGTTCAATCATTAGCCCTAAAGAGTGTGACGTTCGAGGTACGTGGGTAGTTCCTGGCCTATCCGTGGGATCTTTCCGGCCCCCCGGCCCACCATTCCGGCGAGGCGAGTCGAAATCATGAGAAACGCGGAAGTCATCCGGCAATGGCAGGTGCTGCGCGAGATCGAGGCGCGGCGCGTCGGCGTCACGATTCACGAGCTCGCCAAACAGGTCAAAGTTTCGACCCGAACCATCCGCCGCGATCTTCAAGCGCTGCAGGAAGCCGGTTTCGCGGTTTACGACGAGGGCGAAGAAAACGAGACCAAGAAGTGGCGGCTCGACGCGATGCCGTTTCGCGCCGTGCAGGAGGGACTGTCCGTCGCCGACGTCGCCGCGCTCTATCTCAGCCGCTCCGTGGTCGAGAGCCTGTCGGGGTGGCCGCTGGCCGACGAGCTGCGCGGCGCGTTCGCGAAGATCGACAACGCGCTCAACCCGCGCATGCGCGAGTTCCTTTCGACGCTGCCGCAAGTGATCTCGACCAAGGCCGGTCCGCGCGCTGCGCTGTCGTCGGCGCGGCTCGTCGACATTACCCGGCGGCTGTTCGACGCCGCCCGCGATCGGCGGGTCGTCGAAATGCGCTATTTCTCGGCGCGAAGCAATCGCGCCAAGGTCTACGTGGTGCAGCCGTACCGGCTCGCGCTGGCGCAGGGCGGTGTCTACCTGATCGGCTGGGTCCCGGCCTACGACGAATTCCGCACCTTCGCCGCCGATCGCCTCGAACGGCTGTCGGTCACCGAAGAGACGTTCAAGAAGACCCGCGAGCTGCCCGACGCGCTGTTCGGATCGTCGCTGGGCGTCTTCTGGGGCGAGCCCGAGCGCGTCGAGGTCGTGTTCGACGCCGAGGTCGCCCCGTTCGTCCGCGGCCGCGTCTGGCACGACTCGCAGAAAACCGAGGAGCTGCCCGATGGCCGCCTGCGAATGACGCTGGACGTCTCAATCGACTGGGCGCTGCGGAGCTGGATCCTGGGATTCGGGGCCAACGTCAAGGTGATCGCGCCACGGGCGCTTGCCGTCACGCTGGCGGACGAGATGAGAAAAATGCTGCTGGTCTACAAGACCTGAGTGAAGTGCGCTTGCCAAGAGCGATTCACAGGGAGAAGCACGAGAAGAGCGGGAGGAAAACTCGGCAGAGTTTCAATTTTCTCGGTCTTCTCCCTGTAAATCCGCTCTTGGCTGGTGCTTGTTACTCAGCTCTTCCGAGCTGCTTCAGCAGTACCCGAATCGCCATATCCAGCTGCGAGTCCTTCCCGCTCAGCCATTCCCCGATTGGCCGCGTCACTTCGACGTCGACTTTCCGCGGATGCATTTCCATGTCGCTGCCGTCGGCGGCACGGATGCGCGCGCGCGGCAGGCGCAGCGTCGAACCATCGACGAGGCTCGTGTTCCACGTGTAGATGATCCATCCGGCGGTCGGTTCGCCGACGACCTGCCCGAGTTTGAGCGTGCGATAGCCCTCGGTGAAGTCCTCGGCGTCAGACAGCGAGTGCTGATTGGTGACGAGAATGGTCGGCAGCTCGAGCGCGCGCTGGCCGAGGACGGTTCGCGCCGGCGCTTCGGGCACGTCGCGGGTGCCCATCCGCATGTACGGCTGGCGCGCGAAGACGTCCAGCGCGTAGGCGTTGACGAATCCGCCGCTGTTGTTGCGCAGGTCGATGACGACGCCGTCGCGTTCGTGGTTCTCGGCGTCGAGGTCGATGTGCAGCTGGTCGAGCGCGCCGGCGCTCATGTTGATCATGTGCACGTAACCGAGGCGGCCGCCGCTCGCCTTGAGGACGTAGGCCCGATTCGATTCGACCCACTGACGGTAGAGCAGACCCTTCTCAGTCGCCTGATTCGTCGGCCGGATCACGACGTCCTTCGCCGCACCGCCCGCCGCCGGAGCGACCGAGAGCACGACGCGGCGATCCACGGTATTGGCGAGCATCTCGTCGAGGTTGGTCTGCGATGTGAGCGGGCGACCGGCAACGGCCGCGATCGTGTCGCCGACGTTGATGGCGCGGGTGAGCGCCGCCGGCCCGAGCGGCACGACCGCGGTGACGGTCAGCTTGCCGGACGACTCGTACGCGTGGCGATCGAAACGCAACCCCAATCGGCCGACCGACGATCCGCCGGCGGCCGGACCGGTGATGCCGAGATGCGACGCGTTGAGATCGCCGATCATCAGGCTCATCAAACGCCGCATTTCGTCGGGCGTGCTCGCCGCGGCGATGCGCTGGCCGAACTGTTCGCGCGACGCCTCCCAGTTGACGCCGTTGAACTTCGGATCGAAGAAGTTGTCGCGCAGGAGCGTCCAGGCCTGCTGAAACACGGTCTGCTTTTCCGTGGCGAAATCGACGGTGTGCTCGGCGGTGACGTTGAGCGGCCGGGCGACGCGGTTGTCGACGTTGACGATTTGGATCCGGCCGGCGTCGAGCACGTAGACTTCGCGGTTGTCTGGCGTGAACTGCGGATCCGACTTCCCTCCCGGCGTGGTCGTCAGCTGTCGCGCGACCGGACGTTCGGCAGCCAGCTCATCGAGCGACCAGGCGTAAAGATTCGATTGGGTGCCGTTCGTCGCCACGACGACCGCGGTCTTGCCGTCGGGACTGACGACGACGTCGTTGACGTCGAGGCCGATCGGGACGAAGGACAAACGGCGGCGGATGTCGGTGAAAACGGGTTCCGGGGTTCCGGGAGCTGGCGCCGCGGGTTCCGGGGTTCCGGGGTTCGTTCCGGGGGTCGTTCCGGGGGGCGTTCCGGGGGGCGTGCCGGGTGCCGGCGTGCCGGGTGCCGGCGTGCCGGGCGCGCGGTTGGGCGTGCGCGTCGGCTCGTTGAACAGATCGCGGAAGAGATCCTCGCGGAATTTCGGCGTCCTGAGCGCGAGATCGACGCGCGCGAGCTGGCCGTCCTCGGTGCGTTGACGGGTGTCGAAGAGCAGGTACGAACCGTCGCGACCCCAGGCGATCGAGTTCGCGAAGACATTCGCGAGCGAGCTGACCGGGCGCGCGGGGCCGCCGGCCGCGGCGACGAGCTGCACGTTGGTGAACGACTTGTTGCCAATCGCGAAGAACGCGATCCACTTGCCGTCCGGCGACCAGACCGGCTCAGGCTGATCGACGGCGTCGGCCAGCGAGCCGGTGGCGAGGACGCGCGACTGCAGCGATTCGACGTCAAGGACGCGCAGTTCACGACGATCGCGCAGAAACGCGACCGACTTGCCGTCGGGAGAAAACGCCGGCGACTGATCGGTGGCGGTGCCGGAGGTCAGCGCGGTTTCCTTGTTGGTCACGAAGTCGAACAGGTAAATCTGCTGGCCAAGCCCGCGCGCGCCGACGTACACCAGGCGCCGGCTGTCCGGCGCCCAGGCCGCTTGTGCTTCGAGCTCCGGTGTCGCGGTGACGCGCACGGCATCGCCGCCGTCGCGCGCCGACGCGGCGTAGACATCGCCGCGCGCGACGAACGCCACCTTACGGCCGTCCGGCGAGAGCGCGAGATCGGAGAACTGATTCGTCTGCCGCACCCGCTCGGGCGCCGGCGTCGTCGCGGCGCCGCGGCGCGCGATCGAGACCGGACGCGCCGGCCCGCCGCCGGTGTCGAGCGTCCAGATCCCGAAGTCGCGCTCGAAGGCGATCGTCCGGCCGTCAGCGGTGATCGACGGCCAGAGCACCCGGCCGTCGGCGAAGGCGGTGAGCTTGCGTTCGCGCGCCCCCGGCGTCGCGGCCCGCGCCCAGATATTCTCGGCGCCGCCACGATCGGAGACGTAGAACAGCGATCCGCCGGCGCCCCACATCGGCCACTGCTGGCGCGCGTCGCGATCCGTGAGGCGCGCGTACGCCGGCGCGCCCCCGAGGTCGACGGTCCACAGCTCGGACATGTCGAGGTGACTGCTCCCCTTGCGCCACCACTGTCCAGACGCGTTGCCGCGCGCGACGAACGCGAGCCGCTTGCCATCGGGCGCGGCCGCGGCCGAGAACTCGTTGACGTACGGATCTTCAGTGACCGGCATCGGCGTGCCGCCGTCGACGGCGACGCGATAGATGTCGTTCATGCCGGCGATGTCGCGGCTCGACGAGCTGAAGTACACCCACGCCCCGTCCGGTGACCAGCTCTCGAGCGACTCGGCGCCGTCGTCGAACGTCAGCCGGCGCACGGCGCCGCTCGCGAGCGTGAGCACGTAGAGATCGCCGCCGCCGGTGCGCGTCGACACGAACGCGAGCTGCCGGCCATCCGGCGAAAACAACGGCCGCCGTTCGTTGGCCTCGTGCGCGACCAGCAGCCGCGCCTCGCCGCCGCTGGCGGCCACCGACCAGATGTCGCCGCCCGACGTGAACGCGATCTCCCGGCCGTCCGGTGAGATGCCCGGCTCGGCGAACGCGGGACCAGCCTGCCCCGCCGCTGGCCGCGCCGACTGTCCGGCGGTCTGGCCGCGAACGGACGCCGCGACGGCGAACAGCGTGCCGCACATCAGAAGGGACCATGCCAGCTTGCGCATGCGCCGAACAATAGCACCGGACCTAGAATGGATTGGTATGCGCTGGGTTGCTGTGGCGCTCCTCTCGTTCGTGGCCACGCAGGCCCCTGAACGTCCCTGGGTCGCCGAATGGCTGAAGGAATTCGCTGGCGATTCGCGCGGCGCCGTCATCGCACGGATGGAGAAGATCGACAGCCTCAAGGTCCTCGAAGTGGATCTTGATCGGCTGTCCGAGAACATCCCGGCGACCCTTGCGCTGCCGGCGGATCAGGCGCGGCGATACGCGGCGGCGTTTGCGACCGAAGCCGTGTTCGCGAAGTTCGAGCAAAGCCAGTCGGCGGCGAAGCTGATCGAATGGGCCTGCCGCCAGATCCGTCGTATCCAGCAGCCCGGCCCGTTCGAGGAGCAGTGGCACCTCGCCGCGTTCGCGCTGTTGTCCGGCACGGCCGATCCCAATGCGATCGAGGCGCACGTGGCGCACATGCGGCTGCAGTTTCCGAGCGAGCCGCGCTTGAAGCTCGAACGCGGGATCGCGGAGGAGCTGCGGGCGTCCCGATTCGCGTTCGGCAAGGGCACGGTCCCGGGTGATCTCGCGAAGCGGCTCGACGAAGCCGCCAAGCGATTCACGGAAGCGGCCGCCGTCGAGTCGACGCGGGGTGAGGCGCTGCTGCGTCTCGGCCACGTCGAGCTCAGCCGCGATCGCACGGACGCCGCGCTTGCCGCGTTCAACACCGCGGAGGCGTCGCTGGCCGACCGCGATCTCGTGTATCTGGCGCGGCTCTTCCGCGGCATGGCATTCGAGCGCCAGAACCGGCTCGACCAGGCGCGCGCCGCGTTCGAGAGCGCGCTCGCTGTCCGCCCGGACACCCAATCGGCCTCGATTGCGCTGGCGTCGGTGCTGTTTCGCACGTCCGACCGCGATCGCGCCAGCACGATCGTCAACGACCTGCTGTCGCGCGAGCGGCAGGTCAACGATCCATGGTGGGTCTATCCGCCGGGTGACTTCCGGCTCGTCGACGCACGCATGGCCAGTCTGCGGCAGGCGCTCAAATGAGACGCGCCGCCTCGACGATCGCCGCGCTCGTGCTCGCCGGCGCCGCGGCCATCGGCGCGCAACAACCGGTCTATCGCTCGGAAGCGGCCGGCGTCCCCGTCACCGTGTCGGTCCGCAGCGCCGGCAAAGCCGTCACCGGGCTGACGGCGCAGGATTTCACGATCACCGACAACGGCATCGCGCAGAAGGTCTCGTCGGTCTCGGTCGAGTCGCTGCCGATCGACGTCACGCTGCTGTTGGATGTCAGCGGCAGTGTCAGCGGCGCCCGGCTCGAACGCCTGAAATCCAGTGTCATCGAAACGGCGAAGCTGCTGCGGCCGGTCGATCGCGTCAGGCTGATCGCGATGCAGTACGAACTCCGTCAGGTCTTCGGCTATCAGGCGGGCGGAACGCGCCCACCGATCGAACAACTCACCGCGTTCGGGGGCACGTCACTTTACGACGGCCTGGCCGCGGCGATGATGCGCGCCGGTGAACCCGGCCGGCGCCAGTTGATCGTCGCCAGCACGGATGGCGACGACACCATCAGCATCCTGCCGGAAGCGTCGGTCAAGGAAATCGCCGAATATGCGGACGCCGTCGTCCACGTGATCATCCCGGTGGTCGGCGGGAGGAACGCGAAACCCAGCTCGACGCCGGCAATGACGACGCTCAACGACGTCACCGTGCGCACCGGCGGCCAGGTGTTCTCGATCGATCCCGGCGCGCCGATCAACGACGCGTTCGCCCAGGCGCTGGAGGAGTTCCGGACCAGCTACGTCCTGCGTTACCAGCCCGAAGGCACGCTCACACCTGGCTGGCACGAAGTGACCGTCGCGGTGAAGGGCGGCCCGTACGACATCCGGGCGCGCAAAGGCTACTCAGTTCGCAAATAGCCCGTCCCATGCGCCGATGCGCCGATGCGCCAAATGCGCCGGTGCGTGTGCATGGTGCGTCTCTCTTCGCGCAGTTCCGACACACCCTCAGCCTGGAGCCCGAATCTGCACTCTCGCTGAATGCGTCGGAGAGAAGCGCACCGTGCACACGCACCGGCGCACCGGCGCACCGGCGCACCGGCGCAAGGGACGCAACCGCGCTTCTACATTCGTAGCGCGCGCACCGGATCAATGGCGGCTGCCCGGCGCGCCGGAATCCACGCCGCGATCACGGCGCAGCCGACGAGCAGAGCGGCGACCGAGCCAGCCGTCAGCGCATCCAGGGCCCCAACGTCCGAGACCGACGAGCGCAGCGCGTTGATCGCGAAGTAGCCCAGCACCAGGCCGGCCACCGCGCCGATCGCCACGATCGCAATCGACTCCCGCAGCACACCGCCGAGCACGGCGCCGGGCCGCGCGCCCAGCGCCATGCGCACGCCGATCTCGCGCGTCCGCTGGCCGACCGAGGTCGCGACGACGCCGTAGAGACCGACCGCGGTCAGCGCCAGCGCGATCATCCCGAACGCCATCGCCGAGACCATCAGCGCGCGCGCCGGAAACAGCGGCACGCGACGGAGATCTTCGAACGTCATCACGTCGAACGGCGCCAGCCGATGATCGATCCCGGCGATGGCCTTCGCCAGCCGCGGCAGCACCGGACCCGGATCGCCGGCGGTGCGGATGTGCAGCGTGTACTCGCCCGGCATCTGCGCTTCCGCAGGAAAGTAGACGTAAGGAATCGGCGGCGCCGCCAGGTCGTAGTACTTGATGTCCCGCACTACGCCGACGATCGTCCCGACCCCCTGGCCGGTGACTTCCAGCGGCAGACCGACGACGCTCTTGCCTGGAAACATCCGCCGCGCCATCGTCTCGTTGATCACGAGCGGCGGCGCCTTTGGATTCGCGGGCAGTGAATCCCACGTGCCGCCGGCGACGAACGCGATCCCCACCGCACGAAAATAGTCGCGGCCGACGACGTTGAAGTCGATCGAGACACGCGACGAGCCATTGCGCCCGCCGGTGTAGCCCGGGATGTTGAACTGAATCCGATCCTCGCCGAAGCCGAGCGGGACGTTGGTCCCGAGATCGACCGCGGTAACCGCCGGATCGGCGCGGACGATCTCGAGCACGCGATCCGCGACCACGCGATAGTCGCCCGGCGCGACGCGCATTTGCCGGGGGTTGATCGACAGCAGGCCCAGCGTCTGCGTCGGGAACCCGGGATCGGCCGAGAGACGCGCCGACAGCCCGCGCGCGATCACACCCGCCAGCAGCAGCAGGACGACCGACACCGCCACCTGGACGAACACGGCCAGGCGGCGAAATCGGACCGCGGCCCGCCCGCCAGTCACCGCTCCGCCGTCGTCTTTGAGCACCGGCGCGACCGGTTGACGGCCGGCGCGCCACGCTGGCGCCAGGCCAAAAAGGAACGTCGCCAGCGCCGACAGCAGCACCGCGTAGCCGACGACCCGCGCGTCGATCCGCGCGTCGAAGCGCAGATCGCCGACCAGTTGCACCGGCAGCTGAATGTTGCCGATGAGTTTTGCCGTGACCGCCGCAATCAGCAGACCGCACGCTCCGCCCAGCAGCGACAGCGCGGCGCTCTCGGCAAGCCATTCACCGAACAATCGACGGCGGCCGGCGCCGAGCGACTGCCGGATCGCCAGTTCGCGGCGCCGCGTCAGCAGCTGCGACTGCATGATCCCGGCAAGATTTGCGCACGTGACGATGAACAGCAGCGCCGTGAACGCGAACGCGCCGCCGATCGCGGGCGCCATCCGCCGGCGATCGGCGTCGGAGACGGCGGCGGCATGGCTGACGCCGAACTTGATGCCGGCGTTCGGGAATCGCTGGTTGATGTCGGCGGCCGCCTGGGTCAGCTCACCCTGCGCCGCCGCGATCGTCGCGCCAGGTTTCAGGCGGCCGAGCATCGACGCCCATCCCCAGCCGCGCCGCTCGTACGACATTCCGCGCGGCCTGACGATGCCGTGCATCGACAGCGGCGTCCACAGATCGACGTTGTGCGCGTTGAACGTGCCGCGGTAGCGCGTCGGACCGATGCCGACGATTTCGAACGGCGTCGCGTTGATGAGAACGGTCTGGCCGACGACCCGCGGATCACCGCCGTAGCGCGTTCGCCAGAACGGCTCGGACAGCACCGCGACCGGATGCCCGCCCTCGTTGACGTCGTCGCGCTCGTCGAGGAGACGGCCGGCGGTGGCGGGCAACTGAAGCGCGCGGAAGTAGGCGCCGGTGACCAGCTCGACGTCGCGCGCTTCGACCGCCTCGGGGGGTCCGATCGCGGCGGAGACCTGCGCGTGCGCGGCAAGATCGAGCGTGGCGGCGGCGCGATCGCGGGCGGCGCGGAAATCCGGAATCGAAACCGTGTCGACCTGGCGTTCGTCTGTAATGCCGAACACGCGCACCAGTCGGCTGGCGTCGGGCGCGTCGATATCGGCCAGGAGGAACGTGTTCGCCTGGCTGAAAATCGCGAGGTTGGCGCCGATGCCGAGGCCCAGCGTCAGCACGGCGATCGCCGCGGGCAGCGGCTGTCGGCGGAATCGACGGAACGCGTGATGCAGATCGCGGATCCAGCTCATGAGGAATCGCTCCCGGAAAGTGAGATGGGCACGGGCGGACAGCGCGTCGCGCGCCGCCAGACGCCGGCAGTCGAGCGCGGCGCGAAGGACCGCGCCGGCAATTCGCGTCCGGGCGACGGCGCGCGCCAGGGCGTGGCCGCCGGCGCCAAGCCTGGGTGCCCAGTCGATGCGCAGGTCGGCGACCGCCGGATCGAAGACCCGCTCGCGCATCGCGGCGGGCGCGATCGATCGGCACCACCGCAGCCAGCGCTCACCCACGGCTGCCCTTCGCGGCCAACCGTGCCGACGCCAGCGGCTTGGCGTAGAACGCGCGCGTCTCCGCCGCCGCCCGAATCCCCGCCCGGGTGATCCGATAGCTGCGCTCTTTCAGATGCTGGCCGGCGACGACGCGCTGGTCGTAGCGCCCGTCGACCAGGCCGGCATCCTCGAGCCGCCCCATCATTTGATAGAAAGCCGGCGCGCTATTCTTCACACTGTGCGCGGCCAGCAAGGCGCGAAGATCGCGGCCGGCACGCTCCGTGCCGTCGAGGGCATCGAGGATCAGGAACTGCAAGTGGGTGACCGGCGGCAGGCCAGACATAATGTCGCGTTATATCACTAGACGTTACAGGAAGGAAAAGGTTAACCGCCGATGGATCTGATCGACGTCAAGGTGGCGCTGCGGCGCCTGCGCGCGGCGCCGGTGTTCACCGTCTTC
>DASUGM010000024.1:0-5399 GCA_036274055.1 Vicinamibacterales bacterium | reverse complement strand
GATCCGGTCGATCACGCGCAGCAGGTGCCGGTCGTCCTGGAACGTGGCGCTCACGCGCTCGAGCACGCCTTTGCGTTCGACGAACACCTGCTTGTAGGTGTTGACCAGGATGTCGTTGACCGACGGGTCCCTGAGCAGCGGCTCGAGCGGACCCAGGCCGAACACGTCATCCAGGATTTCCGCGAACAGCTGTTCGCGCTCGGTCAGGCTGATCGGCGTCGCTTCCTCGGTGAGCAGCTGTCCGAGCAAGGAGCGGATCTCCCCTTCCGCACGCGACCGTTCGGTCTGGGCCAGCGCTTCGAGGTTGAGCCGATTCAGCAGTTTGCGATGGACGTTGGCGCGCAGCTCTAGATACTGCGGGCGCGGCCCCACCGGTCGGGGCGTGGCGATCGTCGGTCGGGGATTTACGGCAGGGGCACTCATGTCGGTTTACCAGATCGAGGCTAGACGCGACAGCGAGATCGCGCCGGGGTTTGCCGTCGCGTCCCCGGCCGAAGAACCCTCGTCCTCCAGCAGGCGGCGCGTGAAGCTGTCGAACTGCGCGGCCAGCGGCGTGCTGCCCGTGAGCGCCAGAGGCACACCGGAGTTGAGCGCCGCCGACACGGTCTTGTAGTCGCTCGGGAACATGTGGTCGATCGGGTGCCCCACCGCGGCTTCGATCTGCGCCGGCGGGATCGGAAACGGCTCCGCCGCGCGATTCAGCAGCAGCCGGACGCGATCGACCGACGCGCCCATCTGCCTCACGCGGTCGAGCAGCCGCTGGGCGTTGCGAATCGACGGCACGTCCGGGTTGGCCACCAGTCCGATCATGTCGGCCGCGAAGAGCGAGGCCGACACACCGGCGTTGATCTGGGCACCGGCGTCCACCACGACGTACTCGTATTCGTTCTGCAGGTGACGGACGATGTCCTCGAGGGCCGGCCCGTCGCCGGAGCCCGGCCGATCGAAGTTGTCGGAGCCGGCCAGGATCTCCAGCCCAGACTTGTGCTTCGCCACCAGCTCGCGCAGGAACTCAGCGTCGAACCGGTGCATGTTGTCGAGCGCGTCGACGAGCGTGTAGCGGCTGCGGACTCCAAGGAAGAGACCGACCTCGCCCAACCCGGGCTTGAGGTCGACGATGATCGTCCGCTGACCTGAGAGCCGAGCGAGCTCGACGGCACAGTTAACCGCCATCGTCGTGGTGCCGGCGCCACCCTTGGCCCCGAAGAACACGATCGTCGTCGCGGAGTGCCCCTGCCCTGACGCACTGCGCCGCGCCGCGGTCCGGCGGAGCGCCTCGTAGAACGTGTCTTCCGGCGGCGGGTATGTGAAGAACTCATTCGCACCAGCCCGCATCGACTGGAGGATCAGATCCGGGTTCGGGTCGCGCGCGACGACGAAGACAGACGCGTTGGCCGACGACGCGCGCAGCGACTCGACGCGAGCCATCGCCCCCGACGGATCCTGGCGCGCATCGATGATGAAGAGATCGGCCTTCCGGCTGCCCGGACCTTCGGCGGTCACGGTCATCGGCACCGGGCCGCCGCGCAACATTGCCCCCACCTGGGTGTGGAAGGCGTCGTCCTGACTGAGGAGCATTCCGACAAGTCGTGCCATGTGCCTATCTCACCAACCGAATCGCTCGCGGAAACACCCCGTCCGGGGCTGGTCCGGCGTTGTCATCGATGACGCCGGTAATCGGGACGATCCGACCATACACTTCATTCCCCGTGAGGCGTTCAACGAAAAACCCAACCCAGTTGCGCGACACCAGATCAGCCGTGCGGCCGGCCTGCTTCCCGTCCGCGTAAACCTGAGGGTCGTAGAGCGGAAGCGGGAATACCCGCGGGCTCTTGCCCAGGGGGCTGACGACACGCTTCAGCGCGCCGTCCCAGTAGGCGGTCGGGTCCTGGTCCAGAAGTATCTGAACGCCCTGCGTTGTCGGGCCCACCATGTTGCCGGGCTCCTGGACCATCGGCTGGTTCAGTCCGATGACCGAGGTGTTGCAGCCGGTGATGTTGTCGCGATAGAAGTCGCCGCCCGTATCGAGCGGCATCTTCCAGGAGTAGTAGAACGTCGGTTCGATGTTGTTGCCCGAACCGGCGCGCAGGATGAACGGCGTGCCCGCGTCAGCTTCCGTCCATGTGCTGTGCGTCGCGCTCGGCGGAATGTAGACGTCCGCGTTGGGCAGAATATTGCCCTTGTTGTCGTAGCGATCGAACGTGCTGTTCATCGTCCAGGGCGGATCTGTGTTCTCGACCCACTTGTCCGGGATCGTGAACGGCTTGACGCACGTCATCGCATTGGCCGGCGCCGCTTGAGCGGTTGCGGTCGCGATGATGTCGAAGTCGTTGATACCGAAGACCGGACCGATCAGCGTCGGAATCTGGTTACCGCGCGCCGCGCTTCTGTGCACCCAGACCTGCACCCGGTCGTTCTGCCCGGCGGGGCCGAGCGGAAACGTCACATCGGCAGGATCGATGGACACGTCGCCGCCAATGACCTTGTTCCGCTTCCCCGTGTTGATGGCGCTCTGCACGATCGGTCCGCCGACGGTGCGATCAGTGAAGCTGTTGTAGACCATCGCTGTCGCACCGGCGAGGGCTGCGGCATCTGCCGAGTTCTGCGCCTGTGCGCGCGCGGTCATGAACAGCCCGACGTCGATGGCCAGCGTCGTCGCGGCGAAGAAGGCCATGAAGCCGCAGCTGACGAAGACCAGCGACATGCCGGTCTCGTCGAGCAGACGACGGGCTCTTGCTCTTGCCCGAGAACGAAAAGCGTTGATCAGACGTCCCATGGCGACCGTCCTTTATTTCGTCGTCCCCGTCTTCGCGAGCTCCGACTGATACGCAGTCTCGGCGGCTCGCACCTTTGCCGCAGCCTCGTCAATTGCGGCCTGCTTCTTCTTGTCGGCTTCCGCCTGCTTCCTGGCCTGTTCGGCGGCCTTGCGGTCGGCTTCAGCTTTGCGGCGTCCTTCCTCCGCGTCGCGCTTCGCCTGCGCCTTCGCGAGCTTTTCCTGCTCCTTCGCCAGCTTCTCCTGGCGCTTCCGCTCGTCGGCGGAGGCCTGCGCCTGCGCGCGGGCCTCGGCGATTGCACGCGCGACATCAGCCTTCTCCGCGCGCTCCGCCTCACGGCGTTCCGCGTCGGTCAGCTGCGGCGTGCTCGAGTCCACCACCAGCGGCGAGGGGACCGTCTGCGCCTGCGCAGTCGGCTGCGCGCTGCCGGCACCCGCCAGGCCGGCCGGCGGCGTGGCCATGGTTCCCTGGAACGGCGCGGCCGGCGGCGCGATCGCCTCGTTGTCGCGGAGCGGAGAGAGGTACGGCTCCCTCAGCCGCGGCAGATCGCGCGTCACACCCACAGAGCCTTCCTGCAGCAGCTGCGGCGTGATCATGACGACCAGCTCGGTGCGGTTCTTCTGCGCCGCCTTGCTGCGGAACAGGTAGCCGAGGATCGGGATGTCGCCGATGCCCGGGATCTTGGTCATCGTCGACGACAGCGAGTTGTTCAGCAGACCGGCAATCGCGAACGTCTGCCCGTTGCGAAGCTCGAGCTCCGTCGACGTCTTGCGGCTGACCAGCGCCGGGATGCGGAAGCCCTGGAGCTGAATCCCGTTCGCGAAGTCGAGCGTGCTGACCTCGGGCGCGACCTTCAGGTGAATGCGGTCGCCGTCAACCGTCGGCGTGAAGTTGAGGCGGACACCGAACTCCTTGAACTCAATCGTGATGGCGTTGCCGCCGCCCGCCTGAGCGACTGGAATCGGGAACTCGCCGCCGGCGAGGAAGCTGGCTTCCTTGCCGCTCTCGGCAACCAGGTTCGGCTCGGCAAGGCTCTGGAACAGACCGCGGGTCTGCAGCGCCCGGATCAGGACGCCCAGGTCGTACTTCTCACTGAGGATGAACAGGTTCAGGAAGTCGCTGAAGTTGTAGTTGCCCTTCGCGGTCGTGACGTCCGCACCGAACTTGAACGGATCGGGACCGTCCTTGGTCACCTGGAGATCGGTGTAGCCGGGCGCCGCGAACTGCTGCGTCGTGACACGGCCGAGCGTGTTCTCGATGCCGGTGGGGCTGGTGAAGAGCGAAATGCCCAGCTCGGTCAGCGCCGTGCGGCTGACTTCCGCGAAGCGGACGCGCAGCAGCACCTGGTTGCTCGGGCGCGCCTGGATCTGGAGGAGGTTGACGACCTCTTCCTTTCTCTCGACGAACGCCGACGCCAGGCTGCCTGCCTTTTCGCTCAGTTCCTTGGTCGACACGCGGCCGGTGAGCACCACGTTCTTGCCGTTGGCGGTCACCTGGACCGGCTCGTTCGGCAGCATCTCCTTCATCTGCTCGGCGAGCCTGGCGACGTCGCGTCCGACCGAGACGTCGTAGCGCCGCACGGCGCCCGCCCGTTCCCAGACGAACATCGAGATTGTCCCCGGCGTCTTGCCGTGCAGCAGCAGCTGACTGTTCGATGTGACCAGCGCGTCGGCGATGTCAGGGTTCGTCAACGACACGCGCATGATCGGCGTGCCGATGTCGAGCACCGTCGAGCGCCCGGCGACGATCTGCACCGGCGTGGCCGGTGTGTCGATCACCGCGTTCGCCGCGGCTGCCGCCGCGTTCGTCGTCGGCTGGGTGGCGACTTGTGCTCTGAGGGCGCCGGGCTGAAGCACGGCGACAATCAGGATCCAGGCTGCGATCTTCCGTTTCATCTGCATGCTCCTCAGTGCACCACTTCCGTCGCGCGTTTATCCCCACGGATGATTTCGATAGTCGGCAGCGGCGCCGGCGGGGGCGGCGTAACCACCACGGGCGCTGCCGCGACCGGCCGCGCCGAAGCGACCCGGTTCCTCACCGGCGCGGCGGTACGGAGTGCCGCCGCGTTGCCGAGCAGGATGGACGGCTTGATGCCAGGCGTCGCCGGCATCGTCTTGTCGAGCGGATTGCGAAGCGCCAGCTGAATCTTGCCTTCGGTGCTGGCGAGCGTCAGCGCTTCGGCCTGCAGCGGATCGACCAGCAGGGTGACGACGCTGACCGACACCGGCTTGTTGTCCTTTTCGACGTCGCGCTCGATCCGCGTGCCGGCGGTGAGCACCGTGACGTTGGTCAGAATCACCTTCGACGTCATGTCGTTCGTCTGGTTCGTCGGGCTGATGCTGACCAGGACGTCGACCTTCGACCCCGGCAGGACGTAGCCGGCGACGCCGATGACGTCATTGACGCGCACCGAGAGCGCCCGCATGCCGTCCGGAATCATCGGCGGCAGCCCCGAGCCGGCGCCGACCGGCGCGAGCTTCGACGGCAGCAGCGGCTCGTTCTGCGACACCGGCTGAATCAGGCCGCGCCCGACCAGCTCCTGCGGATTGCTGAACGTGCCGACCGGCCTGTCGTCCGAGGGCCAGTTGATCGTCCGCAGATCCTCGGCGCGCAGAGCGGCACCCA
>DASUGM010000023.1:0-5541 GCA_036274055.1 Vicinamibacterales bacterium | reverse complement strand
GTCGGGTGGCTTTTCGGTCGAAAAGCCACCCGACGGCTTTATTTCAGATCGACGCGCCAGTCGCGCAGAATCGCGGCCTCGTCGGCGGCGCTCATCGCCTTCTTGAAGCGCGCACCGGGCCGGCCTTTGACGCGGCGTTCGCAGTCGGCCCAGGTCGTGTGCCGCATCGGCTTGCCATCGACGACGCTCAGGTAGGAATGTGGCGGACCGGATTTGCGGCTCGACGTCGACGGCCGCCGCGCCGGGACATCGGTGTCATCGGGAATGTCGAGAATCGGCCGGCCGTAGCCGGCCAGCGCGCCGTGATAGAACTCGATTCCCAACCCGCGTGCCAGACCGTCGGCGATCTCGTCGACCCGCTCGTTGCCGCAAATCCCCTGATGTCCGCGCACGTAATGCCAGCTGATCGCGCCCTTGCCGCGCGCCTCGACGAGAGTGCTCAGCTGCTCCCACAGGTCGCGGTTGAGCACATCCTTGCCCTCGGCAGTTTTCCAGCCGCGGCGCCGCCACGCCCAGATCCACTCGCGAATGCCTTTGATGACGTAGGTCGAGTCGGTATAGATCGCAATCGGACCGGGGACGTTCTCCAGATGTGCGACCGCCTCGATCGCGCCGGTCAGCTCCATCCGGTTATTGGTGGTGTGTTTCTCGCTGCCGCCAAGCTCGGTCACCTGGCCGTCGGGCGTGACGATGACGACGCCCCAGCCGCCCGGTCCGGGATTGCCTTTCGACGCGCCGTCGCTGAAAGCGATTGTGGGGAAAGTGCTCATGGTCAGAGATCTGCGAGATGAGTGAAAAGCATCTGTCGAAAGAGCTTTCTAACCTTGGAGAGCGTGGAGAAGGGCGGTGCTCCTTCCTGGAAAACGCTTACGAGATACGCATCTCATGAGGATTTTCCAGGAAAGAGCACCGCTCTTCTCCATGTTCTCCAAGGTTAAAAGCTCTTTCGACAAAAGCCTTTCACTCATCGCAAAGATCTTAACGCATGCCGCCGCCGCAGTTACGTGCGCTGGCACACCGGACAATAGAACGTCGATCGCCCCGCCTGGACGATGCGTTTGATCCGGCCCGCACATCGGCGCCGGGGACAGCGCTGGCCGGCGCGATCGTAGACGCGAAATCTCGACGCGTCGTTGTAGTCGGCCTGCCTGGCGATGGCGCGCTCGAGCACGGCCTTGATCGCGGCGACGAGACGGTGCGCCGCCGGCGTCGGCGCGCCGTCTCTCGTCGCGATCGCGGCGGCGCGCCGGCGTGGCGACAGCCGCGCGAGATGCAGCGCTTCGCTGGCGTAAATGTTGCCGAGGCCAGCGACGACGTGCTGGTCGAGCAGCGCGACCTTGAGCGCGCGCTTCGATCGCGCACACACGCGCGCCAGCGCCCCCGCGTCGAACTCGGCCGACAGCGGCTCCGGGCCGAGATCGGCGAGTGCCGGCCAACGCTCGGCCTCAGTGGTTGGCACCAGGTCCATGACGCCAAATCGGCGCGGATCGTTGAAGACGACTGTCCGGCCAGACGAGAGATCGAAGATGACGTGATCGTGCGGCTCGGGAGTGTGATCGGCCGGCTCGACGCGGAACGAGCCGGACATGCCGAGGTGCATGATCAAAGTGTCGTTGGAGGAAAGCTCCGCGAGCAGGTACTTCGCGCGCCGGGTCAGCCGCCGGACGGTGGCGCCGCCAATCCGGCGCTCGAAGTCGAGCGGAAACGGCCGCCGTAAATTGCTGCGCCGCAGCAGAACGCGGCTGACGTGGGCGCCTTCGAGGACCGGCGCCAGCTCCCGCCGCACCGCTTCGACTTCAGGTAGTTCGGGCATCGATATGCCAACGATATATCCGACATAAGATGGCGCGATGATCCGTCCCGGTCACGCCCTTGCCGCCATCCTCGTGTGTCTGCCGGTCATCGCCTTCACCCAATCGGCGCCGCAGCCAGCGACGACGAACGATCCGTTTCCGACGCCAATCGAAGCCACGGCCGGCGTGATTGCCGTCAACTACCGGGAATTCGCGACGATCCCGGACGCCGGCACCGCGGCGGCGCGCATGATGATGTTTGCCGACGAGCCGGGCACGAAGCGGCTGTTCGTGAGCACGATGACCGGCGTGCTCTATGCCGTGAGCTATGACGGCAAGACGGTGGCGCCGTATCTCGACGTCAACGCCGCCGAGTGGGCGGTGCCGGTCCAGTCGCAGGGCGCCGAGCGCGGCTTCCAGAGCTTCGCGTTTCATCCGCAGTTCAGCCAGCGCGGCACTCCGGGCTACGGCAAGTTCTACACCTACACCGACACCGCGAACACGGCGCCGCCGGCGGATTTCTCGACGCCAGGCCCGAACCGAACTCACGACACGGTCCTGCTCGAGTGGTCGGCCAAAGATGCCGCGGCGGCGGCCTACGACGGCGGCACGCCGCGCGAGCTGTTCCGCGCCGCGCAGCCGTTTTCGAATCACAACGGCGGCGAAATCGCGTTCAATCCGCTGACCCGCGCCGGCGGCGCCGACTTCGGCTTGATGTACGTCGGTCTTGCCGACGGCGGCAGCGGCGGCGATCCGTTCAACGCCGCTCAGAACCTGGCCTCGCCGTTCGGCAAGATTCTGCGCATCGATCCGCTCGGCAAGAACAGCACGAATGGCAAGTACGGCGTGCCGGCATCGAACCCGTTCGTCAAACAGGCGGGGGCGATGCCTGAGATCTACGCCCTCGGCGTCCGGAATCCGCAGCGCTTCTCGTGGGACGCGAAGAACGGTCAGCTCTTTGTCGCCGACATCGGCCAGAACGTTGTCGAAGAAGTGAGCCCGGTGGCCGCGGGCGCGAATCTCGGCTGGAACGTGTGGGAGGCGAGCTTTCAGTACGTGAATCGCCAGGTCACCCTCGAGAAACCACGCAGCGCCGCGGGCATGACCTGGCCGATCGTCGAGTTCGACCACCGCGATCCGCTGTTCTCGGGATCGGTCGCGGTCACCGGCGTCTACGTCTATCGCGCGACCGCGATTCCGCAGCTCGCGCACCTGCTGTTGTTCGGCGACAACCCGAGCGGCGAGATCTTCTATGTTGACGCCGACGCCCTGCCGAGCGGCGGCCAGGAAGCGATCCGCCGCATCCTGTTCAATGACGGCGGCGAAAAGAAGACGCTGCTGCAGCTGATTCAAGCGAAAAACACGGCGCAGGGCAAACCGCCGTCACGGCGGGCCGATCTGCGGCTCGGTGTCGGACCCAACGGCCGTCTGTTCGTCCTCAACAAGCGCGACGGCGTGATTCGCGAGATCGTCAAGTAAGTCGAATCAGACGCGCCAATTCGGTCGCAACGTGCTTCGCCGATACTCCACCGCTGTAGGCAGGGCCAGCATTCCAGTCCGAAACCCGGATCACCACCGCCGGAAGTCGGCCCTGGTGTCCGTCACACCCATTTGACTCGGTGTTTGTAACTTCGTCTGACGGGCCGGGTCTATTGATAGTGGAGGATCGGTGGCCACTCTCAAATCCCTGGCGACTATTGTGGCGCTCCCGCTCGGCCTGCTGTGTTTCTTCGCGGCCGTGTGCGCGGTCGTCGTGCTGTCGCAGGCGGCGGACTTGATCGAGCCATTTCGTCGGCCTATCGGATCCCGCCAAGCGCACGGTAGAGCGACACGAACGCGGTAAACAGATCGGCCTCGGCCTGCGCGGCGCCGTCCTGCGCTTGCAGCTCGGTGCGCTCGGCATCGAGCAACGCCAGAAAATCGGCGACGCCTTCGCGATAACGTGAGCGCGCGATGGTCGCCGCCCGTGCGCTCTCGCGCACCGCATCGGTCAGCTTGACGACGCGCTCCTGCTGCTGCCGGTAGGTGACCAGCGCGGTGTCGGCTTCCTCCAGCGCCAGCACCATCGTCTTCTCGTACTCCGCCAGCGCTTCCCGGGTCACCGCCTGCGCGCCGCGGAGCCGCGCCTTGGCGCTGCCGAGGTCGAACGCGCTCCACCGCAGCGCCGGCGTTACCGCCCACGCACGCGAGTCGGTCGTGCCGAACAGCGAGCCGCGGCCGGCGAGCAAACCGAGCACGCCGGAAATCGTGATGCGCGGATACAGATCCGCGGCGGCGACGCCTTCGGTCGCCGCCGTCGCGGCCAGGCGCCGTTCGGCGGCGCGGACGTCGGGCCGGCGGCTGAGCAGCTGGTCGGGAGGCCCGAGCGCGATCGTCCGGGCGAGCACCGGATACGCCCGCGGCGCCAGGTCGACGGTCAGCTCGCCGCGGGCGCGGCCAGTCAGGGCCGCGATCCGGTTTTCCCGCGCCGCCAGGGCCGCGCGCAGCAGGGGCAGCTCCGATTCGGTTTCCGCGACCCGCGCCGCCGCTCTCGCGACGTCGAATTCCTCGCCGATCCCGGCGTCGCGCCGCACGGTCGTCAGGCGCAGGCTCTCGCGCTGATTGATCAGACTGCGATCGAGGACCGCCATCCGCTGCTGCGCGCCGCGCAGCTCGAAGTAATTGCGCGCGACGTCGGCGGCGACGCTGACGCGGATGCTGCCGAGCGCGGCTTCGACGCTCTCCGCGTTGGCCGACGCGGCCGCCACCGCGGCGCGGACGCGGCCGAACAGATCGATCTCCCACGACGCGTCGAAGCCGGCGCGATAGGTGTTGATGCGCTGGGGCTCGTCGGTGAAGCCCGGCTGCACCTGACCGCGCGCGTCCACCGACGCGCCGACTGTCACCGTCGGGTACTGTCTGCGGCGGTCTTCATCGAACACCGCGCGCGCCTGATCGAGCCGCGCCAGCGCCGATCGCACATCGTGGTTGGCGATGAGCGCGTCGTTTTCGAGCTGCTCGAGGACCGGATCCTCCAGCTGGCGCCACCAGCGCGCGTCGTACGACTGATCCGAGAACGCCGAGGCATCCCAGCCGGCCAGCGCCGTCTGATGTGGTGCCGGCGTCGGCGGCGTGGTCCGGACGGCGCACGCCGCGCCGAGCATCCAGGCGAGAAGGACGATGACGCGAGCGCGCAGTCGCGCCGGTCGAATGCTGTGAATCTGTCGCACGGCTAGTGACTCTCCGCGACGGCGGGAAGGTTGGAGACTACGGCGGGCGTCCGTCGCGACAGCCGCGCCGCCAGACCCTGAATGACGACGTAGAACACCGGCGTCAACACCAGGCCAAACATCGTCACCCCGAGCATGCCGGCGAAGACGGCGACGCCCATGGCATGGCGGACTTCCGCGCCCGGGCCGGTCGCGAGCACCAGCGGGACGACGCCCATGATGAATGCGACCGATGTCATCAACACGGGACGCAAACGCACGCGGCAGGCGTCGATGATCGCGATCCACCGCGCCGCTCCCTCGGCTTCGCGTTGCCGCGCGAACTCGACGATCAGAATCGAGTTCTTGCACGCCAGTCCGGCGAGCACGAGAAAACTGATCTGCGTGAAGACGTTGTTGTCGCCGCCGGTCAACCAGACGCCTGCGATCGCCGACAACAGAGTCATCGGTACGATCAGGATCACGGTCAGCGGCAGCGACCAGCTTTCGTACTGCGCCGCGAGCACGCCGTAGACCAGCAGCACACAGAGCGGCAAGAT
>DASUGM010000022.1:0-3137 GCA_036274055.1 Vicinamibacterales bacterium | reverse complement strand
GAGGTCGTCGCGGGCGCCGGTGGTCGACCGGCCGGTCAGGCTGCGGGCGTCGTCGGCGGCGACAAACACGAGATCGGCGCCGCCGCCGCGGCCGAGACGGATGCGGTCGCCGGACCGCAGGTCGCACTCGGTGACCGGCTCGCCGTTGACGAACGTGCCGTAGCGCGACTCCTTGTCGCGGAGGATCAGGCGGCCGTTTTCCGACTGGATCTCGGCATGCTCGCGCGACACCTCGCTGCCGCCGAGGCGCAGGTTGTTGGTTTCGCGACGGCCGATGGTGAACGGAAACCGATCGAGCGCAACTTCCCGCTCGCCGAGCACATCGCGCACTTGAAGTCTGGGGTCCGGCATCCTACAGCGCGTCAGTTTACAGGAAGTACCACGCGGCGACGACCGCGCCCGCGCCCAACGCGCCGATCGCCGCCCACAGCGCCACCGGCGGGCCGGCCGGCGCCGGCCGCACCGGCGCCGCGGGGATGGCCGTCGCCGCGCCACAGCGATAGCAGACAATCGCCTTGTCGGCAATTGTCGCGCCGCACGATCCGCATGTCATTCCCGAACACTCCTATACTTAACGACGGCATGCGCCGTGCGTCATGCGAAGTGCGTCGTGCGCCGTTCCGCACTGACCCACTGGCGCACCGGCGCACCGGCGCACTGGCGCACCGGCGCACTGGCGCACGACTCTATAGATGATTCCGATCCGCGACGTCATCCCTTCGCGCACGACGCCATGGGTCACCATTCTGCTGGTCGCGGCCAACGTCCTTATCTTCCTCTACGAAGTCAGTTTGCCGGAAGAGGCCGCCGAACGGTTGTTCGCGGTCTACGGGCTGGTGCCGGCCGACTTCAGTTGGGCCGCGGCGACGACCTCGATGTTCCTCCACGGCGGCTGGCTGCACGTCGGCAGCAACATGATCTCGCTGTGGATTTTCGGCGACAACGTCGAAGACCGGATGGGCCATGGCCGGTACCTGGCGTTCTACCTGTTGACTGGCTACGCCGCGGTCCTGGCCGAGGTCTGGATCGCGCCTGACTCGCTGGTCCCCCTCATCGGCGCCAGCGGCGCGATTGCCGGCGTCATGGGCGCCTATCTCATTCTGTTCCCGCACTCGCGGGTGCTGGTCCTGATTCCGATTTTCCTCTTCATCGAAATCCTCGAGGTGCCCGCGGTGCTCTTCCTGGGCTTCTGGTTCCTGCTCCAGGTCGTCGGCGGCGTCGGCCGGCTGGCGGACACCGCGGTCACCGGCGGCGTCGCGTTCTGGGCGCACCTGGGCGGCTTCGCCAGCGGCCTGGCGCTGGTCTGGCTGTTCAAACGCCCTGATCGCGAGCGGGTCGAGTGGTGGAATCAGTGATTTGCGATTTGTAATTTGCGATTGGCAATTGTATTGGCGATTGGCGATTTTCGATTGCTACTGCTGATTTTCTGATTTCAAAACGCGATCAGCGCCGCGCCAATCCCAAATAGCCATACGACAATCCCCAATCGCCAATACAATCGCAAATCGCAAATTACAAATCGCAATTAGAGCTGCTGTCCGCCCGTCCGCTTGCGCACGTCCCGTGAGACCAGCGCGAGATCGATGATCACCTTCTCGAACTCGCGATCGAACTCGTCGGCCGGCATCGACGCGCGCCGGCGGCGCAGATCGTCGACCTGCTGCATCAGCGTCTGCTGACGGACGAGCAGCTGCTGGACCTCGGGATCGTTCGACTTCGGCATCGCCAGCGCGTCGAGGTACATCAGGCCGGCGGCGGTGCCGTCGGTCCCCGCGGTGCCCGACTGGATGCCGACGCCGTCGCCGGTGTCGTCGAGCATCGCCTGCTCCGTCGCCTTATTGCCGGCCTGCTCGTAGTACTGCGCCACCTGGCGCGACGCGTAGTTGAACGCCTCGAGCAGCGAAATCCGTCCGTTCTTGTCGGTGTCGGCGGCGGCGGTTTTGAGCGCCGCGACAAATCCTTCGGCGAAGCGCGAATGAAACACCTGCGCGTTGCGGCTGGTCGCGGTGATCACCACGCGGTTCGGACCGGCCAGGCCGGCCAGAAACGGAAAACTGCCGGCGGTCGCATCGACAACGGCGATGCGGCCGGGAATCGGCTTGAGCAGCGCCGCCCACTCGGGCACCGCGAGGTCGGGACCAATCAGGTTGAACTTGGCGCCGGCGGCATCGGCGGTGCCGTGGCCGATGAACATGACGAACAGCTGGTCCGGCGCCTTCACGGACTTGGCGAGCCGGGCCATCGCCGCCTTGACGTTTTCCGCGGTCGCACGCTCTTCGCCGGGTTTCGCCGTCTCGGCGAGGACGACCAGGTGCGCGGCGTCGTACTTGAAATCGTCGCGGAGCACTTTGACGAGCGCGTCGAGCCAGGCGCGGTGCAGTTCCGCGTATTGCGGCTCGCCCGAGGCGCCTTCGACGATCAGCGCGTAGCGATCGCCCTGCGCCGCGGCGACGCGCGGCAGCGTCAGCGCGGCCAGCGTCGCGGCCGCCAGGAAGGCGCCGCGGAGCGACGGACGCGCGCGCCCGATCACGGCTGCCTCCCGATCGCGATCAGCAGCAGATCCTGCGCGCGCGCGAAGGTCGGCGCCTCTTTGAGCGCCAGCAGCGCCGCTTTCTTCGCGTCGTCTTTGCGATTCAACTTGAGGAACGCCTCGGCGACATCGGTGTGGGCCTCGGCGAGGTTGGCCGGGCCGAGCGCGACCGCGGCCTGAAACTCGATCAACGCCGCCGCCGGGTCCTGGTCGAGAATCCGCTTGCCGAGCAGCCCGTGCGTGTCGGCGTCGAACGGATCGAGATCGGCGATGAACCGCAGCGCATACGTCTCGTCGTCGGCGGCGCCGGCGCCGCGGGCCAGCGAAGCGAGCTGACGGGCGGCGGCGATGTTGGTGTGGTCGTTGACGAGCAGCTCACGCAGTTCGCGGCGGGCGCGGGTCACGTCGCCCTGATCGACGGCGATCTTGGCCAGCAGCATCCTCGGGCTCTCGGCGCCGGTCGCTTGCGGCGCCAGCTGCGCGGCTTTCTCGAGCACCGGACGCGCGCCGGCGGCATCACCGTTGCGCGCGAGCGCGCGGCCGAGCTCGAGCTGGCTGATGAAGTTGTTGGGCGCCGCGGCGGCGCGCTGGCGCAGCGCCGGCAGAT
>DASUGM010000021.1:0-3946 GCA_036274055.1 Vicinamibacterales bacterium | reverse complement strand
ACCTTGGCGCGGCCATCGACCCGCCGCCGCGGCTGACCGACGATGCGGGTCGGACGGCTCATCGTGGCGCCTCCGGCAGCAGGCGCGCCGCGGCTTCGACCGCGTCGATGATCTGCACGTAGCCGGTACAGCGGCAAAGGTTTCCCGACAGTGCTTCGGCGATTCGCTCGCGCGACGGCCGCGGCTCGCGATCGAGCAACGCCTTTGCCGTCACGAGGATCCCCGGCGTGCAGTAGCCGCACTGCGATGCGCCGAGGTCCGCGAAGCAATCCTGCAGCGGATGCAGCCGGCCGTCCTGGGCCAGTCCTTCGACCGTCGTGATCGATCGTCCCTGGCACTCTTCCGCCAGGGCGAGGCACGACAACACCGGCCGCCCGTCAAGGAGGACGGCGCAGGCGCCGCACTCGCCGAGTTCGCAGCCGTGCTTGGTCCCGGTCAGCTGCAAGTCTTCGCGCAGGACCTCGAGCAGCGTCTTGGTCGGATCGACGAGCGCGTCGACGGGCTCGCCGTTGACGGTGAACGAGAGTCTCAGGTTCATGGAATCTTCCTCGCGGGCTGGCGTCCGCGCGCCCTGGCGTCCGGCGTCGCCGCGACGCCGCGAATGAGGTAATCGACGATCGCGGCGCCGACGCCGTCAGCGCTCTTCGCGCCGCTCGGGTCGAACCAGGTGACCGTGGAGTTCAGCGCGCCCAGCATCGCGCGCGCCGCCAGCGCCGGATCGGGCGCCACCAGTTCGCCGCGCCTCACGCCCTCGGCAATCAGGCGCCGCAGCGCGTGCTCGTAGCGATCGCGCTTGGCGACAATCTGGGCGCGCCGCACCGGCGACAGCGCCTCGACCTGAAGATGCGCGGTCGCGCCTTCAATCTCGTCGAGCAGAGTCCGGATGTGCGACAGCAGGACGCCGCGCAGCCGCGCCGGCGCCGGCCCGCGCTCGCGCTGCGCCCGGCCGATCGCCTCGAGCATGCGATCAACCGCGCGGTCCTGGCAGTAATAGAGAATCTCGTCCTTGCCCTTGAAGTAGTGGTAGAGGTTCGCGGCCGACAGGTTGGCGGCCTCGGCGATGTCGCGCATGCCGGTGTCGGCAAACCCGCGGTCGCGGAACATCCCGGCAGCGGCGCGCAGGATCTCGTCGCGACGGGTATCGCGGCGGCGGGCGCGGCGCGGGCTCGAACCGTTGTTCGAAAAGTGAACCACCGTTCAAGTTTAGTAGGGAACCCCCGCCCCCGTCTAAACTCCTGCCATGCGTCCATGGATCCTCGCTGTTGCCGCCCTGGCCGCGCTGCAGGGCGCGCGCCCGGCCCCCGCGCCGGTCTTCGACCGCGTCCTGCCCCTCGCCGCCAACGAAGGCGTGTTCGCGTACGCGCGCATCTCGCCCGACGGCCGCTTTCTGGCCTACGCCTCCGAGATGCCGGATCCGGTTCAGCCCCGCGTCATTCGCACGACCCAGACCGTGGTCGACCTAACGACGAAACAGCGCCTCTTTGCCGAGCCCGGCATCGACGCGTATTGGTCGCTGGACGGCGAGCGCATCATCTTCCTCGCCCAGGGCGGGCGGAGCAGCGTCACCATCCGCCACCATCGGGACGGCGCGCTCGTGCGTGACGTCGCGCCGGTGGGACTTGGCGACTACTTCAGCTGGGCAGAGCGCGACGGCCGCAACCTGATCCTGACGATCCAGAGCAACTACTACTACCTCGACGGGGACAAGGCCGTGCTGCCGCACGCGCGCGTCACCCCGTGCCCCGACATCGGCGTCGGCGATCGGCCGCTGATCTCGAAGGACGGCCGCCGCATTTCGACGTTCGTGCGCGGCGCCGTCGTGATTCGCGGCATCGACAACTGCGACAACACCATCGACACCGGCCTGCAGGGCGCGAAGGCGGATTTCTCGTTCGACGGGAAGTACGTCGCGTTTCACGTCGCGCGCGGCGGCTCGAAGACCTACGACGTCGTCGTCATTGATCTCGAGAAAAGGACCATGCGGGTCGTCACCGCCGGCCTTCCGGGATCGAGCTTGTTTCCCAGCTGGACGAAGGATGGTCGCCTGAACTTCCGCTATGACGGCGACGACTATCGCGGCTTCATCACCGCGAAAAACGTGCTCGCCGTTGCCGAGCGCCCGCTACCGGCGCCGAAGACGCAGGTGCCCGCGGCGCCCAGGTGGGCGGATCTCTTTCCCGAGACGCCGGCGCCCGCCGCGCACCTCGCGCTGGTGATGGTCTGGGCGAGCTGGAGTGCGCACAGTCCCGACGCGCTCGCCTGGCTGCAGCAGGCGCAGCGGCAATTCGCGTCGAGCGGCACCGACGTCAAAGTGCTGACCGCGGTCGAGCTCAGCAGCCCGCGCGCCGACGTCGATCGCCTGCGCCGCCAGGGCGCGATCACGCTGCCGGAGATTCCGCTCGCGCCGGCGCGCCTGGCGATGACCGAAGCGCTCAACCAGATTCCGACGACGATGCTGTTCAAGGACGGCGTGCTGGCGGATCGCCGGCTCGGCGCGCAGACCGCGGACGCCCTCCGCGCCTGGATCGCCGGCAAATAACCGGCTGATCGCCGTCCGCCCGCGTCTGACTGGTTTGGCGGGCGGGCCGCGCTCGTGTCACTATTGACGATCGTTTTGCCATGTATGCGGGGTTGATGGGACGTTTACTGCTCGGGATCTGTGTTCTTGCGCTTTCGGTCGCGGCGGCGTCGTGCGATGAAACCGACCCGCCGTCGACGCCGTCGACAATCTGGACCGGCGCCATTACCGTCGAGTCGTTTTCCGGCACGTTGCCGGTTGGCGGCACGCGGTTTTACTCGTTCGTGTCGCCGCATCAGGGCGTGATCGACCTCACGCTTCTGAGCCTGACTGAAAACGGCGAGACCTCCGCCAACACCGTCAACCTCGGCCTGGGCGTGCCGTCGGGCACGACGTGCGCCGTCGGCGAGAACACGCTGACCACCGGGCCCGGCAGCACCCGGCAGGTGTCGGTCGCGATTCCCGCCGGGACCTACTGCGCCCGCATTCAGGACGTCGGCAACCTGACGTCGACGGCGACGTTCTCGATCAACATCGCCCATCCAGCTCAATGAGACGCTTCGCTATCGTGTTCATCGCCCTGCTCGCCGTGGTGTCGATCGCCTGCGGCGACAGCGCCGTGCCGACCGAGCCGACCGACGTCGGACCGGTCAGCCGGACCGAAGTCTTCACCGGCACGCTGGCCCCCGGCGGCACATCGTTCTATTCGATCGCTTCGGGCTCCGGCGGCGCGGTCGCGGTCACGTTCGCCAGCGCGCGCGTCGTCAATACGTCGACGACGCTGTCGCCGACGTTGACGATCGGGTTTGGCGTGCCGCGCGGCATCGACTGCCAGACCTTGCAGACCGTGCAGGCGTCGCCGTCGCTGCAGGCGCAGATCCGGTACAGCATCGATCCAGGCATCTACTGCGTTCGCATCGCCGATAGCGGCGGCTTGTCGCAGTCGATTGATTTTGCGGTCCGGATGATCTTCCCGGTCGAGCCGATCACCACGCCGGCGACGTCGCCGCAGACCGAGCCTTTCAACAGCCTGCTCGCCGTCGGCGGCACCTCGGCGCGGACGTTCGTCGTGCCGCAGGCGGGTGGTTACAGCATCACCCTGACCGGCGCCCCGGCGCCGGTCGGCATGTCCGTCGGCATCCCCGAATTTGGAACCACCGGGTGCCTGCCGATGAGTTCGCTGACCGCGACCGCCAACAGCGGCGCCCAGTTCAGCGGGTCGATCGATCCGGGCACCTACTGCGTGCGCGTCTTCGACGTCGGCGGCATCAGCGCGCCGATCAGCTTCTCGATCAACATCGTTCACCCTTGACGAGCATGGGCGATCGCCGATCGGGTGATCGGGCGATGGCAGTGCATCGCGCGATCGCGCGATCGAGCCAAGGCTTCACGCCACACCAAGCACCTTCCGAGGCGCAGCGCCACTCA
>DASUGM010000020.1:0-14760 GCA_036274055.1 Vicinamibacterales bacterium | reverse complement strand
GGCCTTTTTGAGAACCACCCAGGGCCCAGGGCCTAGCGCCTAGGGCCTAGGGCCTAGGGCCTAGGGCCTAGTGTCCGCCGCCCCGGCCCGCGCCTGCGGTCGTGATTGCCGGAATCTTCCCGCTCATCTTCTTGTTGAACTCGGGAATGTCGGTGGCGACGTGGTGTTCGAACAGGACCTTCGCTTCGGCCAGTTGCCGCAGCTGATCGGCGAAGATCTCATAGGCCACGTCTCGCGGCTTGTAGTCGGCGCTGCCGCCTTCGTCGCCGGCGCCCGTGCCCACCGCGCCGCCCAGCCAGAGCAGGTTCATGTAGACCCGGTACGAGTCGGCGAAGTACTTGTCGTCGCTGAGCAGATCCTGACGCGTGACCAGCCGCAACTCGGTGCCAAACAGCATGGTGTCGAGATCCATCAGCGGCTTCTCGATTTCGTCCTGCCCGCGCTTGTCTTTGAGCACGTCCTCGATCTGCTTGCGGATGATCTCGAGGCGGTTGACGACACCGGACGTCTCGCTGATCGCGTCGCGGATCTTCAGTTGCAGCGTCGTCGACTCGACCAGGTCGGCGTCCGACGAGACAATCTTCGGATCCTTCAACACCGTGAAGGGCTCGGTGAACGGCTTGCCGTCGATCGTCAGCCGCACCGAGTATTTGCCCGGCGCCGCGATCGGCGTCGCCGTCGTCGGCCCGATGCCCCAGTGCGTGACGTAGCGGATCTCGCTGCCGGAGAAATCCGGCTCCGACCAGATGTACTGGTTCTCTTTCGGCGTGGTCCGAATCTCGACCATCTTCGCCGGCTCGTACATCAGGTTCCAGGACACCTGGTTCAGGCCGGGCCGCGCACCTGAGAACTGTTGCGTGCGGATCACCTCACCAGCCGCGTTCAGGATCTCCATCTTGATCGGCTGCGTCGGCGCGGTCGCCACCGAGAACTTGAAGGTGGCGTTGCCGTTGCGCGCCATGCGGAACGCGGCGGTCGGCGTGAAGAGCCTCGTTGTCGGCGCCGCCGCCGGCACGGTGGTCTGTCCGGTCTGCTCGAGCAGCGAGACGTCGCCGAGGATGAACAACCCACGGCCGTACGTCGAGACGACGACATCGTGATAGCGCGGCTCGTAGACGACCCAGGTCACCGGCGCGGCCGGCAGGCCCTCCTTGAACTGCGTCCAGGTCGTGCCGTCGTCGAGCGAGTAGTAGAACGCGTGACCGGTGCCGGCGAACAGCATGCCCTTCTTGTTCGAGTTCTCGACGACCGAGAGCGCGTAATCGAGCGGATGCGTCGCCGGTAGGTTGCCAACCACCGGCTTCCAGGTCGCGCCGTAGTCGGTCGTCTTGAAGACGTACGGCTTGCGATCATCGATGAGGTGCCCGTCGATGGTGACGTACGCGGTCGCGGCGTCGAAGGTCGACGGCCAGATCTGCGTAATCGTCCCGCGATTCGGCGCACCCTTGAGGTTGGTGGTGACGTCAACCCACTTGCCGCCGGCGTTGCGCGTGTACCAGACCTTGCCGTCGTTGGTGCCGGCCCAGAGCAGCCCCTTCTCCTTCGGCGACGACGCAATCGCGTACACGAGCGCGCCGGAGTACTGGCCGAGGTTGTCCTGCACGATGCCGCCGCTCGGGACGATGATGCTTGGATCCTGCGTCGACAGGTCCGGACTGATCTGGGTCCAGCTCTGGCCGCCGTTGCTCGTCTTCCAGATCACCTGGCACGCGTAGTAGACGGTGCTCGGCTCGAACGCATCGAAGGTGACCGGCGCCGTCCAGTGGCAGCGGTACTTCGACTTGTCCGGCGCCGAATCGAACGTGATGATTGCGGGTGAGACCGATCGGGCCGTGCCCTGCCGCGCGTCCCACCGCGTGAGCTTGTTGCCGTAGCACGAGCCCCAGACGATGTCAGGGTTGTCGGGCTGCGGCTGCGTAAATCCGGATTCGCAGCCGCCGAGATTCGGTTCCCATGCCGGTCCGCCGGCGCGGCCGCCACGGCCGCCGCCACCTCCACCTCCGCCCCCTCTTCCTGCGGCTGGGGCGGGGGCTACGGTGGACGCGCCGGCGAGACGGCCGTTGCCGGTCTGCTCGGGATTCGTGCTCGGCCCGCGCATCGTGCCGTCGTCCTGGCGGTTGCTGTAAATCCAGTACGGCACCCGGTTGTCGACCGCGACGTGATACATCTGCCCGTTCGGCAGGCGTACGCCGGTCTGGCCGCTGGCCGTGAAGATCGTCGCGCCGCCGTCGTCGGTCAGCACGTAACGTGTGCCGTCCTTCGGATCGAACCACACGTCGTGGCAATCGCCGCAGCCGCCGCCTCCCGGGAACAGCTTGCCGCCGTCCTTCGATCGATGGAAGCCGCTGTTCATGACGATGACGTCGTTGGGATCCTGCGGATTGACGGCGAGCCGGACGTAGTAGCCGGCGCGACCGATCAGCGATCGATCCCAGCTGACGACGTTCCAGTTCGTGCCGCCGTCATCCGATCGCCACAGCGATCCCTGATTGGCGGTCTGGATCAGCGCGTACATCCGTTTCGAGTCCGATGGCGCGATCGCGACGTCGATCTTGCCGAGCGGCGATCGCGGCATGCCGTTCTCGACTTTTTTCCATGTCGCGCCGGCGTCGCGAGTCATGTAGACGGCACTGCCCGGGCCGCCGCTGTACTGCTCCCAGGTCCGCTGCGTCAGCTGCCACGAGCCGGCGATCAGAATGTCGGGGTTGTTGACGTCGATCGCGAGGCCCGAGCAGCCGGTGTTGGGATCGACGAAGAGCGATCGCGTCCAGGTCTGCCCGCCGTCGGCCGTCTTGAACACGCCGCGATCCTGCTGCGGTCCGGTCGCTCTGCCGACCGCGCACGCGTAGACGATGTTCGGGTTGGTCGGATGGACGATGATCCGGCCGATGCGGCCGGTCTCGCGCAGGCCCATGTTCTTCCAGGTCGCGCCGGCGTCGGTCGACTTGTAGATGCCGTCGCCGGTGACGTCGCTCGGACGGATGACCCAGCCCTCGCCCGTGCCCGCCCACACCTGTCTGGGATCGCTGGCCGAGAGCGCCAGCGCGCCGATCGCCTGCACCGGCTGGTCGTCGAACACCGGGACGAACGTCGCGCCGCTGTCCGTCGATTTCCAGACGCCGCCGGACGCGTTGCCGAGGTAGTAGGTGGTTGGATCACCGGGCACGCCGACCACGGACGCAATGCGTCCGGCAGGCGCCGGTCCCATGTATCGGAAGGCCATCGGCGCGACGGGCTGAGCGGCCGGCGCTCCGCCGCCGCGGCCGCCGCGGCCCTGCGCCTCCACGTCGCGCTCTCGCGCAGGCGCGGCGCGGAGCACCGGCTCCGGCACGACGAGTCGACCAAGCGCCATCGTGCCGAAGAGCGTCGTCGCAAGCACGCCCCACCACCCAAATCGTCGCGAAACAATCGACCGAGCCATTTCCTACCTCCCGTAGCCGAACACGGGAGTGTATAACCGATCGATACTCATAGACCGCAATGGGCCGGACGGGGTGAGCATGGCAAATCGGGCAGGAGGAGCGGAAGCCGACGATCGGATTCTGCTCGTGGAAGACGACGCCGCACAGCGGGTCGGGCTGCAGCAGCTGCTGACCAGCTGGGGCTACGAAGTCGAAGCGGCCAGCGACGGCCAGCAGGGCCTGGAGCGCGCCGCCTCAATGCGGCCGACGATCGTGCTGAGCGACCTGGTGATGCCCAAGATGACCGGGCTGGAGCTGCTCGCGGCGCTCAAGCAGCAGTTCGAGAACGACATCACCGTGGTGCTGATGACCGCCCAGGGCACGGTGGAAACCGCCGTCTCGGCGCTCAAGGCCGGCGCCTACGACTACGTCGCCAAGCCCGTCGATCCGCAGCGCCTCAAAATCCTCCTCGATCAGATCGTCGAGCGGCACGGCACCCAGCGCGAGATGCGCGTGCTGCGCCGCCAGCTCCAGGAACGCGGCACGTTCGGCAAGATGATTGGCGCGAGCATCGAGATGCGGAAGATCTATCAGCTGCTCGAGCAGGCCGCGCCGACCAGCGCCTCGGTGCTGGTCACGGGCGAGTCGGGCACCGGCAAGGAACTGGTCGCCCAGACCGTGCACCAGCTCAGCCCGCGCGCATCGCATCCATTCGTGCCTCTCAATTGCGCAGCGATTCCCGACACCCTGCTCGAGTCGGAACTGTTCGGCCACGAGAAGGGCGCGTTCACCGGCGCGATCGCGCGGCGGCAAGGCGCGTTCGAGCTGGCGAATCGCGGCACGCTGTTCCTCGACGAAATCGCGGAGATGACGCCGGCGACGCAGGCCAAGCTGCTGCGCGTCCTGCAGGAGCGATCGTTCCGGGCGCTCGGCGGGTCGCGCGAACAATCCGTGGACATCCGCGTCGTCGCCGCCACCAACGTCGATCCGCCAGAGGCGGTGCGCCAGGGCAAACTGCGTGAGGATTTGTTCTACCGCCTGAACGTCTTTGCGCTGCGTCTGCCGCCGCTGCGCGAGCGCAAAGGCGATATCCCGTTGCTCGCGCACGCGTTCCTCCGCGAGTTCGCGCAACGCAACGGCCGGCAGGTGGTCGACATCGCCGAGCGCGCGATGCAGATGCTCGAGCGCTATCACTGGCCGGGCAACGTCCGCGAACTGCGCAATGTGATGGAGCGCGCGACCATCGTCGCCAAGAGCGACGTCATCGAGCCGGCTGATTTGCCGCCACTGGCCGGTCCGTCCGCGCCAGGCGCGGCCGGCGCGCCCGGCGGCGGCCTGACGCCGGGCACGACCGTCGATGAGGCCGAGCGTCAGCTGATCGACGTCACGCTGTCGCACACCGGCGGCAACAAGACGCGCGCCGCGGAACTGCTCGGGATCAGCCTCAAGACGCTGCACAACAAATTGAATCGTGCGCTCAAGCCCGCCAGGTCCAGCGACGAGGACGCGGCCGAATCCTGATGCGCCTGAGCCTCAAGACCCAGCAGGTGCTCGGCTTCGCGCTGCTCGCGGGCGTCGGCGCGCTCCTGCTCGGCGCTTGGTACGTGCAGTCGCTGCTGACGATGCGTCTCGAGGAAACGCGGCTGCGCGCGCAGTTCATTGCCGACGCGCTGTTCCAGCGCACCTTCGACGTCATGATCGAGGGCCGCGAGCCGTTCGCGGTCCCCACCGACTCCGGCATGCAGACGATCATGCAGACCAGCCTGCTGTCGAAGGACGTGCTCTACGCGGCGATCACCGACCCCAACGGCGTCGTGCTCGCGCACGCCGACCCGGCCCGGATCGGCGAAGTGCTCCCGCCGGTCGACGAGCTCGGGGCGCTCATCGATCAAGGCATGATCGCTACGGCGAAGACGATCCTCACCAAAGGCGGGCGCTCGTTCGAGGTCCGCAAGCCGCTGACGATCACCGAGACGAAAAAAGAGATCGGCCAGATCCGTGTCGGCATCTCGACGCTGTTGATGCAGACGGCGATGGCCAAGGAAATGCGCACGCCGCTGCTGACGACGCTGGCGGCGTTCCTGATCGGCACGATCGTCGCGATGCTGCTCGCCCAAGTCACGCTGCGGCCGATTCACATCATCCACAGCGGGCTGGCGCGGCTGGGCCGCGGCGAGCTCGACGTCAACGTCGACCTGCCGCCGGACGCGTCGCTCAGCAACCTCGGCGATTCGTTCAAGGCGGTGAGCGCGCGGCTGGCGGCGGATCGCGAAGAACTGGCTGATCAGCGCGCCACGCTCGAGAGCGTCGTCGAAAATCTCGAAGACGCGGTCGCGTTGTTCAGTCCCGAGGGGGCGTTGCTCTTCGCCAACCCGGCGATGCGTCAGGTTCTCAGCGCGCCGGAGGGCCTGATCGACCAGGTGCTGCCGGTCGGCCATCCGTACCGGACGGTCATCGAAACGGTCCTCGCGGACCGCGCGTCGGTGGAGCCGAAAACGGTCCAGGTGCCCGGCGGCGGCGAACGGCTGCTGGTCACCCATCTGGTGGAAGACGACAGCGGCCAGATTCTGGGCGTCATGGTGGTCGCGCGCAACCTGACGTATCTCAGCCAGGTCGAATCGACGCTGAGCTACTCGCGCAAGCTGGCCGCGCTCGGCAAGTTGACCGCCGGAATCGCGCATGAAGTGAAGAACCCGCTCAACGCGACGATGATCCATCTCGAGCTGCTGCGCATGAAGCTCGTTGACGCGCCTGACGCGATGGAACACGTCAGCATCATCGCGGCGCAGATGCGCCGGCTCGACGAGGTCGTGCAGGGCTTCCTGAAGTTCACGCGGCCCGAGGACTTGCGGCTGCAACCGGTGGCGATCCGGCCGCTGCTCGACGAGCTGATGCCGATCGTCCACGCCGAGGCGACGACCAAAGGCATCGAGGTGCGCATCGACGTCCCCGCCGATCTGCCGCCGGCCAGCGCGGATCCGGGCCTCCTGCAACAGGCCTTCCTCAACCTCGCGCTGAACGCCTGTCAAGCGATGCCGAACGGCGGCCGGCTGGTCATCGCCGCGGCCGCGCTGCCCAACGAACGGGTGCAAATCCTGTTCGAGGACACCGGCGTCGGCATCGGCCCCGAGCAGCTCGACCGCATCTTCGATTTGTATTACACGACCAAGGAGCATGGCAGCGGCATCGGCCTGTCGCTCGTCTACCGCACCGTGCAGTTACACGACGGCGACATCGCGGTGCAGTCGACGCCCGGCCGGGGCACGACGTTCAAGGTGATTCTGCGTCAGGCCGATCCGGCGGCGCCGGCGCAGATTCGCCGCGCGAAAACCGGGAATTTTCGAGCCGCCAACGCGCCGGCTGCGTCATAATCTGTACAGCCGTGCGGGACCCTCTCTCCCGAGTGATCGCGATGCTGATTCTCGCCGCGAGCGCGGCGGCGTGCATGCGCGTCCAGGCACGCACGCCGGCGCCCGCGCCCGGTCTCAACATGCCGCCGGCGCCGGCGCCGATCGTGACGCCGGTCGTGCTCGAACCGCCAGCGCCCGAGCCCGAACCGACGCCGGTGAGCTCGACCACGAATCCGACGCGCGATCCGGTGCCGCCGCCGGCGCGGCCACCGCGACCGGCGCCGTCGACGCCGCCACCGCCCGTCGCCACGCCGCCAACCGAACCGACGACGCCGCCATCGACGCTGCAAACGACGCCTGACGCCAACGCGACCGAGAATCGGACCAACGCGACGCTCAACACCGCCGAGCAGAATCTGAATCGCGTCGTCCGCGATCGGCTCGGTCAGGAGGCGCGCGCCCAGTACGACAACGCGGTCGGCCTGATTCGAATGTCGAAGACCTATCTGAAACTGAAGAACTACATGTACGCGGAGCAGCTCGCCGACAAGGCGGCCGCGGTGGCCCTGCTGCTGATCAAATACTGATCGCCCGCGTTACTTCCACCGATCTTTCACGCCGTTCCACTGCTCCTGCAGCAGCGCCATCGCCGGCTGCGGGTCGGCGCCGGGCAGCAGCTCGCGCGCCCGTTCGGGCAGGATGACCTGGACGATCAGATTGTCGAGATCGGCGCGCAGCGCCGCCCCGCGCGCGCCCAGCGATCCGGCGCGGATCCACCCGGCCACCGCCGCGCTCCACGCCCGCGGCAGGTCGCGCGCGCCGCGCGCCGCCGCGGCGAGCCAGTACGACGCGGAGATCGCGGCGTCCGCCCGCCCCAGTTCTTTCTGCGCGCGGGCCAGGATCCGGTCGTAGTTGGCGCGACGCTCGGTGTCCGGGCTGCGCTGCGCGTGACGATCGAGCGAGACCGCCCACCACGCGAACAGTTGATCGCGTCCCTTCTGATCGAACTCGTCGGCGCGATCGAGCGCGATCTCGAACAGTTCGGCGGCGGCCGAGTAGCGATCGTCGAGCTCGTAGTCGTCGTCGAGATACAACGATTCGCCAAGCGCGATCAGGAACTCGGTGTGATCGCGCCTCGAGAGCCGGGTCGCGTCGACGAGTTTCAACACGTCGCGCGCGGCGCCGAGTTCGGTGCGATCGGCGGTCTGCTGGAAGCGCTCGAGCCGCGCCCGCGCGAGCACAACCGCGGCGGCGTCGGCCAGGCCGGCCTGCTTGCGCGCTTCGATCGCGGCGGCGATCGCGGCGTCGAATTTCTGCGCGTTGTACATGCGGCGCGCTTCGGCGAGCGCGTCGTTGGTCCGGCTCTGAGCCATCGAAGCGAGCGCCAGCACCAGGGTGCCGACGGCCCGCGCCAGCCGTCGCGTCGTCACGAGTCCTCCGCCAGTGAGCCGTCGGGTGTCAAAACTCCCTCGGTTGTACCACGTAACTCTTACACGCCCACCGGTTTCCGCCCCTAAAAGGCCGTACTTTTCGGGTTGATTCCTGCCGATAGGGTTGGCAAGGAAGTTGAAGTAGAGGAGGCCGAATGCGTTTCTGGGTAGGAAGTCTCATCGTGGCGGGGCTGGCCGGTTCGGTCGGCATGGCCGCGGGACAGGATCAGCGGCCGACATTCCGCGCGTCCGTGCAGCGGGTCGCGGTCGCGGCCACGGTCCGCACCCGGCAAGGCAAGTCGGTGACGACGCTGACGCAAGAGGATTTTCAACTGCTCGACTCCGGCACTCCGAAGCGCATCTCCGATTTCCGCACCGACGACTCGCCGATCACGCTGGGCCTGCTCGTCGACTTCTCCGGCAGCATGGGCGTCGCCGAAAAGCGGGCCGCCGCCCGGGCCAACGCCTATCACCTGATCAGCTGGTTGCGCGGAGGCAAGGACGAAGCCGGGCTGTTCGTGTTCGACAAGGGGTTGCGTGAAGCGCAGCCGATTGCCCCGGCGCCGGGCGACATCCTCGCGCAGCTCGACCGCGTGGATCGGCCGTTCGGCGCGACCTCGCTCTTCGATGCGATTGCCGAGACCGGTCGCATCCTGTCGGAGCGCGGCGGCGCCCGCCGCGCGGTCGTGGCGCTGACCGACGGCGCCGACAACGCCAGCCGGCTCACGCCCGCCGAAGTGTCGAAGCTCGCGAGCGGGATCGATGTGCCGGTCTACATCATCGTCGTCGTCTCTCCGCTGGATCGTGCGGGACAGACGGTCGTCAACGAGGAGCAGCTCGCGGCCGCCCTCGAAGGGCCGCTCGCGCAGCTGGCGCGTTTTACCGGCGGGGAGATTTTCGCCGGCATCGGACCCGCGCAGTCGAGTGCGGCGGCGCGGCAAATCACTACGGAGTTGCGACAGCAGTATCTGATCGCATTTGAACCGGACGGCCAACCGGGATGGCACCCGATCGACCTGCGCACGAAGGACAAGAACCTCGTGGTGCGGGCGCGAAGCGGGTACGTCGTGCGCGGCATTCCGGCTGGCTACTAGGAGGAGGTTCATCATGCGTCGTGTCATCGTTGCAGCAATGGCCCTTGCGCTCACCGCGGCCGGAACGTCCGCGTGCGCGACCAAGGGATACGTGAACAAGCAGGTCGGCAGCGTCAGCGGCAAGGTCGATACGGTCAGCCAGTCGCTCGAGCAGACCCAGGAACGGACGAAACAGAACGAAGCGCGCATCGGCGAAGTCGACACCAAGGCCGGCGCGGCGCAGACGTCAGCGGACAAGGCGGGCGCGGCAGCCAACGCGGCCGACGCCAAGGCCGGCAGCGCGGCGGACGCGGCGCGCGCCGCCGACGCGAAGGCGGAGGCCGTCGACAAGGCGTCCAAGAAGATCGTCTACGAAGTGGTGCTGAGCGAAGACCAGGGCAAGTTCAAGTTCGGCAAGGCCATGTTGCCCGACGAGGCAAAGGCCGCGCTGGACGCGATGGTCAGCCAGCTGAAAGCCGACCCGAAGGGCGCCTACTTCGAAATCGAAGGTCACACCGACAACACCGGCGCGAAGCTGGCCAACGAGAAGCTCGGCCTGGAGCGCGCGGAAGCCGTGAAGCGTTATCTCTACGAGACGCACCAGATTCCGCTGCACCGCATGAACGTGATCAGCTACGGCGAGGACAAGCCGGCGGCGCCAAACAACACCAAGGCGGGTCGTGAACAGAACCGCCGCGTCGTCATTCGCGTGCTCGCGTAGTCTCCCCCGGCGCAGGGCGCACGGGCGCCCTGCCCACGGGTTTTCGACCCCTGTCGTCGGCTTGGTCACGGGGACTGAGCCAAACGGCGGCGGACTCACCTGCCCGAGTCCGTCGCCGTTTCTTTTTGTGATTCAAGCAAACATGGCGCGACGGCTGGCCTCTGTTGGTATTCCCGAAGGCCGCGGTTCGCGGCGCCTGGCGTTTTCCGCCCGGCCCTTCCTGGAACAGGTCTTGCCCCTGTTCTCGGATCGTGCGGGTTCAAACTGCTTCGCCGACGCCGCAGTTTTGCCTGGTGTTTGCGGCGACCCTCGCCGCCGGCGCGATTCACGTCTCGCCGCCGGAACGGCGGGTGCTGGTCGTCACCAACGATGCGAGTCCCGCCTCGGGCGAGATCGCGGATGCGTACGTGCGCAGCCGGCGCATCCCGCTGGATCACGTCGTTCACCTCAACGCACCGACGACTGAACAGATCTCGCGGACCGCCTTCGAGCTCACCATTCAGGGGCCGATTGCGTCCTATCTGACCCGCACCGGACTGCAGGATCAGATTCTCTACATCGTCCTGACCAAGGGCATTCCCCTGCGAATCCGCGGCACCCGCGGCAGCGACGGGACGATGGCCAGCGTCGACTCGGAGTTGACGCTGCTCTATCGCCGCATGATCGAAGCGCCGCCCGCGGCGGTCGTCGGACTCTCCAGCAGTCCGTACTATCTGCGCGACGAACGGGTGCCGCTTCGAGTGCGCGGCATGACCGCGTCCGAGGACGGCGAAGAAACCGTCGAGTCCGAATTCCTCTCGAGGCCGATGCTCGACACGCCGTCGCTGCCCGCGATTGGCCGCGTCGACAACCCGCGGTACCTGGGCGCCGCGCCGCTCTCGACGGCGCAGCCGTTCACGCGTGAGAACTCGGAGCTCTATCTCGTCACCCGGATCGACGGCTTCACGGTGAAAGACGCGCTCGGCCTGATCGAGCGCGGGCGTGCGCCGCTGCCGGTCGACGCCGTGGTGCTCGACCAGCGCGCGGGATCGTTCGATCGAGGCGGCAACGCCTGGCTCCAGTCCGCCGCCGACACGCTGTCTGCGAATGGACATCCCGTCGTGCTCGAATCGAGCGCCGCGCTCGCGGCGTCGACGACCGCCGTGATCGGCTATTACGGATTCGGATCGAGCGATCCGGCGTATCGCGTGCGCGAGCCGGGCCTGACGTTCGCGCCGGGCGCCATCGGCGGCCTGTTCGTCGGCAGCGATGGCCGCACGTTCGTCGAACCTCCGGCCGACTGGCGTCCGGACACGATTGGATTGTCGTCGCTGGCCGGCGATCTGGTGCGCGCCGGCCTCACCGGCGTCTCGGCCAACGTGGCCGAGCCCTACCTGGATGCGACGATTCGTCCGCAGATTCTCTTCCCGGTCTATCTGGCCGGATTCAATCTCGCCGAATCGTTCTATTTCGCGATGCCGTTCCTGAGCTGGCAGACGATTGTCCTGGGCGATCCCTTGTGTGCGCCGTTTGCGAAACCGCACGCGCCTGAATCGCCAACCACCGCGGCGATCGATCCGGCGACCGACTTGCCCGCGACTTTTTCGGCGCGCCGCGTCGCCGCCGCATCCAGGGGCGGATTACGGGCGGACGCGGTGCGCCTCGCGCTCAAGGCCGATGTGCAGTTCGCGCGTGGCAACAGCGCCGCCGGCGAATCACTGCTGACACAGGCGACCGATCTCGAACCGCGATTGAGCATTGCTCAGCATCAACTGGCCGAAATCGCCGCGGATCGGCAGGACTACGACGAGGCGATTGCCCGTTATCGACGGGTGGTCGCACTCGACCCCAGGAACGGCGTGGCGTTGAACAACCTCGCATACATGCTGGCGCTCGAGCACAACAATCCGGCGGAAGCGCTGCCGTTCGCTCAACGCGCGTTCAAGTCGCTGCCGTCGAACGCCGTCGCCGATACGCTCGGGTGGATTTATCACCTGCTGGGCGACGACGCCGCCGCCAGGCCGTATATGGAACTGGTTGCCGAGTCGCCGGCCACCGCGATCATGCACGTGCATGCCGCGACCATTTTCGTGAGCCTGAAGGATTGGGCGAAAGCTCGTGCCGCGCTTGACGCCCTGGACAAGATCGATCCTGCCGCGAAGCACCGGCCCGAGATCAAGACGCTGCGCGACAACCTGAAGTGAACGCCGTCAGAGCTTGGGCTTGATCACGCCGAGTTGAATCAGCATCCCGGTGAAGTCGTAGATCCGCCGCTCGTGACCGATGAGTCCGTCGCGGAAGGAGATCACCAGCGCGCCGCGGATTTCAAACCGGCGGTGCGTGGCGCTGACGCCGAACATCTCGCGCGAGTGGGTCGCGTGCACCGAGAACAGCTGCACCGCGCGGTCGCCGTCGACGATGACCTCGTGCCCGGTGAGCGTCCAGTCCTCGAACACGTGAAACAAATCGCGATACGACACTTCGATCGCGTCGCGCCGCGCCACCGTTCCGAAAATCGGGCTCTCGACGACGCATTCCGGATGATGGAACCGCGCGAGCGCCGCCGGATCGCGCGCTTCCCATGCGCTCTGCCGATCGGCGAGGAACTTCAGCACCTCATCGCGCGTCATCATGGCCTCCGGGAGACGGGGTCAATATACATCGGCGTTCTTGGGTTCGGAACTTCGGAAGTTCGGGCGTTCGGTGCTTTCGTTCGCTCGTGCTCGCGTTCACAGGCGCCGGGCAAGAGAACGAGAGAACGGAACGCCCGAACTTCCGAAGTCCCGAACCGAAGAACGTTCCATGGCTCTGCGGGTGTAGAGTGAGCCATCCGGGAGCCCTCAATGTCCGAAACCGATCCGAAGGAAGCGACGCAACCCGATCTGCTCACCTCTGCCGCCGAGACCATCGGCGCGGCGATGGGCAAAATCACCGCGCAAGCCGAGCATCTGTACGACGAAGCGAAACCCAGGGTCGACGCCGCGATTGCCGCCGCCAAGCCGAAAGTCGAAGCGGCGGTCGCCGCGGTCAAGCCGAAGGTCAACGCCGCCGTGGCGGCCGTGAAGCCGACGGCGCAGGCCGCCGCTGCCGCGGTGCGCGACACGGCGGCGCGCGCGGTCACCGCCGCCAGGTCGATGGCGACGAAGGCGACGGCCAAAGCCACACCTGCCAAGGCGCCGGCGAAGACAAAGGTTGCCGTCACGGTCAAGCAGGCTGCCGGCAAGGGTAAAGCCGCTGCGAGAAAGACCGCCAGGGTCGCGAAGCGGACCGGCAGGCGTGCCGCCAGGAAGGCCGCCAAGCTCCCGCGTAAGATCAGGAAGGTCGCCAGGAAAGTGGCGAGAAACACTCGGCGCCTGGGGCGGAAAGCAGCGCGGTCTGCGCGCAAGGCGGCGCGATCGGGACGGAAGGCGGCGCGGCGCCGATAAGTGCGTGTGGTAGGCTTTTGAAGTTCTCGTCGCGGGCACGGACGTGGTCTGTGCCCGCGCGCGTCCCGCCAGGCCGGCGTAGCTCAGTTGGTAGAGCAGCTGATTCGTAATCAGCAGGTCATCGGTTCAAGTCCGATCGCCGGCTCCAGATTTTCTCAGCAAACACTCAAAATCGATCGTCCTTAGGCCGAAGCCTAACGCTTCGGGTGACACCAAGGTAACAAGCGATCGCGAGCCGAGCCGTGTCGTTGACGCGCTTCGCGCCGTGGCGCGTGAGCCTGATGAATTCGGGACTCGCCAGGCGTGCGTGGCATGGCAGCCATGCGGAGTCACGCGCGGTCGAAGCCGGTCACACAACCGTGACGCGTTCCTTCCGCGCCGCAGCAAGGAGCCGCTCATCGAATGCGACCGGCGCGATCGCGATCGTCGTTGGTCAGGGCTCCTTCGCGGGCCCGGCGGGTCAAGGCTGACGCGATCTCAACGGCAGAGTACCGACTGGTCGCTGCGAGGTCGGGACGACAGGAGACGGCGGACTTTGACGGTGCCCTTCTCTCGGACGTAGCGCTTGGCAAGGGCGTTGGCGTCGAAGAGCCGCATCAGAACCGGTCCTCGCGATCCTTCAGCACGGCTGCGGACAGAGGTTGGCCGCGGCTCTCAATTAAATCTGAACGGCGTGGGCCGCTTGCGCGTCGGGCGAGTCACCACGCCCCTCGCTTCCAACTCGGCGAGCACGGTCCCCGCTCCTGCCTCGCCGCCGATCGGGCGCAGTTCGGCCACAGGCTGCCCGCGATCGGTGACGACGAGCCGGTGCCCCTGCCGAACACGGCGGAGGTAGGTGCCGAGGCGCACCTTCAATTCTCTCGCGCCGACGCGATTCTTTGCCATGTAGTCACTGTGACCACTTCAGAGGCTCAAGAACAAGGCTTACTGTTCGCAATCAGCAGATGTTTTCGGCCTGCTCCACGCCCGCCGTGAGCCCGGTGCTCACCGGCGGCACGGGAACCGGGAAGACGCACTTGGCTACCGCGCTCGGCATCGAAGCCGTGACGCGCTACGGCAAACGGGTGCGCTTCTACTCGACGAACTCGTCAATGCGCTTCCGTCACATCAGCGACACCGCCAAGGCCCGCATCAAATCGCGCGAGCAGCACATCGCCGAGGTGTCCACCGACTGACTCCGGGGCGTAGAATCACTGCCAGCAGGCACGCCCGCCGGCGCTTGGCCTTGGTCACTTTTCGGCGTCCAAAGAGGATCCTTGAAACTGAATTTCGGCAGCCTGCTTCTCGTGGTCGTCGTCCTTGGCTTCCTTCTGTTCCGGTACGGCGGGGCGCTGGCGTGGACGCCCTGGCAGATAGCGGGGTTGGCAATCTTTGTCCCGGC
>DASUGM010000019.1:0-11719 GCA_036274055.1 Vicinamibacterales bacterium | reverse complement strand
CAGGAGCGCGAAGTGCGGAAAGTCCCTGTGCGAGAAGGGAACAGGCCTCTCAGATTTGGAACGGGAACCCCGACCGGCGAGACTGCCTGCCGGCTTGACCGCCAGTTCTTCACGGATGAACCGGGTTCTTCCCTGGTCAAGACGGCCCGCCCGCGCGGAGCGCGGGCAGAAGATACTGCCAGCTAGCGAGGCGGCGCCACTCCTTCCATGCTCGCTGGTCTGAGGCGGAGCCTCGCTAGCCATGCTCGTCTTCACGCGCCGCCGCAGTCAGTCCATCATGATCGGTGATGGGATCGAGGTCCACGTGCTGCGCGTGGGCCGCGACGGCGTGCGCCTCGGGATCGTCGCGCCCGCCGACGTGCCGGTGCACCGGCAGGAAGTGTACGCCCTCATACGCGAGGCGAACCGGTCTGCCGCGGGGGCGCGCCAGCCGATGGCGGCGATCGTCGAGCGGCTTCGCCGCCGGAAATGAAGCTTCGCGACTGGCGCGATGCGCCGTACGAGCTGCTGGCACCTGTTTACGAGGCCGAGCGTCAGCGCTGGTTGCGGCACCTCCAGTGGGATCCGGCTCCCGTCTGGCGCGAAGTCGAGGCCGCGCGCACCACCTGGGGCCTTCCAGGGCTGCTTGCCATCGACGGCGCCGGCCGCGTACGGGGTACGACGTTCTACGTCTTCGAAGAGCACCGGGTCGATATCGGCGGCCTGACCGCCGATCACGTGGACGCCACCGACGCGCTCATCGGCGGCGTGCTGGACGCGGCGCGATCGCAACAGGCCCGGTCGGTTCGCACCATGCTCTTCGACGGCGCGGTCGCGCTCCGCTCGGGGCTGACCCACCGCGGCTTCGAGGTCGAATCGCACCTCTACCTCTCGCGGGCGCTCGCCGAGCGGCCGATCGCGCCGGCCGGAGACCAGGTGCGCGCGAGTGCGCCGGCCGTCGCGGCCGACGCGTGGCAGGAGAGCGACGTCGTTGCGACTGCAGCGCTCCTCTCGCGCGCCTACGATCGTCAATCGGGCGCGCTCTTCGCGCCCGACAACCTGCCTGAGGAATGGGAGCGGTACGTACGAAACCTGACCGGCTTTGCCGCATGCGGCACGCTGAACAGCGACGCGAGCCGCGTCGTGCGTGACCGCGACCTGATTCGCGCCGTGGCGCTGGTCACCGAGATCGCCCCGCGGATCGCCCACCTCGTGCAGCTCGCCGTCGATCCGGCGCTGCGCCGGCGTCAGGTCGGGGCACGGCTGCTCGACGACACCTGCGCCTGCCTTGCGGCGAGCGGCTACAAGGCGATCACGCTGCTCGTCTCCGAGCACAACCACGCGGCGCGAGCGTTGTACGACGCGGCCGGCTTTCGGCACGACGCCACCTTCCTCGCCGCGACATTCGGCTGCGGGGGGTGAATTCTCCCGGGATCCGGGGCTCGGGATCCGGGACTCGGGCTCCGGGGCTCGGGGCTCGTCAGCCTCGCCGGTTGACCAGGGTCGCGTTGGGCGCGGTGGGGGCGATCACCCGGCGATAGGCCTGCAGCGTCGTCTCGCCCTTCTCCATGGCGCTGGCAGCGGCGCGCCGTGCCTGTTCGGCTTCCTGCAGCGCGGCGATCGATTGCTTGTCGGATGCGATGATGCGCGCCACCATCTCCGACGCTTCCGTGTGGAGCGCCGCCACCGGCTCGAACTCGGTCATTCTTCGCAAGACGTGCCGTTCGGCGGCGAGCTGCGCCCGGAGAGGCTTGAGGTCGTGCTCGAGTGCGACCAGATGGCTCATTACCGCGTCGCGCGCGTCGTGAACACGGCGCAGCATCGAGTAGTCGCCGCCGACGCTGGCCTCGTTCTCGCGCTGGGACAGCGAGTCGAGCTGGCGCAGGAGGGCGATCTCGGCGTCGAGGCCGGCCCGGTACTCGGCGACCATGGCGTGCAGATCCTGTGGCATCGAACCGTCACCCTCCTTCGAGTCGTATCCGCTCCGTCCGCGGAGGACGTGGAAGGGCAGTCGGCCAGGCCGGCACTTATGGCCTGAGCGCCACTTCCGCGGGCGGCGGCGCCGCCGTCGCGATGACGCCGGAGGTGGCCGCCTGTGCCCACGCCTCGCGCAGCGTCGACATCAGCTTGTACGTCTCGTCGATGGCCGTCGCATCGCGTTTCACGGTGATGTCGAGCAGCCGCGCGCTGATATAGCTGTAGAGACGATCCAGCTCCGCCGCCACCGCACCGCCGCGCTCGAGATCGAGCGTCGACTGGCATTCGGCAACGATTGCCGCGACACGCCGAAGGGCGGCGCCGCGCGCGCGCATGTCGCTGCGCGCGTGCGCGGCGCGAGCTTCGTTGAGAAATCGCAGCGCCCCGTCGTAGAGCATGACGACGAGCTGCAGGGGAGACGCCGATTGTGCTTCGGTCCGACGGTAGGCGTCGATCCCGCGCTTCATTCCGTTCACACCAACACTCCGAGTTCTACGCGTGAGACGTCATCGATCCACGGGCCCGGCGGCCCGTCACGAATTTCTTCAGGGTTCCTCAGAACAGTCGATACTGGCCGCCGAGCGCCGACAGCGACGACACCTGCGCATTCATCTGCGAGATCGCTTCGTCGGCGGCCTGGAATTCCTTCTGCAGCGTCAGACGCCGGCGCTCGAGCTGTTCCTCGAAGCTGTCGATCCGGCTGGCGAGGCTCTGCATCTGCGTGCTCAGCCGCTCGCGGACGTCGGCGACGAGACCGCCGGCGCGCGTGTAGCCCTTGATGAGCGCCTTCACCGCGCCAAACGCCCCACCGCTTCCATCGTCGCCCGAGAGGAGCGACTGCACGTCGGAGACGCCGTGCTCGATTGCCTCGTTGAACACCTCCTCGTCGAGCACCATCTTGCCGGTGCGGTCGAAGCCGAGGCCGATCTCCGCCAGCCGCGAGTAGTCGCCATCGTTGTCGTAAACCGACATCAAGGCGGTGCGCAGCGAGTTTCGCAGATGCTGGACGAGCGGGTCGCGCGCGATGCTTGGATTGCCGTTGGTGGCGGCGGTCCGCTGGTCGTTGACGAACGACATGAGGTCGTTGTACGCGGTCACCAGCTTCTCGACCCGCGCTCGCGCCGTCTCCGTGTCGCGCGACACGGTCACCGTGACGGTCTTGTCCGGGTCCTGCTTCGTGAGCGTGAGCGTTGCGCCCGGCACGACGTCGGTGATGGTGTTCGTGGCGCTCGTGATTGCCAGACCGTTGACCGTAAACGTGGCGTTGACGGCGTTCTGCACGTTGCTGCCGAACTGCAGCCCCGACCCGCCGGTCAAGCTGCTCGAGGCGGTGAACGCGTTGCTGCTGCCGCTGCGCTTGCCGGTCAGGACGATTTGGTAACTTCCGGGCGTGGACTGTACGAGACTGGCCGTCACCGGCGCATCGTTGGACGCGTTGATGGCGTCGACGAGCTCCTTGACCGTCATCAGCGCGTCGACCGCTATGGTGGCGGTGGTCCCGTCGGCACCCGTCAAGGTCAGCGCCCCGCCGGTCGCCACGACTTCGTCGGTCGATGCGTAGGTCGTGGAGGAGGCAGTGACCTGCCGGCGGGCGACGGTGGAGACGACGATGTCGTAGCTGCCTTCGACGGAGCTCGCCGAGGTCGCCACGCCGACACTGGTGTCGGAACTGGTCGCCTTGACGGCGCCGACGCCGGTGTCACTGGCCAGGGTGTCGATGGCCGACTGGATTGCCGTGAGACGGCCGGCCAGGTTTCCAAAAGCGGTGTTCTGCGTCTGGAGCGTCGTTTTCTGGGTTTCGAGCGTCCTGAGCGGCTGGCGCTCCTGCTCGATGATCGCCGAGACGACCTGGTTGAAGTCGATGCTGTTGAAACCGCTGAATGTGACGGCAGCCATATATGGATGCTCCGGCGAAAATGCCAACCGGCGTAGTGCCAGAATCAGGCCAACTTCACGTGCCGTTCGTGCGACCGGAAGGGAGCTTCTCTCTCCCCTCCGGCCCGTCGCTCAGCCTGCATACCAGGCCTCGCGATTACTCAGCGTGCCGCCACTATCGCAGGAGCGCCAGAACTGACGCGCTCGTGGCATTCGCCTGCGCCAACGCGGCGATACCGCTCTGGCTCAGGATGTTGTAGCGGGTCAGGTTCGCCGACTCCTCGGCGATGTTGGCGTCGCGAATCCGGCTCTCGGCGGCCTTCTTGTTGACGACCTGCGAGGTGGCCAGGCTGATGGCGTAGCCCAGACGGTTCTCCACCGTACCGACGGCGTTCTGAACGTCGCCGAGGACATCGATCGCGTCCGTGATCTCCGCCAGCCGCGACTGCGCCTCGGCCGCCGTCGTGAACTGCGCGGTCGTGAGCCCGAGGCTGGCGACGCTGACGCCATCGAAGCTGCCCGAGATGGCGCCGTCCGTGATGGAGGCTTCGGCGCTGACGAACACCGAGAACGTGCTGGCGGTATCCAGTCCGGCCACCGTGGCTTCGCGGTCGATTTCCGTCAGCAGCGTCGAATACTCGTCGGCCAGCTTGGTGATGTCGGCGCCGTTGCTGGTCGAGGACGCCTGCGTGGCGAGTGTCGCCATGCGATCGAGCAGCGTCGAGATGTTGTTGAGCGCGCCGTCCTTGATCTGCAGGTTCGAGAGCCCGTCGTTCGCGTTACGGATGCCCTGGGTCAGGATCGCCTGCTGGCTGCGGTGCGCGTTCGCGACCGCGAGACCGGCGGCGTCATCGCCCGAGCTGTTGATGCGAAGACCGGACGACAGGCGCGTCAATGCCTTGTTCAGCCCCAGGTTGCTGGTCTGCAGGTTGGCCTGTGCGTTGGCCGACGCGATGTTGCTGACGACTGAAAACGATGCCATGCACGTTCCTCCGTGAAGTGCGGCCCGCGTCCTTGCGGGTCCGTGGGCAGCATCCGGCCGCCCGTTCGTTGCGGAGGTAATCGGGAACGGCCACGCCTCCTTTAATCGCGGGGCCGGCACGCCGGCCGGCCTGTCGGCCAACCGTCAACCATCCGACGATCGCACGCGGCTGGCGCGCGTTGCACGCTGTGCAGATCGGCGCAGCGCGGTAATGGCGTGCGCGCATTCGTGCCGCGCTCTGCTGGTATCGAGGTTGCACAACGGTTCGCGACGGACGTGGCTACCTCACTGCAACTGCATATGACGCCATCTTCATCTCTCCGCGTGCTGTTTCGCGTGGCCGCCGGCCCGCGACTTGGCTTCGGGCATCTCGTGCGCAGCCTGTCACTCGCGCGCGCAATGGGCGTGCGCCCGTTGCTGTGCGTGCGCGGGCCGCAACTGGTTGCCGATACGGCGCTCTCGCTCGGTGCCGATGTCGTCGCTCGTGGCGGGCTCGGCACGATTCGCGCGCTCAATCCCGACGTCGTCGTCATCGACGATCCGGTGGCGAAGACCGCTCGCCCCTGGATCGCCGCTGCCCGCCGCGCCGGCGCGGTCGTGGTGACCATTCACGATCTCGGCATCGGCTGTCCCGACGGCGATGTCGTAATCGACGGCAGTGTGACGAAAACTGTGCGGCCCGACGGCAGGCGCCGGACGTTGACCGGTGCGCGGTACGCGATCCTCGACCCGACGTTGCCCGTATCCGCACGCACGGCAGATGGAAATCGACGCGTGCTGGTGGCGCTCGGCGGCGGCCGCCGCCGCAGCACCGCAATGGCGATTGCCGACGCGATTGCCGCGGCGGATCCGGGTGCCGAGATCCGCATCGCCGGCGGCTTCGCCGCCCCTGCAGTCTCCTCGCGCTCCATCACGTGGCTGCCGCCGACACGCGGCCTCGGCCGCGAGCTCTCGCGTGCAACGGTCGCCGTCGTGGGCGGCGGCGTCTCGCTCTACGAAGCCTGTGCGCTTGGCGTACCGGCCGTTGGTGTACCGGTCGTCCGCGCACAGACGCCGACCGTGCGAGAGTTCGGGCGGCGGGGTGCGGCGATCGCCATGCCGTTCCGCTCGTCCGAGCGGCGTACGGCGGCAGCCGTCGTCGCGCTGCTCGACGATCCGCGCCGCCGCGCCGTGCTGCGGCGGCGTGCGCGGCAGCTCGTCGATGGCGAAGGCGCGCAGCGCGCGGCGGCGGCAGTGCTCTCTTTCGTTCGACAGAAACAGTCATGACCGGCGCGTCGCGCGTGCCAACGTCCGGTACCTCGGCGCTCGGATGCCGGCTGCGCGACTGGAGCTTCACGACGCGCGAGTGCGCCGGCGTCGCCCGCGACGGCAGAACGCGCGGGTTGATCGTCGACCTCGACGACACGCTGTATCCGCACGAGCACTGGGTACAGAGCGGCTTGATGGCCGTAGCCCGCCATCTCGAGGACACCAACGGCATCACGGCGATGGACGCCTTTTCCACCATGTCGGAGGCGCGGCGCAACGGCGAGCGAGGCCGCGAGCTGCAGGCGGCATGCGCGCGATTCGGGCTGCCGGCGGAGCTCGTCCCCACGCTTCTCGGTGTGTATCGCGCGCATTCGCCGGTGCTGAGGCTTCCGAAGGCCTCGGCGGTGGCGCTGGCGACGCTCCGCGCCGCGCAGTGGCGGCTGGTCATCCTCACGAATGGCCTGCCCGCGATCCAGCGCGCCAAGATCGCCGCGCTCGGGTTGCCTGCGCTCGTCGACTCGGTCGTGTACGCCGACGAGCATGCCGAAGGAGGAAAGCCGTCGCCGGCGGTCTTTCGCGAAGCGCTGCGCCGCCTCGGCGTGTCGCCGCGGCGGTGCGTGTGCGCCGGCGACGATCCGGTCCGGGATATCACTGGCGCCCGGCAGCTTGGTATCAGCACCATTCGTGTGGCGACGGCGAACGCCCAGGTCGACCCGAGCGCAGACGATGCCGATGCGGTGATCGACTCAATCGACAAGCTCCCGGCAGTGGCGGCCTATCTCCTCGATGCGGTGAGGACGGATGCTGCATGAGATCGGCGGCCGCCCGGTCGGACCGGGTCACGCCGTGTTCGTCGTCGCCGAGATCGGTCTGAATCACTCCGGCAGCGTGGACAAGGCGCTGGCGATGGTCGATGCCGCCGCCTGGGCTGGCGCCAGCGCCGTGAAGCTGCAGACGCTGCAGGCGGACGAACTGGTATCGGCCTCGTGTCCTCCTCCGGCACATGTCGCGGCGCGATCGCTGCGCGACTTCTTCGCTGCTTTCGAGCTGGATGCCGATGCCCATCGCGCCGTTGTCCGCCGGGCCCGCGATCTCGGCCTTGCCGTCATGGCGACGCCGTTCGCCGAGAGCCTGGTCGGCATGCTGGAATCACTCGGGATCGACGCGTTCAAGATCGCGAGCGGCGATCTCCCGTTCGACGGGCTGATTCGAGCGGCGGCGGCGACGGGACGTCCGGTCGTGCTCTCGACAGGCATGAGCGCGCTGCTCGAAGTCGGCCGTGCGGTCGACGTCGCCCGCGGCGCCGGGACCGACGCCGTTGGAGTACTGCACTGTGTGTCGGCCTATCCGACGCCGCCGGACTGCGAAAACCTTCGCGCCATCGCGACGCTCGAACGCTATCTGCGCGTGCCCGTTGGCCTGTCGGATCACGGAACGTGCATGACCTCGGCGATAGCGGCGGTCGCACTCGGCGCCTGCATCTACGAGCGGCACCTCGTGCTCGAGAGCGACAGCGACGCGATCGATCGCGCCGTGTCGAGCACGCCGGAGGAGCTCAAGAGCCTGATCGAGGCGATGGAGCGCGTTCGCGTCGCGCTCGGCGATGGCCGCAAGGTGTGCCAGCCCGCCGAGCAGCCGAACCTGATCCCGAGCCGGCGTGGACTGTACGCCGCGCGATTGCTCAAGGCCGGAAGCCGCGTCGGCCGTCAGGACGTGATGGTGGTGCGGCCGGCAACGACGCTGCCGCCCTCGCACCTGCCCGGCCTGATCGGATCCGTACTGACCCGCGACGTCGACGCCGGTTCGGCATTCCTCGCCACCGACATCCGGTTGGAGCGTGCGTCGTGAGGCCGTTCAACGTGCTCGTGACCGCCGGCTCGCGGCGGGTCTCGCTCGTGCACGGTTTCCGCAACGCGCTGCGTTCGCTGGGACTGCCGGGTGCGGTCATCGTCACCGACGTCAACCCACTGTCGCCGGCGGTGCACGTGGCCGACCGCGCGTACCGCGTGCCGATGTCGTCGGACCCGGAGTATCTCGACGAGCTGCGTGCCATCTGCGAATCAGAGCAGGTCAGGCTGGTCGTGCCGACGATCGACGACGAGCTCCCGATTCTGGCGGGCTCGCGCGATACCTTTCGCGAGGTCGGCGCCTTCATCGCCTGCTCGCCGGAACCGACGAACTCGCTGTGCAACGACAAGTACGAGGCCTGCCGCCACCTGCGCGACGCTGGCGTCGCCGCCGCGCGATCGTACCGTCCGTCGAACCTTCCCGCTGACGCGCCGCTGCCGCTCTTCATCAAGCCGCGGACGGGCAGGGGAGCCGTCAGCGCGTTCGCCATTCACTCGCGCCGCGAGCTCGAGTTCTTTCTTGCCTACGTTGACGACCCGGTCGTGCAGGAGCTGCTCGAAGGTCCGGAGTTCACGATCGACGTCTTGTGCGACTTCGAGGGCCGCCCGCTGTCGATCGTTCCGCGCGAGCGAGTGGTGATCCGGGCTGGCGTCACCGATCGCGGGCGCACGGTCAACGACGCCGCGCTCATCGCGCTGGCGCAGTCGGCGTGCCGGGCCATTCAGTTCCACGGTGCCATCAACATCCAGTGCCGGATGCGTGCGGGACAGCCGGTCATCTTCGAGATCAACCCGCGTTTCTCCGGCGGCATCCCTTTGACGATTCAGGCGGGAGCCGACTTCCCGCAGCTGCTCGTGCGACTGGCGCTCGGCCGCCGCGTCGAGCCTCAGATTGGCGTCTTTCGCGAGCAGCTCTGGATGACGAGCTTCGAGTCGTCGTTCTTTCTCGAATCGCCCAACCTGGTGCGTCCGGGCTTCGACAGCCGCCCGGCGGTCGGTGAGGTGGCGTGATGCGAGGAAGCGCCGGCATCATCCTGCAGGCCCGGATGGCGTCGCAACGCCTGCCCGGCAAGTCGCTCGAGCCGCTCGGCGGCCGCTCGATTCTCGAGCAATGTTTGCGCCGGCTCGTCGCGTCGGAGGCCGCGCCGGTGGTGCTCGCCACGACGAGCCGCTCCGACGACGACGTCCTGCAAGCGGCGGCGGAAGGATTGGGCATCGACGTCTATCGAGGTGACGCCGCCAACGTGCTGGAACGGTACGTCCGCTGTGCCGGGCATTTCGGCATCGACCTCGTCGTTCGCGCCACCGCCGACAATCCCGGAGTCGACATCCAGGCACCGGGACGCGTGCTCGCGGCACTCCGCCAGTTCGGTACGCAATACGTCCACGAGACCGGCCTGCCTTACGGCGCGGCTGTCGAGGGCGTCAGGCGCGACGCGCTTCTTCAAGCTGCCGTCCTGGTGACCGACGATTACGATCGCGAGCATGTCACCACCTTCATCCGTCGCCGCACCGACCTCTTTCGGGGCGTCCAGTTGTCGGCCCCGCCGGCACTGGCGCGTCCAGACGTCCGCCTGACGGTCGACACGATCGACGACCTGCGCCGCATGCGCGAGATCTATTACGCCGTCCGAACTGACATGCCTTCCCTCGCGGAGCTGATTGCCGTCGCCGATCGCACCGCGGAGCCGTCGGTCGCCTGATGGCCGTGACGCCCCCGCGGACGCCGCCGCGGCCACGGCCGCGACCCGATGTCACCGCACTCGCGCTGGCGCCGCTCGGCATTGCGATCGTGTTTCTGTCACAGATCGCCAATGGTGTCCCGCTGCTGGCGCTGCTGCAGCTGGAGGCCGCCCTCATCGTGATCGGCGGCACGCTCGGAGCGTTGTGCCTCACGTACTCGCCCGCCGAGTTGATGACCGCGATTCGGGCCGCCGGCAGCACCTTCATGTCGGCGCGTGCCGACCTCGATGCGGTGGCGGCGACGATGATCGGGATGGCAAGCCGTGGCCACCGGCGGGGCCTGGTGACGCTCGAAGCGGAGCTCGACAGCGTTGCAGATCCGTTCCTGCGCGAGGGTGTCCGCCACGCCATCGACGAGCCGTCGGCTGATGCGGTGCGAGGACTGCTGAACGTGGAGGCGGCAGCGTTGCTCAGCGACGAGGAGGCGCCGGCGCGCATCTTCGAAGCCGCGGCTGGATACGCGCCGACTCTGGGGATCCTTGGCGCCGTGCTCGGCCTGATCGATGTGATGCGTCATCTGAGCGCACCGAGCGCTCTCGGCGGCGGCATCGCGGTGGCGTTCGTCTCGACCGTGTATGGAGTGGGGCTCGCCAACCTCGTGCTTCTGCCGCTCGCCGGCCGCCTCCGCGAGCGGGCGGCGCAGGCAGCGCGCCGGCGCGAGATGATGACTCACGGCATCTGCGCGATCCATCAGCGCGTCCATCCCCGCGCCCTTGCGCACACGCTCCGCGCCTATGGCGCGAAGGTTGCCGAGGATCGTGCCGCACGCCTGCTTCGATCCGATCAGGGCCGGAGGCTGCCGGCGTGAGACCGACGGTTCCGGGAAGCCGTGCCGGCGCCGACCGGTGGATGGTGTCCTACGCCGACCTGGTGACGCTGCTCTTCGCCTTCTTCACCACCCTGTACGCCGGCTCGACGATGGACTCCGAGAAGATGGCACCGGTGGCGTCATCACTCGAACAGGCCTTCGCAACGACATATGGCGCGAACACGTCCGCGCGGGCCTCGACGCCCTCCGCCGTTCCGGCGATGCCGCTCGAACGGCCTCCGGATCAGGACGACCTGTACCGCCGGCTGGCTCGCGTCCTCGGCGACGCCATTGCCGCCCGCCGTCTCGAGCTGATGCGCGATGCGCGTGGGCTCGTCATCTCGCTGCCCGACGACGCCACGTTCGCGGTGGGGAGCGCCGACCTGGCGCCGGAAGCGAAAGCGCTCATCGCCACGGTCGGCGACGCGGTCCGCACGACCCCCAATCCGATGCGGATCGAGGGGCACACCGACGACACGCCCATCCGCACGGCACGCTATGGCTCCAACTGGGAACTGTCGACGGCGCGCGCATCGTCGGTGGTCGCCTACCTGGTAGGGGAGGTGGGAATCGAGGCTGGCCGTCTGTCGGCCGCCGGTTACGGTCAGTATCATCCGCGCAATCCCAACGACAGCGAGGGCAACCGCGCCCGCAACCGCAGAGTGGATCTCGTGATTCTGGATATGAACGGGCGCAGAGCGCTCGACGAGGGCGATGCCCAACCTTGACGCGCTCGTTCAGGAGCAGCTGCTCGGCCGTGCGGTCTGCGACGTGCTCAGCGACGATGACCGGCGCGCCTTGCGCGGGCAGCGGGTGCTCGTCACCGGCGCCGGCGGCTCGGTCGGCAGCGAGCTGGCGCGTCAGCTCGCGAGCGCAGGCGCGGGCCGGCTCACGCTGATGGATCACAGCGAGTACGCCCTTTTCCAGATCGATCAGGAGATCCGGGAGGCGTATCCGAAGACGTGCGTCGCGGCGGCGCTCGGCGACGTTTCGCGGCGCTCTGACATGCGCGCCGCGTGCCTTGTCGCGGAACCGCAGGTCGTGTATCACGCGGCAGCCTACAAGCACGTGACGTTTGCGGAAACCGCCATCGTGCAGGCGCTCCGGGTGAACTCGCTGGGCGCGCTCGAAGCGGCGCGTGCGGCGCGGGCAACAGGCGCGCGCTTCGTGCTCATCTCTTCCGACAAGGCGGCGGAACCGCGGAGCGTGATGGGCGCCACGAAGCGTTTTGCCGAGTACCTGGTGCTCGGCGAGGCATCG
>DASUGM010000018.1:0-8778 GCA_036274055.1 Vicinamibacterales bacterium | reverse complement strand
GGAACCTGGAACCTAAAACGCGCGGACGCCGATCAGCACGAAGTCCCGTCCCTGGACCCGGCTGATGGTGTCGTCGCCGCTGCCCAGAAACGCGCCGGCTGAGAAATCGACGGCCAGGAAATCGCGCGGCTTCCAGGTCACCAGGCCGCGCACGAAGCCCGATCGATCGGCGGGATTGACGAGCGCAAAGGCGCGCGCGAGCCAGCGCTCGCGATCAAACAGGCGTTCGATCGAACCGACGACGCTGGTGTCCGTCTTGACGATCGCCGGGTCGACGTCCGACCAGTCATGGTGCACGAGCAGCGAACCATACACGCGGAAGTCGCCGGCCCGGCGATCGAAGCCGGCGCCGGCATCGAGCGATCGGCCGGCGACGGGCCCTGGCCGCGCGGCACCGGCGAACTGTCGATCGACGATCGCGGCTTCGCCGCGCCACGCCCAGTCGCCAGTCACGGTCTCGAAGTCTCCGCCCAGCATCGTGAAGCGCGGATGAAACTCGACCAGATGTCCGACCACGGATGGCAGCACATCGGGCGGCGCCGCCGGAGTGATCGTCGTCTCGAACACGATGGGACCAAACGCATCGAAGCCGCGGTACGCAGCGACGCCGACATCGACGCGGCCAACGGTCGCGTCGACGCGGCCGCCGCCGGAAACATTCTCCCAGCGGACGTCAGGTTCGCGATGCTCGACGCGGCCGTCGACCGCAAACGCCGGCAACACGAGGTCGCGCGTCAAGTTGAAGGGCGACGTGTCCTCGTCGAGCGCGTCGAACACGCCGCGGCGGAAGAAGGGCACCAGCACACCTTCGAAGCGGAGCGCCTCGGAGCTGGTGACGCGCGCGCGAACGAACCCAACCGCACGCCGCGCCTCGCTGCGGCCGTCGAGCAGAAGGCGGCTCGTATCCAGCGGATTGATCAGATCGGTGGGCTGAACTTCATCGAGCCGGCCCCACGGCAGCCGTCCGAATCCGGCGCGCAGGTCGACTGGTCCGCGACGCATTTCTATCCAGACGTCACGGGCCTCGACGCGAAAGTCATTCACCCGGCCGCGCCGGTCGGCGACGAGGCCGTCGAACCGCACGTCGCTGTTCCAGCGCAGCCAGTCCGTTGGCTCGTCGGCCAGTCGAACCGCCGCCCAGAAACGCAGGTCGTTGGCGTCCTGCTCCGGCACGCTGAGAAAACGCACCCCGACTTCCGGACTTAGCTGATACGGGGGGCCGGCATCGACGGACGACACCGGCGAGGCCGTTTTCGGTGGTGAAAGCGGCGGGGCTGGGGCCGGCGTCTGTTCCTGGGCGCCGAGCAGCGCGGCCAGGCAGATCGCCGCGGACAGCAGGCTCACGAGGCCGCGGTCCTTCTCATCCGGCGGGAGGCGTGCACTTCACTCGCACCGAACAGCCGCGGCAGCAGCACGATGGTCGCTGGCAGGATGAACACTTCGGCGAGGAACGCCACCACCATCGTCAATGCAAGCAGGCTGCCGAACCACGCAGTGGGTTTGTAGGCCGACAGGGACAGCACGGCGAATGCGCAGCTGTTGATGATCGCCGTCGTCAGCGACGCCCGGCCTTCATGCGCGGTCGCGATCTCGATCGCTTCCTGGCCGGAGCGGCCCTCGCGCGTTTCGCGCCGATAGCGGCTGATGAAATGGATCGTGTCATCGTCGACGACACCGAGGGCGACGCTGGCGAGCATGATGGTCGCGACGTTGAGCGAGATGTTCATCCAGCCCATGACGCCGAAGATGGCCAGCACCGGGAACAGGTTGGGGATGATCGCGAGCAGACCGAACCGCCACGACCGGAAGATCACGAAGATGACGCCAAACACGGTCACGAACGCGGTCGCGAAGCTGCTGATCTGCGAGACGACGAGGTAGTGGTCGAGCGTGCTGAACAGCCGTCCCGAGCCGGTGATGGTCGGAATGATGCCGCTGCCGGCGAACACTTCGTCGGCAATTCGCTCGGCAGTGTGGATTTGCTCGAAGACCAGGTCGGAGCTCATCGACGCGAGCTTGACGGTGATTTGCCCTTTTGAAAAGTCGCTGGCGGCGACGTGCTCGAGTTCGACGCGGGCGTCGTCGGACAACCCGAGAACAAACAGTTCCTGCGCGACGACGGCGGCATCGGTGGGAAGCGCTTCCCCGCCTGGTCCCAGCTCACGATGGGCGCGTTTGACGTAGTCCGTCAGGCCGGTCACTTTTCTTACGAACGGCAGCGTTCGCAATTGCGTTTCGAGCCGGTCCATGCGCGCGAGCGCGTCGGGCTGTTTGAGCGCGTCAGGCTGGCCTTCCAGGAAGACCTGAAACGTGTAGATGCCGGCGAGCTTGCCGTCGATGACCCGTGCGGACTGCGCCAACGGATGATCCGCCGCGAAGAAGTTGATGTGATTGGTGTCGACGTGGAGCTTCCACAATCCGGCACCGGCGATCGCGGTGGCGATGACCGAGACGGCCAGCACCAGACCGGCGCGGCGAGTCGAGAAACGCGCGACCGCCATCATCGGCCTGGTCAGCCAGGTTTCCTGCGGCGCCTGCCGGGTCTCGGGTTTCACCCAGCCGAGCAGCGTCGGCACCAGAACGATCGAGATGGCGAAGTCGACCATCACGCCGACGGCAGACCCGATGCCGAACGCCCGGACAGCCACGACCTGACTGGTTGCGAGCGACGCCATTCCGAGCGCGGTCGTGCCGCTGGCAGCGAGCAGCGGCGCGAACAGGTGCGACACCGTCGACAGGAAGGCGTCCCTGGCGGTGGTGCGGCGGCGCTCCTCGCCGTAGTGCTGAATGATGTGGACGTCGTCGGCGATCGCGAGCACGACGATCAACGGCACAATCATGCTGCTCAGCACGTTGTAGTTGAAGCCCATCAAGTCGTAGAGGCCGAGCGTCCAGATGACGCTGACGAGCACGGCGAACAGCGTCAGCAGCATCTGCCGCCACGACCGGAACATCACGAACAGCGCCAGGGTCGTGCACAGCAGGATCGGCGGCGTGAATTTCCGCTGATTGTCCAGCGTGACCCGATTGTAGGTCTCGCTGATTTCGAGGCTGCCGTTGAAGTGCGCGCGAAAGTCCCGTGGCAGCCTGGCGTCGACAATCGACTTGATGCGCGCGATCGCTTCGGCGCGCACGTCGTCGACGCGGCGTTCGTCGAAGGAGACGACGATCGCGGTGACCGTGCCGTCCTCGGACACGAGGTCGCCGCGGATCAGCTCGTCGTCGAGGGCCCGCTGGCCGACCTCGGCCGGCGATCGGGTCTCGAGATCACTGGTCAGCCGGCGAACGTCGAGGAAGTCGGCGTCGCTGCCGGCGGCGCCCGGCCTGGCATCGACGATGGCGACGGTGGCGAGGCTGTTGACGCGCTCGACGGTCGCCACGCGCTCGATGTCGGCCGAGGCCTGGTCGAGGAAGTCGAAGCTCTCGCGGCTGAAGAGTCGATCGCGGCTCGGCGCCTCGACCGCGACAATCAGCGTGCGAGTGCCGCCGAACTCGTCGCGAAAGCGCTCGTATTCCCTGTAAATCGGATCGTCGCGCGAGAACCACGCGGTTAGATCGTTGTCGATGTCGATGATGTTGGCGCGCGGCGCGAGCACGGCGGCGCCGATGAGAATCAGCGCGGTGAGCAGACGGCGCCAGCGGTACAACAGCCCGGCGAGGGCGTTGCTCACCGAATGCCTCGTTCGAGCTCGCGGCGGCTGACGTCCTCCGGCGTGAGGCCGACGTCGTACTCGACTTTCTCGATGACGAGTTCGGTGCGGGTGCGCTGCAGCGCGTCGGCCATCGCCATCTCGAGCACGGTCCAGTAGCCGCCGGTCTTTTCGGCACGGCGGGCCTCGTAGGTCTTCTGGATCTCGTCGCGTTTGTTGTGAATCTCGGCGCGGACGACCAGCCAGGCGTCCCTGAGGATCACAGAGGTGACGCGCGGAAAACGGGCGTTGGCATCCACGCTCTTCGACTCGAGCGTATAGGCAGGACGCGACGTGCCGTCCGGGGCCTTCCACGTCGTCTGATCGTCGATCAGGCGATAGGTGTAGTTCTCGAACTCGCGACCGCCGATGTCCTCGTAGGTAAAGTCGCTGCCGACGAAACTTTCCTGCGACTCGGACGCGGCGATGCGGCGCACCCGGCCGAGCGACGGCAGGTAGAGAAACCGCTCGTCGTCAGCGGCCGCCTGCTCGATGACGAGGAAGCCGGTGCCCTTGATGTCGTTGGGATAAGCGAAGCGGACGAGCGATCGGTCCGAAGGCACCGGCCGGCCGGCACCGCCGCGAAGCGCGGTGATCGTCAGCGCGCGCTCACGCGCACGGCCCTGGCGGTCGAACAGACGCATGCGCATCGAAGCCCGCATGTCCTTGCCGGCGTCGCGGTCTTCGACTTGACGCGCCAGCCAGGCGCCGCGAACTTCGGGCGAGCCGGCCGGCATTTGCGATGTGGAAAAAAGCTCGTTCCCGGCCCCGATATTCAGGAAGAGCGACAAAAGGAAGCAAGAAACAAGGCGAGACATGATCTTGCGCTGACAAAGCGACGCCCGGGGAAAGGGCACCGCGAGGGTCGAACACTCGGAAGAAGTGGGGCCGGGAACGACCATCGGAATTATGTGAAAACTTTCACAAGGTGTCAAGAGCGGGTTCCGGGTTCCGGGTTCCGGGGTTCCGGGGTTCCGGGGTTCCGGGGTTCCGGGGACGGGGGTGTTTTCCACAGAAACGGCCTAAACGGGGACAGGGGTCGGCGCAAGGTGCCGCTCATGGCACTTCCATAGCCGCGCCTTCTCCAGGTAGGTAAGCTTGCGGAACCGCAGCGCGGCCAGGCGACTCGATCCCCCGGCCAGCGAATTGCAATAACGGCCGCCGGAACCCAGTATCCGCATGCCCCGCCCTCCCCTCAGACGCTTCGTCCTCTGGTCCTTCGTCATCGGCGTCGGGGTCTGCGGAGTGCTGGTAGCTGGCACGGCGTATCTGCTCAGGCCGGAGCGGATGCGAGCAGAGGTCGAACGCGGCCTGTCCAGGCACCTCAACCTTGACGTCAGCGTCGGCAGCCTCGATTTCAACTTCCTGCCGCGACCGCGCGTCAGCGGTTCGGACATGGTGATGCGGATTCCGAACCAGCCCGACCTGCCGCCGTTCATCGCCATCGATCACTTCGAAGTCAACGTCGGTCTGCTCTCTGCGTTCCGGAAGCACGTCAATACCGTCCACGTCGACGGCCTCCGCATTTCCGTCCCTCCAGGCGACGCGCGTCGTGACCTGACCGCGCCGTCCAGCGGTGCCGCGATCGACAACGCGAGGAACAACAACAGGTCCGACGTGATCGTCATGTCCGACGTGATCGTCGATCATCTCGTGACCCACGATGCCGAGCTGACCTTCGTCCCGCGCAAGCCCGGCAAGAAACCGCTGTCGTTCAAGATTCACGACCTCGAGGTCAACGACATCGGTTTCGATCGGCCGATGACCTACGAGGCCAAGCTGACCAATCCGGTGCCGGTCGGCCTCGTCCACGCGAGGGGCACCATCGGCCCGTGGCGCCGCGACGACGGATCGGCGACGCCGCTGGCCGGCGAATACACGTTCACCGACGCCGACCTGTCGACGATCAACGGCATCGGCGGCACGCTGTCGTCGACGGGCACATTCACCGGCCAGCTGACGGCGATCAACGCCATCGGCGAGTCGGCGGTGCCGGACTTCAATCTCGACCTCGGCGGCAAGCCCGTCGCGCTCACCGCGAAGTTCGACACCCTGATCGACGGCACCGACGGCACCACGATCCTCAACCGCGTCGACGCGACAATTCTCGACACCGCGATGATCGTCAGCGGCGCGATCACCAACCTCGAAGGCCCTGGGCGCCACGAAGTCTCGCTGAAGGTCGACATCGCCGACGGCCGGATCGAAAACCTGTTCGCGCTGGCGATGGACACGCCAAAGCCGGTGATGACCGGCGACGTCGCGCTGACCGCGACGCTGCTGCTGCCTCCGGGCAAGCCGCGCGTGCGCGACCGGATCCGGCTCGCCGGCACGTTCGGTCTCGGCCGCGCGCGCTTCAGCGATGCCGAAGTGCAGGCGAAGCTGACCGAATTCAGCCGCCGCAGTCAGGGCAAGGACCGGGAAGATCAACTCGGCCGGGTGATGACCAGCCTCAAGGGCCGTTTCGAGCTCGCCAACGCGCTGATGCGGCTGTCCAAGCTGTCGTTCAAAGTCCCGGGCGCGGACGTCAATCTGGCCGGCACCTACCACCTGACCAGCGAACGGATGAACTTTGCCGGCACGTTGCGGATGGAAGCGACGGTGTCGCAAGCAGTCGGCGGCCTCAAGTCGATCTTCATCAAGCCGTTCGATTTCATCTTCCGGAAAGACGGCGCCGGCGCCGTGGTGCCGATCAAGATCACCGGCACCCGGCAGCAACCAAAATTCGGGCTGCAGGTCGGCAAAGTCTTCGGCGGCGGCTAAATCGGCGTCGACAGCTTCAGTCTCAAGTCGTCGCCGATCGGCAGCGATCGGTTCTCGTCGTAATCGAACCAGACCTGCACGGTCTTCGCGGTGGCGACCAGCGTTTCGTCGCCGATGCGGACGACGTCGTAGTCATAGGTGAGGCTGCTGCGGCCGATGGCGCCGAGACCGAGCCTGACCTCGAGCGTGTCGCCATAGCGGCTCTGGGCGCGGAAGTCGACTTCGGCGCGCGCCAGGATGAACCCGTGACCGCGCTTGCCGCGCTCATCGATGACGTGACTGCGCAGGAACCCGAGTTGCGCGCGCCACAGGTCGATGCGCGCCGACTCGATATAGGTCAGATACTTGGCGTTGTTGACGTGTCCGAGCAGATCGCAATCGCCGAAGCGGACGGTGATGCGATGGCGCGTGAGGATCGTCGCAAGTCGTGGCGGCGCGGCCTCGTTCATGCCCGCGCCTGGCGCTTGATTTCCAGCCGGCGCTCTTCCTGCAGCCGCTCGAGCTCGACCGCGGTGTGATCGGCAAACAGCATCGACGCCGCGATGGCGCGATGCCCGGCGGCGCGCTCGATCAGCGTGTGCATCTGCTGACAGACGCGGCGATAGGCCGGGTGCCCGGCCGGCGCGGTCCGCAGTTCGATGACGTGCATCGCTTCGCGGGCGTTCATGTCCATGACGAAGCGGACGCGGTAAGCCATCGACACCGCATACGGCGCAATGTCGCGCAGCCCGGCCTCCGCCAGCGCGTCGTGCAGCGCCGCGGATCGATCCATCACCGCGCGCCAGTCGGCGTCGCCGCCGGCCTCGACGACCGCTTCGGGCTGGGTGTAGCCGTGGCGCGGCGTCAGCGTCTGCCAGTCGATGGTCAACAACCGGTGCCGCTGCAGATCGCGGAACGCGCCGTAGTCGGTGAGGACGTCAAAGCGATACGCGGTCCGTTCGAAAGCGCGGCCCGGTTTGTGACGGCGATTCGTGCGATCGCCGATATACGCCCGCAGCACCTCGGCGCGCTCTTCATCGCTCATCTTCGCTGCCGCGACGCGCAACTCCGCGTCCGACAGCGTCGACGTCGCATAAAGGGCGGCGGCCACGACCTTCACTTCCCCGTCGGGATCGAAATCGGTCAGCGTCACTTCGTCCGGCACCGTGCGCAGCGGCGTCGCCGCGTCGAGACGTGCGGCGACGTCGGCGGTGCGGCGGCGGTTGTCGGCGAAGTAGCCGCTCCATTTGCCGCCGCGATCCGGCTGATCGACGCGAGTCAGAAACGCGGGGATGACTTTGCGGAGCTCGGCGAGCATGGCGTTGCCGGCATCGCGCACTTCGGCGAGCGGATGGGCGCGCATCCGCAGAATCGCCGCCTCGTAGCCCTGTCCGGTGCCGTAGATCCCGACGTTCGACTGCGTCGCCGACGGCAGCATGCCGCGCAGCGTGTCGAGCGCCTTGGCGCGGATCGCCGAGCGGTACACCGCGTCGGAATCGGCGGCGGCCTTGGGGTGACGCGCCTCGAACCACTGGCGCATCGGATCGATCCATTTCGCGTAGGTCTCGAACGCGTGGTTCATCGTCTCGACGTAACGCGGGCGCAGCGGATGACCGCTGAGCTCGGCGGGCACGTGATAGCGCCAACCATCGCCGACCCGCTCGGTGTACGGGATGTAGCGCGTCGACTGCTCGAGGTAGGCCATCAGCCGCCCGCGCTCGAGCACTTTGGTCAGGATGTTCGAGGCGTCCTCGACGGCGACGTGCACGCCGCCGAGCTGCGCGACCGAGTCGTCGCCGTACTCGTTGAAGACACGGGCGTAGAGACGTTCGGCGCGCTCGACGCCGACCGCCGGCGTCGTCGCGGCGCCGGCGGCGCTGACCTGGTCGAGAAACTCGTCGAGAAACAGCCGGCGCAGCGGTTTCGGCGACCGCGAGTAGCGCGCGAACAGCGCGCCCTTGACGGTCTCGGGCAGGTTGACGAGCGCGAACACTGGCTGATCCAGGTTGGTGAAGTACGGCGCGAGCGCGGCCGCCTCCGCTGCGGTAAACGGCTGTCGCAACGTGCTCACTCGTCCTCGTCCTTCGCCCAGTAGCGGCGGAACTCGTCCATGAAGGTCAGCGTTTCGAATGTGGTCATGCGATCGAAGAACAGGACGCCGTCGAGGTGATCGTTCTCGTGCTGAATCACCCGCGCCGGCAGTCCCTGGGCAAAGAACTCGATCCGCCGGCCGGTCCGATCGAACGCGCGCACCCGCACGCGATCGGGGCGCGGCACGCGGCCCCTGATGTCAGGAATACTCAAGCAACCTTCCCAGCCGGACTCAATCTCGTCGGCGGCCTTGACG
>DASUGM010000017.1:0-4517 GCA_036274055.1 Vicinamibacterales bacterium | reverse complement strand
GCGCCGACGAGCGTCACGAGATCCTTCTGCAGGAGCGGGATGCGGCGGCGGAGATAGAGCCGGAGATCGAGGGAGACCTGCTCGTTGCGCGAGCGGCCGGTGTGAAGGCGCCGGCCCGCGTCGCCGATCCGCTCGATGAGTCTCCGCTCGACGAAGCTGTGGACGTCTTCGTCGGGACCGGCAACTGATTCCGGATGCTTGCGCCCTTCCTCGAGAATCTCTTTCAGCGCCGCAACGATGGCTTTGGCGTCCTCGGCGCTCAGCATCCCCGCGGCTTCGAGCGCCTCGGCCCACGCGATGCTGCCGGTGACGTCGTCTTCGAAGAGGAGCCGGTCGAAGCCGAAGGAGACGCCGAAGTCGAACGCGGCGGGATCGGGTGCGGTGTCGAATCGTCCGGACCAGAGCGTCATGCCGGGCCCGTGACCGCAATCGACCCGCAACGCACCAACACCGTCACGACGTCATTGCCCCCTGATGCCGCGTAGGCCGCTTGCAGCAGTTCGACCGCCGGCGCGGGAAGCGAATTTCCTTCAGCCAGGCCGTAGCGGCTGCCAATCAACGAAAGACTCTCAATCAACTCCGACAACCCCATGGACACGCCGTTCACGTACGCGGCGATCCCGTTTTCGAATCCGATGGTGACCTGGGCGGCCTCGCAGCCGGATGCGGTCGACGCGGGCTTGCGAATCAGCAGGTGGCGCTCGATTCGCGCGGTGCCCGGCGACAGACGTCTCGTCCTCACATAGTCTGCGACATCGACGCCCTGCGACGTCCATTCACGGGCAGGCGCGATCACTCTGAGGGTGGGCCTCAGCCTGGCGATATGTTCGTCGAGGCCGTCGTCTGCCGATGCGTGCGCGACGGTGCGGGTTCCTTCGATTGTGGCGACTTCGACAAGCGCGGCGGCAATCGTCGAGTGCGCAAGCCCCGCCAGCGCCTCGCGCCCCAGCGGCGTTGAGGACGCCATGGCGGGCGCGATCACGTCACGCGCGAAGGCGTCGCAGCGGTCGACGACATGAGCGCGGATTGCGCCGCAGGCCACCGCACGCGTCTGCACTTCCTCGAGGTCGTCCAGCTGGCCGACGTCGACGACGAGCGCCACGACGTCCGCGTGGCGCTCGTCCATCAGCCACCTGACAGCGGCGCTCGACGCGGGAGAGCCGCTGAACGCGAGGATCACGCGATCGTTATTCATGGTGTTGATTCAGGCGACGCGAGGGACCGTATGTCGCTCCGCAAAACCGGCTTGATCCACACACCTCAGCCTCCGCCGTCCCTCGACGATGCTCGGGACTGCCCTGAGTGAGTCGAAGGGCGCCGGCCAACGAGCTGTGCCAATGCACAGACTGCGGTTTTGCTCCGGACATGCGCGCCCTCGCGCCGCCCGCGGGGCGACCGGACCATTCAGCACTACAGGTGCTCGAGGCGCTTGACGAGCGCTCGCGCACGGCGCGGGTCGCGTGCAATCACGAGGATCGTGTCGTCGCCGGCGATCGTTCCCACAACCTCGGGAAGCTTCGCCGCATCGATGGCGACGCCAAGGAGCTGCGCCTGGCCCGGACCGGTGCGCAGCACGACCATCTGCTGTACCTGATCGACATGCGTCAGGTAGTCGGACGCGGCGCGATGCAGGAGCGACTGTCCGTTCTGCGGCGCGCGATGCGGCAGCGGCGGCGCCTGATACGCACCGTCGGCACCGCCCTTCACCAGTCCGAGGTCGCGGATGTCGCGCGACAGCGTCGCCTGGGTCACGTCGAAGCCGGCCGCGCGCATGCTGCGGCGCAGCTGCTCCTGGCTCCGCACCGGCGAGCGGTGGATGATGTCGACGATGGCCGATTGGCGGCGTGCTTTCATTCCGAGCCTTCCAGCATACAGTAGTTCTTGACTGATTATGCAGCGGTCTGTATAAATATTCTTTTCCCCTGAGGACGATGCCGATAACCGAGCCGCTCAGTTCAACCACGCCCGCCAGGCCGGGCGATCGTCCGCGCGTGGCGATTGCGGGGGCGACCGGCTTTGCCGGGCAGGAACTGGTGCGCATCCTGGCGCGGCATCCGGCGGTCATGCTGACGGCGGCGATGTCATCCGGCGCCACGAGCGCGCCGCGGCCGCTGCCGGCGCTGGCGCGCATCTGGGACGGCACGGTCGTGCCGCTCAACATCGAGCAGCTGGCGACCGACGCCGACATCGTCTTCCTCGCGCTGCCGGAGGCGGCATCCGCCGAGCTGGCGCCGACGCTGGTCGAGCGCGGACGGCGTGTCATCGACCTCTCGGGCGCGTTTCGGATCCGCGTCGACGAGGACCGGAAGCGCTGGTATCCGGCCACCCCGGCGTTGCCGAAGGGAACGGCGTACGGATTCTCGGAGCGGAACAAGGCGGCGATCCGCGAGGCGCGACTGCTCTCGAACCCGGGCTGCTATCCGACGGCGGCGCTGCTCGCGCTCGATCCGCTCGCGGCGGCCGGGCTGCTCACCGGCCCGATCGTCGTCGACGCCAAGTCGGGTATTTCGGGGGCGGGCAAGACACCGAGCGATCGCACGCACTTCTCGGAGAATCACGGCAGCGTCGCGGCGTACGGCGTCTTCTCGCATCGGCACACCGCCGAGATCGAACAGGAGCTGTCCACGCCGGTCACGTTTGTCCCGCATCTCGTCCCGCTCGATCGCGGGATTCTCGAGACGATCTACGTCTCGCTGAAGCCCGGAACGACCGAGGCGCAGGTGGCGCAGGTGTATCAGCTCGCGTACGCGGATGCACCGTTCGTGCGCCTCACCGGCGCGGTGCTGCCGGAGATCAAGCACGTCGCGCACACGAACTTCTGCGACATCGGCTGGAAGGTCGATGAGACCGGCTCGCGCGCGGTGCTGGTCGCCGTGCTCGACAACCTCGTGAAGGGGGCGGCCGGGTCGGCGGTCCAGAACATGAACATCATGCTCGGCCTCGACGAGCGGATGGGGTTGTAGGTGACCGGCCTGGTCCGTGGTCCTTGGTCCGGGGTCCTTGGTCCCTGGTCCTGGGCGCGCTAGTGGCGCGAACTCGCACGCGGTGCGTCGTCCTCAAGCTGGGGGGCGAGCTGCTCGAGCAGCCCGAGGATGTCGCGCGGGTCGCAAAGGCGATTGCAGCGCTTTCGCCGGGTCCGCACGCAGGAAAAGGACGCGCGGAACCCGGCCCACAAATGGTTTCAGGAAAAGGGCGACGCTCGGGACCCGGCCTACAGGTCGTGGTTGTGCACGGCGGCGGCAAGGAGATCGACGCGGCGCTGGCGGTTGCGGGCATCCCGAAGCAGCAGGTTGATGGACTCCGCGTCACGGACGCGGCAACGCTCGACGTCGTCGTCTCGGTGCTGGCGGGCGCCATCAACACGCGGCTGGTGGCCGCGGTTCGGAAGGCTGGCGCGAAGCCGGTCGGGCTGACGGGCGCGGACGCGACGGTGGTCACGGTGAAGCGGGCGGCGCCGATTACGACGACGGCGGGCACGATTGTCGACCTGGGGCTCGTCGGAGCGCCGGTCGCAAATGGGAAGCCGGAGCTGCTGGCGGATCTCATGTCGCGTGGCTACGTGCCGATCGTCGCCTGTGTCGGATCAACGCGTGACGGCCGCCTGATGAACGTCAACGCCGACACGCTGGCGTCTCACCTGGCAAGCGCGCTCGGCGCCAGGCGTCTCGTCATTGCGGGCGGGACTTCGGGCGTGCTCGACGAGCAGGGGAAGACAATCGCGCGGATGACCGGTCGTGACGCGGCGCGATTGATCAAGGCGGGAACGGCAAACAAGGGAATGGTGGCCAAGCTGCAGGCGTGCCGCGCGGCGCTGGCCGGCGGTGTTCGTGACGTGGTGATTGCTAACGGGAGAGCTTCGCGGCTGGAGGCGGTGGCGATCGAGACACAGCTGCCCGACGGCTGCACACAGGTGGTGCGATGAAGGTGACACTGGACGACATTCAGGGACGGGAATCCAAGCACGTACTGCAGACGTACCGGCGACAGCCGGTGGCGTTCGTCCGCGGCAGCGGCCCGCGTCTCTGGGATGTGGACGGCCGGGAGTACCTGGACTTCGTGTCCGGCATCGGCGTCGCCTCGCTCGGTCACGCGCATCCGGGACTCGCCAAGGCGATTTCGGAGCAGGCGTCTACCCTGCTCCACACGTCGAACCTCTATTACCACCCGTTTCAGGCGGAGGCGGCCGCTCGACTGACGAAGATGTCGGGGTTGTCGCGCGTCTTCTTCTGCAACAGCGGGGCTGAAGCCAACGAAGCGTGCCTGAAGTTCGCGCGCCGTTACTGGCACACGCAGGGCGTGAAGGGTCGCGTCGGCTTCGTTGCCGTCGAGGGCGGGTTCGCCGGCCGGACGATGGGGGCGCTGTCGGTGACGCATGACGAGCACTATCGCGGCCCGTTCATGCCGCTGCTTGGACCGGTGACGTTTGTTCCAGACGACCGGCCTGACCTGCTCGCGAGCGCCGTGAACGAAACCACGGCGGCGATCATTGCCGAGCCGATTCGCGGCGAGGGCGGCAT
>DASUGM010000016.1:0-7964 GCA_036274055.1 Vicinamibacterales bacterium | reverse complement strand
AAGTTCGCCGCGTCGTACGTCAATTCAAGACGCGACCCCTCTCTACTGTCCTCCGCCGCGGCCACCCCGTCCCGCCGGCGCAGCCGCCGGGACGTCGATGTTGATCGGCCGCCCGTCGACGAACACGTGACGAATTCGGCCGTTGTCGAAGATGTCGCCTTCGGATACGACGACGTTGGCGACCTTGCCCTTCTCGAGCGTCCCGAGCCGGGCTTCAGCGCCAGCGAGTTTCGCGGCGTTCAGAGTCAGCGCCTTCAACGCCAAGTCCGCCGACAGATTGCCTTCTTTGACCGTCCGCGCCGCGTTGCGCACGAAATCGGCAGCATTCTGCAGCCCGCCGGTCGTGAACGCGAACGGCACGCCGGCTTTCTCGAAGACCGCCGGCGCCTTCGGAGCGTTCACGCGCGCGCGCACTTGCGCGAGCGTTTCCTCGCCGCCGCCACCGCCACCGCCACGCCCGCCGCCGCCACCACCACCGCCGGCGCGTCCACTACCACCGGCGCCAGGCGCAGTCGGGAAGTTCAAGCTGTAGATGACGCGCGCATTGGCCGCCTTCAAGTCGCTGACCGCCGCCGCGCCCTCGCCGGCGCCGACGACGATCGGATCGAGGTTGAACTCCTTCGCCATCGACAACGCGCGATAGATCTCGCGCTCGTCGCTGGCGTCGAACGCCACCGGCAATTTACGCTCCAGCGCCGGCACCATCGCGTCGAGCGCGGGCTCGAAGGCCGGCCGCGCGCCGTCCTTGTGCCGCTCCGCCCACGCGCGCGCGTCTTTCTGCCATTGCGCGTCGAGGAACGACTGCCGGATGAACGAGATGTAGCCCAGCAGCGTTCCTGGATACGCGTTGGCGCCGCCGCCCCCACCACGCCCGCCGCCGCCACCGCCCGGCCCGAATCCGACATGCAGCGCCACCGGCGTCCGGATCACCGAGTAGCCGCCTCGGTACTCGCCGATGTTGCTGTACTGGACGTCGTCAGTCGGCGCGACGACGTTGACGAGCGCGCTGGTGCCGCGAATCGTGCCCGCCGGCGGCACCGCCAGCACGCTGGTGATGCCCGCCGCGGCCAGCCGCTGCATCTCGACGCCTTCATTACGGATATTGCTCGCGGCGTCGAAGTTCGGCCGCAGCAGCATCGATCGACGCGCGCGCTCGTTGTCTTCGAGCGTCGGCTCGCCGGCCGCTGGCGCGCCGCCGCCGCGTCCGCCGCCGCCGAATTGGCCGCCGCCGCCCGTTTGCGGCGGTGCGGGCGCGGCCGCCGCGGGCGTCTCGACCGCGGTCGAGTTCGCCATGTCGCTGTAACCCGGATACACCGTCAGGTTGGCGCCGTCGATGACGACGGCGTCGTCCGGCACCGTGACGCTGGTGCCGACGTCGGCGATCACGCCGTCGCGCATCAGGATCGTCCCGCCGGTGATCGGCGCGCCGGACACGGTCATGATCTTCGCGTTTTTGATCGCATACGTCATCGGCGCTGGCGCCGATCGCGCCCGAGCCGAGGCGCCAAACGGCGCCGCCGCGGTCACCGCGAGAACGATCGCGGCCACGTGCACAACGAAGAGTTTCTTGTGATTGCGCATGGCTCGTGTCTCCTACTTCTCGCGCGACATATATCGCTTGAACTGATCGGTCTGCTTGCTGTCGAGAGTGATGTCCTTGCCGGCGATGATCACGTTGCGGATCCGCGACTTGATCTCGAGCGGGTCGCCGCTGACGACGACGAGGTTCGCGAGCTTGCCGGTCTCGATGCTGCCGACCTGACTGTCGACACCGAGGATCTTCGCGGCGTCAATCGTCATCGCGCGAATCGCCGCGTCCGGCGCCAGGCCCCAGGCCACCGACATCCCCGCCTGGAACGGCACGAGTCGCGAGGTCTCGAAGCCGCCGCTCGAAAACGCGAACGGCACGCCGGCCTTGGCAAACACGCTCGCCGCCTGGTAGTGGAACGCGTGGAACCGATCGGCGCTCGCCGGCGTCGAGAGCACCGTGCTCAGAATCACCGGCACGTTGTGCGCCTTCAAATAGCCCGCCATCGTCTGCATCGCCGGGCTGGTGCGGATGACGATGTTGACGTTTTCCTTCTCCGCCCAGGCGATCGCGTCGCGGATGCTCTGTTCGGTGTTGGCGCTGACGTAGAACGACTGCTTGCGTTCGAGCACCGGCACGAACGCCTCGAGCTCCCAGTTCGGGATCCGGCTGGCGTTCTTCATATAGACGCGCGCGTCGGCGAGCATCCGATTGAGTTTGTCGAGCGGGTTGTCGGCCGGAGCCGCGGCGCCGCCGCCGCCCGCAGGACCGCCGCCGCCACGACCGCCGCCACCGCCGCCAGGGAACGTCATGAACAACCCGGCCGATGGCCTGACCGCATTTTCTTCCCACGTCCAGCCGTCGAGCTGCATTACCGGCACTTCACCGGAGATCAACCCGCCAGACGGAAAGACGCCGACCGTTGTGATGCCCTCGATGCGCGTCACCGGCACCGACAGGCTGTCCGACTGAAACGCGACGCGCGTGCGCAGCATCTGGTTGAACTGCAGCATCTCGTCGACGTCGTCGTAGTTGCGGACGCCGGGCTCGTTCAGGCCGATGTCGGTGGCCGCGTCGATGAACCCGGGATAGACGCTGGCGCCGGCGGCGTCGATGATCCTGGCGCCGCTCGGCGCTGGGACATTGGCGCCGACCGCGGAAATGCGGTTGCCTTTGATCACGACCGTGCCCTTGTCGATGGTCGCTCCGGTCACCGTGAAGATCTTCGCGTTGGTGATTGCGACGACGCCGCCGTTGGCGTTGTAGGTCGAGACCTTGAACTGCTCCGCGACCAGCGGCTTCTGCGCAGTTGCCGCCGCAGCCGGCGGCGCATCTGGCGTTGGCGCCGGGCGGCCCTGCAGCAATGCCTTTTCAGTCTCGACGTTGGCGGCGCGCGCTTCGTCCTTGATTCGATCGTAGAGCGGAATCCCGTCAACATAGGTGCGGTCGACGATCGCGCGCGTCGACAGCGGGTTGTTGTTCCACACCGCGAGGTCGGCGTCCTTCCCGACTTCGATGGTGCCGACGCGGGAGTCGATGCGCAGCTGGCGCGCCGGATTCAGCGTCACCATCGCCATCGCCTGGTCGTCGCTGACGTCGCCCCAGCGGATCGACTTCGCGGCCTCGGTGTTGAGACGGCGCGCGTGCTCGGCGCTATCCGAGTTGACCGAGACCAGCACACCCTTGTGCGTCATCAGCCCGGCGTTGCCCGGAATCGCGTCCTGGGCTTCGATCTTGTAGCCCCACCAGTCGGAGAATGTCGACGCGCCGGCGCCGTGCGCGGCGATTTCCTTGGCGACCTTGTAGCCCTCGAGCACGTGCTGGAACGTCGCGACCTTGAAGCCCATCTCGTCGGCGACGCGGATCATCATCAGAATCTCGTCGGCGCGGTAGGAGTGGCAGTGCACGAGGCGCTTGCCTTCGAGCACTTCGACCAGCGCGTCGAGCTGGAGATCTCTTTTCGGCGGCAACACATCGGCGTTGGCGGCCTTCTGCTTGTTGTAGTCGGCCCAGGCCTTCTGGTAAATCTTCGCGCGCGTAAACGCGTCGCGCATCACGAATTCCACGCCCTGGCGCGTCGTCGGATAGCGCCTCGGCACCGCGGTGCTGGTCGGGCGCTTGACGTTTTCGCCGAGCGCGAACTTGATCCCGGGCAACGCGCCTTCGAAGAGCAGATCCTGCGGCCGGGTCTTGCCCCAGCGAAGTTTGATGACGACGGTCTTGCCGCCGATCGCGTTGGCGCTGCCGTGCAGGATGTTCGCCGTGGTCAGGCCGCCGGCGAGATCGCGATAGATGTTCGGGTCGGTCGGATCGAGGACGTCGCCCATGCCGACCATCGAGCTCACCGACGTGGTGCCCTCGTTGATCGCGTCGTTGGCGATGTGCGAGTGCGCGTCGATGATCCCCGGCGAGACGAACTTGCCGGTGCCGTCGTAGACGTCGGCGCCATCGGGAATCGCGGTGTTGGCGCCGCCGACCGCGGCGATCTTGCCGTCGCGGATGACGATGGTGCCGTTGTTGATGGTGCCGCGCGCGACCGTCAGAATCGTCGCGTTACGAATGGCGGCGACGGCAGGCTGCGCGGCTTGCGTCGCGACGCGGGTCGATGACGCCGGCGCGAACGCGGCCACCAGCAGCACGACGCCGAAGCTTGCAGGTCGTAGCAGGGTGCGAATCACTCTCAGCCTCCAGACAAGATGCGGAGGAGAACTCTACCATTGCCGAATTGCCGTATCGAGGGCATTGCCGGCTGGAATTGTCTGATTGTCCGATGGGCGGATTGGCGCGATAATCGGCGCCGCTTCGTTCCCGATCCGGTCCCCGGTAGTAGCCAGGAGGCAAACATGACTCGCGCGTTGACGTCGACCGTCCTGCTCGGCCTGCTTTTCGTTTCGGCGTGCTCGGCGCCGCCGCCTGCGCCCCCGCCTCCGCCGCCGGACACGACCGCGGCCGACACCGCGGCGCTCAACCAGCTGCGCAGCGATTTTGAAGCGGGCTGGAAAGCCGGCGACGCCGACAAACTCGCGGCGCTGGTCGCGCCCAACGTGGTGTCGATGGCCGATACGACGCCGACGGTCAGCGGGAAGGACGCCTGGCTCGCCGCGCAGAAGGCGCAGTTCGCCCAGGTCACCGTGAACGATGTGTCGCTCAAGTCAGACGAACTGAAGCTGATGGGCAACTACGCGTTCGACGCCGGGACGTTCGACGTGACCATCACCCCGAAGACGCCGAAAGCCAAGCCGATGACGATGCATCAGCGCTACATGGTCATCCTGCACAAGGAGCCGGACGGGGTCTGGCGGCTCTATCGCGACATCGACAATGCAGTACCGGCGGCGGGGAAGAAATAGATCATTGCCGGAATGCCGAATCGAGGGCATTGCCGGATTGGATTGAAGAGCGATTGTTCGTTTGCCGTAATCAATGCCGAATTGACGGGCATTGCCGCATTGATGGTTCGTGATTGACGGATTGGCGGATTGACGGATTGATTGACGGATTGCCGGATTGACGGATTGACGGATTGGGCGATTCGATCCGGCAATGCGCAATCCGGCAATGATTGCGGCAATCCGTCGATGCCCCTCAATCCAATCCGGCATTGCCCTCGATTCGGCAATCCGGCAATTGCCGAAAGGGCCGCGCCTACGTCATCAACGCCGCGAGCAAGGCTTTCTGTGCGTGGAGGCGATTTTCCGCCTGATCAAACACGACCGACTGCGGCGAGTCGATGACGTCGTCGGTGACCTCGAGGCCGCGGTGGGCCGGCAGGCAGTGCATGAACGACGCCTCCGTGCCAGCCGCGCGCATCAGCGTGCGATTCACCTGATACGGCGCGAAGATCCGGGCCCGGCGCTCGGCCTCTTCTTCCTGGCCCATCGACGCCCAGACGTCCGTGTAGATCGCCGCCGCGCCGTTGACCGCGGCGACCGGATCGTTCGTCGTCGTCACCACCGCGCCGTGCCGCGAGACGTTGTTCGCGGCCTGGACCACGGCCGCGGGCAGCTCGAAGCCTTTCGGTGACGCAATCCGCACGCTCACACCAAGCATTGCGCCGGCATGCGCGAGCGACGCCGCGACGTTGTTGCCGTCGCCGACGTAGGTCAGCGTCTGACCCGCGAGCGTCCCGACACGTTCCTTCAGCGTCAGCATGTCGGCGAGCGCCTGACACGGATGCTCTTCGTCGGTCAGCGCGTTGACGACGTGCAGGTCCTTGCCGGCGGCGGCGAACTCCTCGAGCTTCTTCTGCGCGAATGTCCGCACGACCGCGCCGGTGACCCAGCGTTCGAGATTCCTGGCGACGTCGGCGAGCGTCTCGCGGCCGCCGAAGGTGACGTCAGCCGGCGGCTCGATGATCTCGCCGCCGAGCTCGCGCACGGCGACGACGAAGGTCGTGCGCGTCCGCAGTGACGGCTTTTCGAACACCAGCGCCACGTGCTTGTGGCGCAGCGGCTGCGCGCCGAGCCGGCCGGCGGCGCGATCGCGCTTGAGCGCGGCGGCCAGGTCCATCACCCGATCGAGCTCGTCGTGGTTGAGATCAAGCACCGACAGGAAGTCCTTGCTCCGCAGCGACGGGATCATCGCCGACGTCAATCTCGAGACATTCGCGGTGCTCACGTTCGGTACTCCGCGTTGATGCGCACGTACTCGGCGCTGAAATCACAGGTCCACATCGTCGCGGTGCCGTCGCCGCCGGCGCCGAGGTCGATGGTCACGTCGATCAGCTTCTGCTCGAGGATTTTCGCGGCAGTCTCGGCGCGCTCGTCGAACGGCACGCCGTTCACGAACAACTCCACCCCGCCGATGCTCACCGAGGCGCGGTTGAGGTCGAACGCGGCGCCCGACCTGCCGGCGGCGGCAATCAGCCGGCCCCAGTTCGGATCGCCGCCGTGCACGGCGGTCTTGACCAGCGGCGAGTTGGCGACCGTGCGCGCCGCCAGCCGCGCGTCGTCGATCGACGCCGCGCCGGTGATGTTGATGGTCAGAAGTTTGGTAGCGCCCTCGCCGCCGCGGACGATCTCGCGCGCGAGATGGCCGGCGACCGCTCGCATCGGCTCGATCAACGCCGGGTCGTCGTCGCGCGTGATCTCGACGCCGGACTGCCCCGACGCGAGCACGAACACGCAGTCGTTGGTCGAGCACTCGCCGTCGACCGTGATCGCGTTGAAGGTCTCGTCGCAGACGCGGCGCAAGGCCGCGGCGAGGATCGGCGGCGCGACGCGGGCATCGGTCGTGAGCACCCCGATCATGGTCGCCATCTTCGGCTCGATCATCCCGGAGCCCTTGGCCATGCCGCCGACGGTCACCGTCCCGCCCGGCGCCGCATAGATCGCGGCGCACGATTTGGGAAAGGGATCGGTCGTCATGATCGCGCGGGTCGCGGCGTCGCCGCCGTCCTTGGTGAGACCGCGCGACGCCTCGGCGACCCCGGCGCGGACCCTGGCGATGTCGAGCGGCACGCCGATCACGCCGGTTGACGCGATCAGTACTTGCTCGGACGTGCATCCGGCGCCGACGGCTCCCGAAGCGGCCATGTCACGGGCGACGCGCATGCCGGCCTCGCCGGTGCACGCGTTGGCGCAGCCGCTGTTGATGACAATCGCCTGGGCGCGGCCGCCCGATCGCGACAGATGATCGCGGGTCACGACCACCGGTGCAGCGACCGCCTTGTTGGTCGTGAACACACCGGCAGCCGACACCGGCGACTCCGCGACGATCATCGCGAGGTCGAGCGGCGGCGTCGGGCCGGTGCCGCGGCGCTTGATGCCGCAGGCGACACCGGCGGCGCGAAACCCCTTCGGGGACGTCACCCCGCCCGGAACGATTGGAGTCACGTTGTGGACGGCTCCGCTCACGCCACCGCGACGGCGACGCGGCGCGGTTCGGCGATCTTGGTCGCGCGATAACGCGCCACCGCGGCGAGCGGCAGGACCATCGCGTACTGCTCGCACTTGCGGAACAGCGGACAGCCGACGCAGTCCTTCGCGATCTTCTCCGGTACGCTCACGTGCGGAACGATGGAGAAGTTCTGGCGCACGAAGAACCGCGGATCGTGCGTGAACGCGGTGAGTGACTCGAAGCCCGCGGCTTCGGCGCGGGCGCGGACTTCGCCGACCAGGCGCGCCGCCAGACCAACCCGGCGAAAATCGCTGGCCACGACCAGCGAACGGACCTCGGCAACACGCGAAGACAGCGGCGCGAGCTCCGCGCACGCCTTGACTTCGCCCGCGACGTCGCACACCACGAAACGGTCCGCGCGCCGGCGCAGTTCGTCGAGCTGCCGGGGCAGCAGGTGTCCTTCGTTCTGATGCGCGCTGATGAGCGCATGAAGCGCCTCTGCATCAGCCGCTGTCGCCGTCCGCATCACCAAATCGGTCAATTCGTTTTCTCCTTGGGGTCAGGTCTTGAATTGCAGCATTTGTGACAGCCCGGCACG
>DASUGM010000015.1:0-5042 GCA_036274055.1 Vicinamibacterales bacterium | reverse complement strand
TCGGCGATCGCCTATGGCGAGGTTCGATCGAGCAAAGCCAGCCTCGCCCGCTGGCTTTCGAGAAACCGCCGCTCCGGTTCGGAAAGCTGGCAGGCCAGGGCGCGGCGGTAATTGTCGGCAGCGCCGCCCACGTCGCCCGTTTCCCCGAGAAACCGGGCGCGCGAGCTGAAGAAGAGGTGATAGCGGGACAGGGCCGGCTCGAGTCCGAGCGGCGCAAGCGCGGCGAGGCCGGCAACCGGGCCGTGGCAGAGGCCGATGGCCACGGCGCGGTTGAGCGCGACGATCGGCGTCGGCGCGATCGTCATCAGCTCGTCGTAGAGCTCGACGATCCGCGGCCAGTCGGTGTCCGCGAAGCGCGATGCCGAGGCGTGTACCGCGGCGATCGCCGCCTGCACGTGATACGAGGTGAGGCGGGGCCCGGTCGTCGCCGCGTCGAGTTCGCGAAACGCCTCGTCGACCAGCGGCCATTCCCAGAGCCGGCGGTCCTGCTGTTCGAGCACGTGCAGGTCGCCGGCATGACCGACGCGGGCGGGCAGCCGCGCCGCCTGGAACAGCATGAGCGCGGCGAGCGCGTGTGCCTCGGGCCGGCCCACGTGCCGGTGCGCGGCGACCAGACGCGCCAGTCGCAGCGCCTCGAAGCACAGCTCGTCGCGGACCAGTGCGTCGCCGTCGGTGGCCGCGTAGCCCTCGTTGAACAGCAGATAGAGCGCGTCGAGCACCGAGGGCAGCCGCTCGCCCAGTTCGCCGGCCTCCGGCAGCGCCAGCGGCAGCAGCTGGTCGCGAATCTGTCGTTTGGCGCGAACGATGCGCTGGGCAATCGCCGATTCGTCGGCGAGCAGCGCCCGCGCGATTTCGGCGACCGACAGGCCGCACGCGACCTTCAGTGTCAGGGCGATTCGGCTGGCCGCCGGCAGCGCGGGGTGACACGTCGTGAAGACCAGCGCCAGCTCGGCGTCCATGTCGCCGCTGGCGCGCGAGGGTGCGAGCGAGCTCGTGACCGCGGCTTCAAGCGCCGTTTCGTCTTCATCCAGAAAGCGCCGCCGCCGGATGGCGTCGAGGGCGCGATTGCGCGCCACCTGAAGCAGCCAGGCCGGCGGATTGTCGGGAATGCCGCGGTGCGGCCAGGTGTGCAGCGCCGATACGAGCGCGTCCTGGACGACTTCCTCGGCCAGATCGAGGTGCCGCGGACCCAGGGCCGCGGCGACGAGCGCGACCAGCCGGCCGGCCTGCTGTCGAAACAGGTGGTCGACGAGTCCGGCCACGCCGCCGCGGTCGGCGTCCGCTGTCACCGCTCCAGCTCTTGGACTTGCCGCACTTCGATCGAGCCAAACGAGAGGTGCGGACAGTCGCGGACGATCGTCATCGCCTCGTCATAGTCCTTTGCCTGAATCATGTAGAAGCCGCCGACGACTTCGCGCGCCTCCGTGAACGGGCCGTCGGTGACCATCGTCCTGGCGCCGGACTGACGCGTGACGCGGCCGCCATCGGTCAGTTTGTCGCTGCCGATCAGGCGCCCGCTTTCGCGAAGACCGTTGCCCCATGCGATGTACTTCTGGATGATGGCCTGCATTTCGGCGGGGCTGAGGTGCGCGAACGTCGAGGGCTCATCCCGGAGCAACAACAGGAATCGTGACATGTGAACCTCCGCCGGTATGACGAACGAGCGGTCCGACGTACGACATTTTTTCGGTTGTACGGCCGCGATTTCGTTGACACGTACACTGACCGCTCGGTACTATTCGACGCAACCGAAATTCGCCCGCACATGCCCCCTGTCAGGAGAGTGTGATGCTTTCAGGTGCAACCGTACGCAAATTGGGCTTCGTTTTCCTGCTTGCGTTGTTCATTCCTGCCGCGTGCGGCAAGAAACCGCCAGAAATCGCCAAGCCGCCAGCTGCGACGACGGCACCTCCGACTCAGCCGCCGCCTCCGCCGCCGCCACCGCCGAGCCAGCCGCCCCCGGTTCAACCGCCGTCGGACAACCGGCCGGTCGTCGCGACCGACGCGACGGACTACAAGACCAATCCGACCGCGTGGGTGGAGAAGTACATCGAGGACGTGTTCTTCGACTTGGATGCCTCCGAACTGAGCGATCGCGCGCGCACCAGCCTGAGCAAGAACGCCGAGTACATGAAGAAGGACTACGCCAGCACCGCGAGGTTCTCGATCGAAGGCCACGCCGACGCGCGCGGCACCAGCGAGTACAACCTCGCGCTCGGCGATCGCCGCGCCGCGGCCGTCCGCGACTACATGGTCAGTCTCGGGATCGCCGCCGCGCGCCTGACGGCCGTCAGCCTCGGCGAAGAACGTCCCGTGTGCACGGAAGAGAATGAAGTCTGCTGGGCGAAGAACCGGCGCGGGCACTTCGTACTTGCGAAATAACCTCAGGCCCTGGGCATTAGGCCCTGGGCGCTAGGCCCTAGTTCGGAGCGAGATGAGAGCCTCGGAACCCTCTCCGACTAGGGCCCAGGGCCTAACGCCCAGGGCCTGATCCGATCTCCTCGCCAATTTTGATCGCTGCCTCTCTAGGATCCAACGCTGCCGTTATCGGCCGCCCAATGACGAGGTAGGAACTCCCGGCTGCGATCGCGCCGGCGGGGGTGCTGGTGCGCGACTGATCGTCGAGGCCGGTGCCGGCGGCGCCGCCGCGGATACCGGGGGTGACGATCAGAAAATCAGGCCCGCAGGCGTCGCGGATGGCTTCGGTTTCGAGCGGCGAGGCGACCACGCCATCGAGCCCGGCGGTCTTCACCATTCGCGCCAGCCGGACCACCTGTTCCATCGGCGTCGACTCGACGCCAATTGAGCGCAGCGTCGGCGCGTCCATGCTCGTCAGCACCGTGACCGCGATCAGCAGCGGCCGGACCAGGTTCGCGTCGGCGGTGAGATCCGCGGCTTCGCGCGCGGCGCGCATCATCTTCTCGCCGCCGCTGGCGTGCACGTTCATCATCCACACGCCGAGTTCGCACGCCGAAGTGACGGCGCCGGCGACGGTGTTCGGAATGTCGTGGAACTTGAGATCGAGGAAGACGCGGTCGCCGTTCCGGACCAGGCTGCGGACGACGTCCGGGCCCGCCGCGGTAAACAATTGGCTGCCGATCTTGTAGCCGCCGACCGTGCCGCGCAATCGATCGGCCAGTCGAAGGGCATCGTCCGCGCTCGAGACGTCGAGCGCGATCAGGATTCGGTCCACGCGTGCTCCCGTTTCACGGTTTCCATGGTCCCGACGAGATCGGCGACGCGCGCGATCTTGTGCCGGGTGAGGTAGTCGTCGATGCCGGCGATCACCTTGCTCCAGATGAACGGATCGACGAAGTTGGCGGTGCCGATCTGGACCGCCGACGCGCCGGCAATGATGAACTCGAGCGCGTCTTCAGCCGACGCGATGCCGCCCATGCCGAGAATCGGCAACTTCACCGCGTTGCGGCATTCCCAGACCATTCGAATCGCAATCGGCCGGATCGCCGGACCGCTGAGGCCGCCGAGCACGTTCGAGAGTTTCGGCCGCCGCGTTTCGACGTCGATCGCCATCGCCAGGAAGGTGTTGACGAGCGACACCGCGTCGGCGCCCGCTTCGGACGCCGATCGCGCAAACGATGCGACGTCGGTGACGTTCGGCGTCAGCTTCGGGATCAGCGGCAGTCGCGTCACCTTACGCACCGCGCTGACGACGTCGTAGGTCCCGGTCAGGCTGCAGCCGAACTGGATGCCGCCTTCCTTGATGTTCGGGCACGAGATGTTCAGCTCGATCGCGTGGACGCCCTCGTGATCCGACAGCACTCGCGAGACCTCGCAGTACTCGTCGATCGTCGATCCGCAGACGTTGACGATGGTCGTCGCGCCGAGCCGGCGCAGTTCAGGCAATCGCTCGTTGACGAAGCGATGCACGCCGATGCCCTGCAGCCCGATCGCATTGAGCATCCCCGACGGCGTCTCGACGATGCGCTGGGGCGGATGGCCGTCGCGCTCGTTGAGGAACAGGCCCTTGACCGCGACGCCGCCGAGCATCGACAGATCGATCGACGAGGCGTACTCGAGCCCGTAGCCGAAACAACCCGACGCGGCAATGACGGGATTGCGCAGCTGCAGCGATCCGATGCGTACGGAGAGGTCAGCCATGGCTTGGAAGGGCGTCCCAGATGAGGCCGGCGGCGTTGAACACCGGGCCCTCGAGACAGGATCGCACAAAGTGCGACCCGCCGCTGGCGCGCTTCACGCGGACGACGCAGCTGTAGCACCCGCCCATGCCGCAGCCCATGATCGGCTCGAGCGAGACGAACACCGGACGGCCGGCGGAATCGCCAAGTTGCGCGACCGCGCGCATCATCGGCGTCGGACCGCACGCATAAATCGTGACCGGCCGACTGGCCGGCTGCGCGGCCAGCGCGCGCTCGAGCGGCGCGGTGACGCGGCCGCGCTCGCCCTTGCTGCCGTCTTCGGTGGTCAGGACGAGCGTCGCGCCGAGCTTGGCGAAGAACGGCTCGTAGTAGATGTCCGCGGCGGTGCGCCCGCCGTAGAACAGCGTCATCTTCGTGCCGCGGGCGGCGAGCGTTTCCGCGAGGGTCCAGAATGGCGCCAGCCCGACGCCGCCGGCGACCATCCAGGCGTCATCTGGCGGATCGACCGGCACGAACGGCTTGCCGAGCGGGCCGAGCGTCGCGATTACGTTGCCAGGCCGCGCGTCGTAGAGCAGCGCCGTGCCGACGCCGACGCGCTTGTTGAGAATGCTGATGCCGCGCACGCCGCCACGATCGTCGCGCAGGATCTCGAACACCGAAAACGGCCGGCGCAACATCGGGTCCTGGCCCGGCGCCGGCTTCACCATCACGAACTGACCGGGCAAAGTCACGGCGCCGATTTCCGGCGCTTCGAGGGCGAGAACGTTGTAACCGGGAGAGAGCGGCGTGTTACTCAAGACACGGGCGGACACGTCGACGGGCACAGGTCGGCATTATATCGACGCCGACCATGGGCGATAGCCGATCGGGTGATCGGGCCATGGCAGAGCATGGGGCGATCGCGCGATCGGGCAAAGGACGAGA
>DASUGM010000014.1:0-34430 GCA_036274055.1 Vicinamibacterales bacterium | reverse complement strand
AGATCGGCGGCGTTCCGGCGGGCTGCCGAGGCTGACCGAATTGGCGGCCGATCACAAACGACGCGAGCGCCAGCACGATAGCGGCGCTGGCGTAGATCGCCAGCCGGAACTGTCGCCGCGGCGGCGTCACGATCGGCGCGGCCGGCTCGGGTGGGCGTGACGGCGGCTCGGCGACGGCGGCCGGAGGAAACTCGACGAGCGTTGGCCGGCGCGCCGGCGCCTGGTCGGTGCGCAGCCGCGCCTGCAGTGCGCGCACGTGTTCTTCTGGAATCGGAATCGACCTCGGCGCGGCGGGCGCAACCAGCAGCCGGGCGCGACTGACGTCGTCGAGCGCGTCCAGCGCGTCCTGCGCGGTCGCAAATGCATCGTCGCCGAGCTGCAGCGCCCGTTCGATCCAGCGTCGGAGCTGCGTGGACGGCGACGACCCGCGCGGGCCGGCGCCGGCGACGTCGAGCAAATGCGTGACGCTGCCGGGAAAGGCCGTCGGATCCACGCGCCGCCCGAGCAGCAGCGACAACGCGACGAAGCCGAGCTGCATCACGTCATTGCGGCCGTCCAGCACGGTGACGCTGGCAGCCGTGACCGGCAATCCGATCTCGGATCGCAGCCGCTGCGACGGCCAGTTCAGCGATGCGAGCGCGGATCCCATCACGTGCTCGGAGAGGACCAGCCCGCCCTCCGGCGTCACGACGATGCGTTCCGGCGTGATCGCGCCGTGGGCGACGTCGTCGCCCTGTCCGTGCAACTCCACGAGCGCCGGCACGATCTGCTGAATCAGCGAGGTCGCAAACGACGCGCCGCGGGCGTCGTGCAGCACGTCGATCAGCCGCTTGCCGTCGACGTAGTTCGAAATCAGCGCCAGCCCGGCGCCGTCGCCCAGCGAGTCGACGGCGCGCACCCGTGCCATCGCCGGATGCATGAAGTGCTTGAGTTCATCGACGCGCCGGCGCAGTTCGGCTTCGAACGCCGGCTGATCACCAAACGTGCGGCGAAACCGCAGCAGTTCGAGCGACGACGCCGTGTTGTCGAACATCAACAGACGATCGCCCAGGCCGTCGGTCAGGCCGGGGGTATACCAGGACGCGCGCTTGCTGGGTGCGGGATCGGGCGTGGAAAGCTGAAGAACGGATCTCAAGACAGTCTGGGCGCAATTCTGCACAAAATCGCGGGGGAGTACAAGAGGAGACGTATAATCCGCCGCGGAGGCTTTATGAGCGCGCGCCTGCTACGTGCATCGCTGATCCTGGTTCCCGTTACCGCCCTTCTTGCTCTGGTCCCAGGCGTGTCCGCGCGCTCGCAGGCCGTCGAGAAGTCATTCTTCGCGACCGTCCTCGACGCCCAGAACAAACCGATCACGGACCTCACCGCCGCCGAGTTCGGCGTCCGCGAGGACAACGTGATTCGCGAAGTCGTCAGCGTCAAGAAGGCGACGCAGCCGCTTTACATCCAGATCCTGGCCGACACCACGAAAGAGGCCGGGACCCAGAGCATGGCGGGCGCCGGATCCGCCGAGCTGATCCGCGACATCCGGAACTCGCTCACCGGGATGATTCACCACGTCAACACGAGCAGCCCCGACGCGATGATCGCGGTGATGGAGTTCGGTCAGGCAGCCCGTCAGGTGCAGGACTTCACGAACAAGATCGGCGACCTCGACAAGGCGGTGAACCGCCTGTTCCCAATCCCGAGCGCGGCGTCGGTGCTGCTCGAGGCGATCATCGAAGGCAGCAAGCAACTGGCGAAGAAACCGAGCCCGCGGCGCGCCATGATCATCGTCAACATCGAGCCCGGCGACGAACAGAGCCGCGAGCCGACGCAGAAGATCATGCAGACGTTCGCCGAAGCGCGCGCGTCGATGTGGGCCGTGTCGCTCCAGCGCGGCGACCTGAAAAACCCGGCGCGCGACGTCGTTCTCAACCGCCTGACTCAGGTCACCGGCGGCCGCCGCGAGTTCATCGTCGGCCAGTCGGCGATCGAGGGGTGGCTGAAGATCTACGCCGAAGGGCTGCTGAACCAGTACGAAGTGACCTTCAAACGTCCGGAAGATCGTCCGGTGCAGCAGCTCGCGAGCGGCGTGTCGCGCCCGGGCGCCAAGTACTACGCGTCAATCATCCCGCCGAAGTAACCTAGGTGGGTGAGTTCGTCGAAGACTAAGAAGAAATCGAGTGCGCCGGCGCCGGCGCCGCCGCCGCAGGTGTCCGCACCTGAGGTGTCGGCGCCATCCGCGCTCGAGCGGCTGTTGCTCGTCGGCGCCGTCATCTTCCTTCTCGCCGGCGCCACCGCATGGCTGTGGCTGCCTCGCAGCACACCGCCGTTCACGCTCGAGCCGGCGCCGGATCAGAACGTCCTGCTCGTCACCATCGACACGCTGCGCGCCGATGCGCTCGGCGCCTACGGCGGACCGGCGAGAACACCCAACCTCGATCGGCTCGCGGCACAGGGCGCGCGCTTTACCTTCGCGCATTCGCACGCGGTGGTGACGCTGCCTTCGCACACGACCATCCTCACCGGTCGTCTCCCCTACGAGCACGGCATGCGCGACAACAGCGGCTTCCGGGTCAAGCCGGGCACGGAGACGCTGGCGACGCGGCTGAAGCCGCTCGGGTTCGCCACCGGCGCGTTCGTCGGCGGCTTTCCGCTCACCAAACGCTTCGGGCTGACGCCCGGCTTCGACGAGTACGACGATCAGATGCCGGAGATGGAGGGCGCGGTCTCGTTTTCGATGCCCGAGCGTCCCGCCGACCAGGTCATCGCCCGCGCCAACGCCTGGATCGAAAAGCAGCCCGCGAAGTTCTTCGCCTGGGTGCACCTGTTCGATGCGCACTCGCCGTACCGGCCGCCCGACGCGTTCGCCCAGCAGTACGCCGCGCAGCCGTACTACGGCGAGGTCGCCTGGATTGATCACGCGCTGGCGCCGTTGCTGGCGCGGCTGGCGGCGCTCTCGCGTCCCACCGTCGTCGTCGTCACCGCCGACCATGGCGAGAGCCTCGGCGAACACGGCGAACTCACGCATGGGATGTTCGCCTACGAGCCGACGCTGCACGTGCCGCTGATCATCGCCCGGGTCACGCCGAAGGAGTCGGTCGTCAAGGCCGGCAAGGTGATCGACACGCCGGTGCGCCACATCGACATCGCCCCCACCGTGCTCGAGTCGGTCGGCGCCAAACTCGACGGCGCGCTGACCGGAACGTCGCTCCTGCCGCTGATTCGCGACGGCAGTGGCCCGGACCGCCCGTCCTATTTCGAGTCGATGACCTACAACCTGGTGCGCGGCTGGGCGCCACTGCGCGGCGTGCTCGTCAATCGCGACAAGTACATCGATCAGCCGATTCAGGAGTTCTACGAACTGGCGACTGATCCAAAGGAAGAGCGCAACCAGTTCGTCGCGCAGCGCGACCGCGCCGAGGTCATGGTCAACACGCTCAAGACCTACAACATGGCGCCGCCCGATCGTCCCGGACGTGAAACGGCGCAAAACGCGGCCGCGCTCCGCGCGCTCGGCTACACCGGCGGCTCGGCGCCGGAAAAAAAGTTCTACTCCGAGGCCGACGACCTCAAGCGGCTCGCCGAAATCGACCGCGACCTTCACAGCGCGCAGGAGCACTATCAGAACGGACGCCTGGATGCGGCGATTGCGGCCCTGAACAGCGTGATCGCGCGCCGGCCCGACACCGCCGACGCCTACCTGTCGCTGGCCCACGCCTACTGGCAGTCGGGACAACCGGCACCGGCGATCCAGACGCTCGAACAGGGCCTCAAGGCCGGCGCGCCCGAGCGCGATTTGCGCATCCGGCTCGGCCTGTATCTCGCCGAAAGCCACAGCGACACGAAGAAGGCCATCACGCTGCTCGAGGGACTGCCGCCGGACGACGTCGAGGCGTTGAATGGACTCGGCGTCGCCTATACGGACGCCGGCCGTTATGAGGACGCGCTGAAACAGTTCCGGATCATCCTCACGCTCGATCCGACCAACGGCCTCGCCTTTCAGAACCTCGCCGCGATCACGCTCAAGCAGCGCGACGCCGCCAGCAACGCCGCCACGCGCGCGCAGAAACTCGCCGAGGCCGAGACGCTTGCCCGTCAGTCGCTCGACAGCGACCCCGCGCTCGCCGGCAGCTGGACCATCCTCGGCGTGATCCTCTCGACCGCGGACCGCAAAGCCGACGCCATCGAGGCCTGGAAGAAGGCGATCGACATCGATCCCGGCGAGTTCTACGGGCTCTACAACCTGTGGCTGGAACTGGGGCGCGCCGGGCGCGCCGACGAAGCGCGGCGCTACGGGCAGCAGTTCATCAACAACGCGCCGCCGGCGTTTTATCGGGCCGAGCGGGAGCAGATCGCTAGATACCTTGCGAGATGAGAGAAACGCGCTTGCGAAAATCGGGATTCACAGGGAGAAGAATGAGAAGAGCATGAGGGGTTCTTTCGTTGGGACGACCTCGGCGAGCTGGTGCCAGACAAGAGGCCTGCCAAGAAAAAGAACCTCTCATGTTCTTCTCATTCTTCTCCCTGTGAATCCCGCTCTTTAGGCAGACGCTTTTCACTCATCTCGCTACGACTTCTTCCTCACCGTCGTCGTCACCGTCCCGAGGCTCTTCCCCTCTGCACTGACCTTCGCGCTCAGCGTGTACGTCCCCGGCGCGATCGAATCAATCGGCAGCTCGACCTGCGCTCGGAGCGCACCCTCGACGTTCTCGATGCTCGCCTCGCGCTCGATTTCCGTGGTTTCCTTGCCGGCGCCGGTCAGCGTGAACATCACGACGAGATCGGCCGGCGGCGGCGCGCCCGCGGCCGAATAGAGCTCGATCGACGCGTTGAGCGTCGACAGGTTGGCCGGCATGTCGTCGAGCGCGAGGAACGTCGACGCGCCTTTGCTGTCGACGAACCAGGTGAGCACGTCGCTCGACGTGAACGGACCAAGCGTCCGCAGCCGCGCTGAGAACGACGTCTCGACGCTGCCGAGGTTGCCCTCGGCATCGGCGACCGCGAAGCGCAGCTTGTAGCTGGCCGGCACTACGGGCATCGCGAACGAGAATCGATACGCGCCGTCTTCGCCGCGCGTCTCGATCACCTTGCGGCCGTTGCTGACCGGGCCCACCGCGTCACGCAGCCCGAACTGCATCGTCAGGGGTCCCTTCACCGTCGGCGGCACTTCGACGTTGACGCCGACCTCGACCGGCGCCGCCCCGTTCTTCGAGCGGCGCAGCGCGGTGCCAAGCGCAACCGGCACGCGATAGAGCGCCTGCCCGGTCGCGATCGCCGCCTTGAGCTGCTCGTCGATCGGCGCGACGACCGCCGGTCCGGGCAGCACGGCGCGGCGGTTGGCGCGAATCGTGTAGTTGCCAGAGCGTTTGACCTTGGCGGCGACGACGAAGTCCTTGCCCGGAGCGCTGCCGCCCGGCGGCTCGATGCCGAGCCGGTAGACCCCCGAGGCCGCGGCGGCGACACGACGAAAGAACGGATCCGGATCGCCGATGACGCGATGAAAGATTCCGCCGGTGACGTCGGCGACCGTCTGAATCCCCTGCATCAGCATGCGATCGTCGTTGCGACGGGTTTCGGCGCTGCCGATGCTGGTCTGCGGCACGCCGTCCGCGCCAAGCGCACGCCGGCCGCCGTCGCTCAGACTGAGATCCGGCTCTTCGGCGAGCACGCTAATCTGCACGCCGGCACTCGCCGCCGCTTTCGCGAGCGGCCCCATTTCGTCCTGGACCAGCGTGATCCCGAGGCCGTCCGAGAGCAGCACGAGATGCTTGATGCCGCTCGCGCCTCGCATCGCGTTGATCACCTGCAGGTAGGCCTCGAGTTGGCGCGCGGTGCTGTTGCGCGTCAGCGCCGCCGTCCGCCGCGCCTCACTCGCAATGGCGCTGGCGCACTGGTATTCAGCCATCACGGATTCAACCGGTTTGCCGTTGAACACGTCCGCCGATCCGTTGAAACACTCGCGCGCGATCACGTCCTTCAGGACGCCGGGGTTGCCGCGATCGATCTCGAGCGCGTCGGCGATGCCGACCGGCCCGTCGGGAGTGTCGTTGATGCCGTCCTTGCTCGGATTGGAGGGCCCGGTGACCGACAGCCCGCGCGGATCCTGAAACTGCCCGACGACCTTGGTCAGCGCCTCGCGGATCGGCGCGCGATCGCGCGTCGGGTTCACCGTGCCGACGCCCGACGCCGTCGCAAAGCCAACGATATCCGTCGGCGGGAGAGAGTCGAGAAACTTCGCCGCCGCGCCGAACAGCCGCTTGCCGCGCACCGGGGCGAACGACAAGTCGTCGACGAGAATCACGAACACGCGTTCCTCGCCCTTCGGCGTGCTGTTGTTCGCGGTCTCGCGCAAGGTCGCCGGCGGCGTCGAGGCGGCCGCCGCCGCGCCGGTGGCCGGTGGCGGCGCCGTCACGCCTTCGGCCTGGACGAAGGCCAGCGACTTCACCGACTGCACTTTGTTGTTGAGCTTGATCTCGAAGTCGTCGGGTTTGAGGTCGCGGACTGGATTGCCGTCTTTGTCCAGGACGGTGACGTCGACGGTGACCAGCGTCACGCCGCCCTTGAACGTCGGCTGTTGAGTCTGCGAGATGAGTGAAGTGCTCCCGCCCAAGAGCAGGATCACCATGAAGCCATGAAGAACGGCTTTTGGTCTTTCAAAAAGAGAGAACCGCTTCATGTGCTTCATGGCTTCATGGTGATCCGCTCTTGGCGGTCATTTGACGATAAACCCTGTTTCCCTCGTCGCGCTCTTCCCCTGATCGGTCGCCGTCACTCGCAGGATGTAGGCGCCGGCGGGCAGGCCCGTGAGCGGCACCTGAATGTCGAGCTTGCCGAGGTCGACGGGCTCCAGCGCCGGCGACGCCGACTTGACGGTCTTGCCGTCGGCGGCGACGATCTCGACCTTCACCGGGATCGTCGCGTTCGGACGTTTGCTCGCAATTTCAAAATACACCCGCAACGTGTCGGTCGAAAAGAACTCGCGATCGACCGAGGGGACGAAGGGCAGCTGCACCGGCGTTTCCGCCACCGGCACGCGCGCCGACCCGTATGGCCCGACAATCAGGCCGCTCACCGCCAGCGGCGCCGTGGTGAAGTCCGGCACGTCGAGCGCGAGATAGACGCTGCCGCCCTTCTCCAGCCGCGTGCTGGTCACCGAGGCGCGCAGCTGGTACGTGCCGGGAGGCAGCATCAGCTCGGCTGGAATCAGGAACGCAATCGTCTCGCCGACCGTCTCCTTCGGCATCCGCTCCGACGAGAGCTGCGCGGTGTTGGTGAACTGCGCCTGGATCTTCCGCGTCTTCAGGTTCACCGCAAACACCGTGTACTTGTACGCGTCGCTGAGCGTGCCGTCGGTGCGGGTCACCGCGGTGCGCGGCACGCTGACCTCCAGCGCAAGCGACACCCGCGCCGACTTCGGATCCTTCGGCCGCTCACCGCGGACGACGATGCTGTTGGGATCGCCGGCGACGACTGGCCGCGGCATCGCGCCGATCCGCAGCGGCAGCTCAGTGGCCGGCATCGCCCCGGCGGCCAGCTCGTGCAGCGGATCCTCGTTCTTCGCCCCCGGCTCCTTGACGTTGCCGAGATAACCACTGCGATAACGCAGGGTGACGTCCGGCCGGTTCACCACTACCGAGATCGGCCGGTAGCTGTTGCCCTTCGAGTCGCTCGGCGCGAAACCGAGCACGTAGTACTGATCGAGATCCTGCACGATCCGATCGATGCCGCCGGTGAAGTCGTCGGTGTTGACGATGGCGAAGCCGCCGGATGCCTCGGCGGTGAGCTGGATCTCGCGCTGCGCGATCCGCACCCAGCTCGCCCATTCCGGCGGGAGACGGCCGCCCTCGCCAAGACAAGGATCGCTCAAGCCGGCGCCGCCAGGGCCGTGACACTCCGCCGCCATGCTCTGCGTCGTCACCTTGCCGCGCGGATCGATCGAGTACGCGGCGATGTTGGCGCGGCGAAGCGCATCCATCATGTCGACCAGCTCGTAGTCGTAGATGTTCTCGCCGATGTTGGACACGCTCGCAAGCGCCTCGGCGTTGCCAGCGATGTAGCCGGCGCTGTCCGGTGCATTCATGCCGACCTGGCCGGGCCCGAAGAATCCGACCAGCTCCTTGGCGAAGCCTTCGGTCACCATCACCAGGGCTTTGCGTCGTTGCGGACCGCCGATCAGCATCCGGCTGGCGTCCTTGACGGTTTTCAGCGACGCAATGTTGTCGTTGAACGTCTGCAGGTCGCCGCCGCGCTGCGTGTCGGGAAGCATTGGCCGGGGATACGGCCGTCGTCCCTTCAGCGTGTCGATGGCCGCCAACAACGAAGCCGGATTCTGCGTGACCTCGATGCTGCCTTCGCCGCTGGTGAACAGCACGGCCATCGACGACTCGGCGCCGAGGTCGGCGACGACCTTACGGAGAATTTCTTTGGCGCGCTCGGTCCGCGCTTTGTAGATATGCAGATCGTCGATGACCATCAGGATCAGCCGCGCCGACTGCGCCGACTGATTGCTCGCAAAGTCGAGCTTGAGCTGGGGCGGAAACGCGCCCGGCTTCATCGCCGCTTCCCTGGCGTTGTACTTGAACTCCTCGAACACTTCGATCGTCTGCGGCTTCTTGCGATCGAGGATGGTGAAATCTTCCTTCGTCAAACCGGTCACCGGATTGCCGTCCCTGTCGACGACAACGACGTCGACCTGGACGAGATCGGTACGGACGCGGAAGGTGGCTTGCTGGGCTGAGAGATGCGAGCTGAGTAAAAAGCACACGCTCAAAAGCAGGATCACCATGAAGCCATGAAGAAAACTTCCTGGTTTTTCAAAAAGAAAGAACCTCTTCATGTGCTTCATGGCTTCATGGTTCCCCGCTCTTGTCCTTCTTACTTGACGACAAACCCGGTGTCGCGCGTCGCGCTGTTCGCGCCTTGCGTCACGACAGCGCGAAGGAGGTAGGCCCCGGGAGCAAGTCCGGCGGTAGCGACGGGCATGTTGACATGACCGTTGGAGGGCAGGACCGGCGCCGACGATCGCAGCACGTCGCCAGAGGCGCTCAGCACCTCGACACGAGCAATCGCCGGGGCCGACTGCGATGTCGTAATGACGTCGAAGTAGAGCTGCATCGGCTCCGCCGCCGCGAACTCACGGTCCACCGAAGGCGCGAACGGCAACTGCACCTTCGTGCTCGCCAGCGCGACCTCGGCGCCGCCGCGGCCAACCAGCAGGCCGCTGATCGCCAGCGGCATCTTCTGGTAGTCGGGGACGTCGATCGTCAGGTAGACGCTGCCCCCCTTGTCGACGCGCGTGCTCGTCACCGACGCCCGCAGTTGATACCGCCCGGGCTTGACGCGCATCTCCACCGGGATCACGAACGCTACGTCCTCACCACGCGGCAATGGCGCCGGGCCCGAGGCAAGTTCCGCGGTGTTGCTGAATTGCGCCGCGATTTTCCGGGTTTTCAGGTCGATGGCGTACACCGTAAAGCGCAGCGAGTCCTGCACCCGCCCGTCCAACAGCGTGACGCCCGCCTTTGGCAGCCTCACCTCCAACGCGATCGTCAGTCGATCCGCGCGCGGCGTCGCGCCGAGCCGCAGCGGCAGATCGTTCCTCGGCATCACGCCTTCGGCCAGCGCGGCGAGCGGCGTCTTCGACTTCGGTTTGATGTCGTTGACGAGATAACCCTTGCGGAAGCGCAGCGTCCACTCCGGATGCGCGGGCACGCGGACGTCGAGCGCGCGGAACCCGGTGCTGCCTTCGGCGTCGACCGGGTTGAAGCCGAGCAGGTAGAAATGATCGAGATCCTCGACGATGCGATCGAGGCCGCTGTCGAAGTCGTCGCTGTCGGTGATCGCGAAGCCGCCGGACGCCTCGGACATCAGGCGGAGACCGTTCTGCGCGAGTCGAACGACGTTGTTCCAGCGGAACGGATCGGCGCCGGGATCGTCGCCGAGACCGGTGCTGAGGTCAGGAAAGACCTCGAGCGACATTTCGCCGGGTTCGACCTTGCCGCGAGGGTCGACGTTGTAGACGGCGACTCCGGAGCGGCGCAGTGACTCCATCATGATCCGCAGCTCTTGATCGTGGAAGCACGGCTGCGCCGTCCTTTCGCAGTCGGTGAGGTTGGTGTCGAACCGGCCGACGTAGTCCTTGCCGAGGCCTTCGGTGATCATCACGAACGCCTTGCGGCGTACGCTTTCCGTGGCGAGCATGCGCGACGCATCGCGCAGCGTCTTGAACAGTGTCATGTTGTCGAAGAAGTCGTGCAAGTCGGTCTTCTGCGCCTTGTCAATACTGGCCAGCGTCACCTCGAGCGGCGCCTCAGGACTGATGCCGGCGGCCCGCTGCGCGTCGATCGCCTGATGCGGCCGCCGCCACGACTGCATCCCGGCGAAGTTGTCGATCGCGCCGGTTAGCAGCGCGCGGTCCTGCGTGATTTCGGTGCTGCGCGCGCCGCTCGTCTTCAGCACCGCCATCGACGCGCGCGCGCCCATGCGGTCCAGAAACTTGTGCGCCAGTTCGCGGGCCTGCGTGGTCCGGCCCTTGTAGATGTGGAGGTCGTCGATCACCATCACGACCAGCCGATCGGCCTGTGGGTCGGTGTTGCTCGCGACGTCCATCTGCAGCGTCGGCGGAAACGCCGGCGCCGCGCCAGGTTCACCCGGCGCCGCGTGCTGCACCTCGTCGAACGCCGAGATCGGCCGCGGCTTCCGGCGGTCGAAAAGCTGAAAGTCCTCCTTCTTCAGGCCGCGAACGTGATTGCCGTCCTTATCGACGACGACGACGTCGACCTGTACGAGGTCAGTGCGGGCGCGGAACGTGGGTTGCTGCGCGGAGAGATGCGAGCTGAAGGAAAAGCCTCCGCACAAGAGCAGGATCACCATGAGGCCATGAAGAACGGCTCTTGGTCTTTCAAAAACCTTCATGAGCTTCATGGCTTCATGGTGAGCCCGCTCTTGGCAGGTCACTTGACGATAAACCCGGTTTCGCGGGTCGCCATGTTCGCGGCGTCAGTCGCCGTCGCCCGCAGAACATACGCGCCCGGCGGGAGACCCGCGATCGTGACCGGCAATGCGACCCTGCCCTCCGCGTCCGCTACCGGCGCTGCGGCGCGCAGGACCACGCCGTCGGCGCCCAACAACTCGACGCGCACGTTCGCGCCCGCCGCCTTGCTGCCGCTGACCTCGAAGTACAGCTGGATCGGTTCGGCTGGGTCAAATTCCCGATCGACCGCTGGGGTGAATGGCAGCCGGATCGGCGTCTGCGCCAGCGCCACGCGGGGCGGGCCGCCCCGGCCGAGCAGGAGACCGCCAATGGCGAGCGGCGTCTTCGGATCCGGCACTTCGACGGCCAGATACACACTGCCGCCTTTGTCGACGCGCGAGCTCGTCACTGATGCGCGCAGTTGATAGCGGCCGGGACCAAGGCGCAGCTCCACGGGAATCACAAACGAGATGTCATCGCCCGGCGGCACCGGACCGCGGCCGGAGGACAGTTCGGCAGTGTTGGTAAACTGCGCCGCAATCTTCCGGCTCTTGAGGTCGACCGCATACACGGTGTAGCGCAGCGAATCCTTGAGCAGGCCGTTCAGGTCGCGGATGCCCGCTTTCGGCAGCGTCACCTGCAGCGCCATCGTCAACCGATCGACGCGCGGCAACGCGTTCAGCCGCAGCGCCAGATCGTTTTTCGGCATCACGCCCTCGGCCAGCGCGGCGAGCGGCGTTGTCGACTTCGTCTCGATGTCGTTGACGAGATAACCGCGGCGAAAGCGCAACGTCCAGTCGGGATGCGCCGGCACGCGCACGTCGAGCGCGCGGAAGCCGGTGCTGCCCGCGGCGTTTTCCGGGTTGAAGCCGAGCAGGTAGAAATGATCGAGATCCTCGACGATGCGATCGAGGCCGGCGTCGAAGTCGTCGGAGTCGGTAATCGCGAAGCCGCCGGAGGCTTCGGCCATGATCTTGAGGCCGTCCTGAGCCAGACGAATCGGATTGTTCCACCGAAATCCGCCCGATGCAGGATCGTCGCCGAGCCCGGTGACGAGATCGGGAAACGCCTCGAGCGGCAGCTCGCCCGGTTCGACCTTTCCACGCGGATCGACGTTGTAGACGGCGACTCCGGAGCGGCGCAGCGACTCCATCATGATGCGCAGCTGGTGATCATGGAAGCACGTATCGACGTTGAAGCCCTGGCTCTTCGACGCGCCGGTCTCGCACGGCGTGAGGTTGGACTCGAACAGGCCGGAGTAGTCCTTGCCCAGCCCTTCCGTAATCATGACGAAGGCCTTGCGACGGACGCTCTCGGTCGCCAGCATCCGCGACGCGTCGCTCAGCGACTTGAACGCCGTCATGTTGTCGAAGAAGTCGTGGACGTCGGTCTTCTGCGACGTCGTGATCTTCCCCACCGCGACTTCGAATGAATCGCCCGGATCGATCCGCTCGGCCTTCTGCGTGTCGATCGCCTGGTGCGGCCGGCGCCACGACTGCATCCCGGAGAAGTTGTCGATCGCGGCGGTCAGCAGCGCGCGGTCCTGCGTGATCTCGGTGCTGCGGCTGCCGCTCGTCTTCAGCACCGCCATCGACGCGCGCGCGCCCATCCGATCGAGAAACTTGTGCGCCAGCTCGCGCGCTTCATTGGTCCGGCCCTTGAAGATATGCAGATCGTCGAGCACCATGACCACCAGCCGCTCGGCCTGCGGGTCGGTGTTGCTGGCGACGTCCATCACGAGCGACGGCGGAAACGCCGGCGCCGCACCCGGCGCGCCGGGCTTGGCCTGCTGCACTTCCTCGAACGCGGAGATCGGCCGCTCGGTTCGCCGGTCCCGCAGCACGAAGTCCTCCCGCTTCAGGCCGCGCACATGGTTGCCGTCCTTGTCGACGACGACGACGTCGACCTGGACGAGATCGGTGCGCGCGCGGAAGGTGGGCTGCTGGGCGGAGAGATGCGAGCTGAGAGAAAAGCATCCGCCCAAGAGCAGGATCACCATGAAGCCATGAAGAAGACCTCCCGGTTTTTCAAAAAGAAAGAACCACTTCATGGGCGATCGCTTTCTGACAGGCTGGCCGGCGCGCCTATTCTAGTATTCGGAGACGAATGGCCGCGAAGAAACCGCCGAAGCCGGCGCCACGTAAACAAGTACCCCAATCCAGTATGCAAGCCACGGCACCGGGGACGCAGTTGTCCTCGCGCGCCGTCGCCGTCGGCGTCATCACCGCGCTGCTGCTGGCTGGCGGCCTCGGCTGGTGGTGGTTCCGCGCGGCGGGTCCGACCATCGCCGCGACCACCGACCGCAACGTCCTGCTCGTCACCATCGACACGCTGCGCGCTGATGCGCTCGGCAGCTACGGCGGTCGGGCGACGACGCCACACCTCGATCGGCTTGCCGCCGGCGGAGCGCGGTTCGACTTCGCGCACGCGCACGCGGTGGTCACGCTCGCGTCGCACACCAGCATTCTCTCCGGGCGCTATCCATACGAGCACGGCGTACGCGACAACACCGGGTATCGCGTCCCGGCGTCGCTGCCGACGGCGGCGACGCATCTCAAGGCGCAGGGCTTCGCCACCGGTGCGTTCGTCGGCGGATTTCCCCTCGATCACCGCTTCGGTTTGAATGCCGGGTTCGACGTCTATGACGATCGGCTCGCGCCGGCGGCGGGCGACAGCGATACCGGCGAGCGCGAGCGCCGCGCCGACGTCGTGGTCGCCTCGGCGCTCGACTGGATCGGCCGGCAGCCCGGCAAGTGGTTCGCGTGGGTGCACGTCTACGATCCGCACGTCGTCTACGACCCGCCGCCGGAATGGGCGGCGCGCTTCCCCGGCGATCCGTATCTCGGCGAGGTGTCCTGGACGGACGCCGCGCTGGCGCCGCTGTTCGATCGGCTGGCCTCGCAATCGCGCGCCACCCTCGTCGTCGTCACCGCGGATCATGGAGAGAGCCTCGGCGAGCACGGCGAAGCGACGCACAGCGTCTTCGCCTACGAACCGGTGCTCAGAGTGCCGTTGATCGTGACCGACGTTCCCGGGCATGGCGCCGGCGCCGCGACCAGCGGCGGCCGGACGATCGACGCGCCGGTGCGGCACGTCGATCTGCTGCCGACGATTCTCGACGTCACCGCGTCACCGGCCGATCCGGCGCTGCCCGGCGCGTCGCTGCGGCCGCTGATCGCGTCGGGGCGGCGGCCGGATGTGCCGTCGTACTTCGAGGCGATGACCTCGAATGTGACCCGCGGCTGGGCGCCGTTGCGCGGCGTCCTGGTTGGCCGCGAGAAGTACATCGGGCTGCCGATTGCCGAGCTCTACGACCTCGCGAGCGATCCGAAGGAAGCGCGCAACCTCGCGGCCGCGTCGCGGCCGCGTGCCGAGGTCCTGTTCAACACGCTGAAAAACTTCAGCATCGCAGCGCCGGGCAAGCCGCGCGAAGAGTCGTCGGAGACGATCGACCGCCTGCGCTCGCTCGGCTACATCGGCGGCAGCGTCGCGACGACGCGCGATGCCTACACGGAAGCGGACGATCCGAAGCGGCTGATCGAGCTGGAACAGGCGCTGACGAAGGGCGCCGAAGCGTTCGCCGCCGGCCGCATCGACGAAGCGATTGGTTTGTACGAAGGCGTGATCTTCAAGCGTCCCGATATGGAGGACGCGTATCGCAAGCTGGCGCTGGTCTACTGGCGCACCGGTCGTCCGCGGCTGGCGATCGCGACGCTCGAGCAGGCGTTGAAGAACGGCGTCACCCAGCGCGAAGTGCGGATCAAGCTCGGGCAGTACCTCGCCGAGTCCGGTCAGCCAGGTCGCGCGATTGAACTGCTCGAGACGTTTGCCGGCGACGACCCGGACGCGCTGATCGCGCTCGGCAATGCCTACATGGTCGCGCGGCGGCCGCGCGATGCGCTGCGGACGTTCGAGCAGCTCGCGAAGATCGATCCGGCGAGCGCGCTGGCACAGCAGAACATCGGCGGCGCCCGTCTCGAATTGCGCGACTTCGGCGGCGCCGAAGCCGCGCTGCGCCGCGCGGTCGCGATCGACCCGAATCTCGCCGGCGCCCACACGACGCTCGGCGTCGTGCTCGCCGGCACCGGCCGGCGCGCCGAGGCCATCGACGAGTGGACGCGCGCCGTCACCCTCGATCCTGGCGACCTGAACGCGCTCTACAACCTCGCCGTCCAGCTGCACGCCGCCGGGCGGCTCGAGGACGCGCGCCGGTATGGCGCGCGCTTCATCGCCCAGGCGCCGCCGGCGCTGCAGAATGACGCGGAAATGTTGAAGAAACTGCTGCGATGAGGTCGGGTGTCCTTTATGCAGCCGACGTATAAAGGACACCCGACCTCCTTTTGACAGCGCTAGAATCGAGCCAATGCGCTTCGCGCGGTTGGTGTGTTGCGGCGCCGCCATGCTCCTGCTCGTCGGGGCCGGCCGCCCGCTGCCCCTTCACGGCCAGAACTCGAAGCCAGGTTCGCAGACGCCGGTCTTTCGCGCCACCACGGCGCTCGTCGAAGTCGATGCCGTCGTCCTCGACGGCAACGGCAAGTTCGTGCCCGGCCTCGTCGCGGAGGATCTCGAGCTCTTCGAGGACGGCAAGCCTCAGCAGATCCAGAACTTCTATCTCGTCACTCATGACGCGGCGCAGCGCGCGAGCGGCGTCCCCGGCGAGTTGACCCCGGAGCGCGCCCGGCGCGTGTTCGTGTTTCTCTTCGACGAAGAGCACCTCAGCAACGACTCCCTGCTGCGCGCAAAACGCGGCGCCGAGACTTTCATCCAGACGCAGATGGGCCCCGGCGATTTCGGCGGTGTCGTCGCCGACGGCCGGATGCATCGCGGCCGTCTGAGCAGCGACAAGAACGAACTGATCGCCGGCGTGCGGTCGGTCCGTCCCGCGTTCGACAACCGGCAGGCGTTGATGCGCTCGTTCACCGAGTTCCCGCGCATCCCGAGCGAACTCGACGCCTCGCGCATCCACGACGGCGCGCGCGAGCTGGTCGTCGAGATCGGCATCACCGCATGCCGCGACGATCCGTTCCAGTGCGAAGCGGCCGGCGGCCTGAACCAGGTCGAGAACATGGTCGAGCGCAAGGCCCGCAACTACACCCGCGTCGCGCGGGTGATGACCACCAACACGATTCAGAACATCCGTTACGTCACCAACGGGCTGAGTCGCATTCCCGGCCGCAAGACGATCGTCCTGCTCAGTGAGGGCTTCTTCGTCGCCGAGTCGCGGACGATCCTGCAGACGGTCGCCGGCCAGGCGGCACGGGCCGGCACCGCGATCTACGCGATCGACGGCCGCGGTCAGGTTCACGGCTCGGGGCCGATGCCCGACGCATCGGATCCGAACATGGCGCGCTCGACCGCCTTCGACACCAATGAGGACGGTCCGGCGATTCTCACCGCCAACACGGGCGGCTTCCGCCTGGCCAACATCGACGACATCGGCCGCGCGCTCAACATCGTCGCCCGCGACACGAGCACGTATTACGTCCTCGGCTATCAGCCGACGAACAAGACCATGGACGGCAGGTACCGCAAGATCGAAGTCAAACCCACCGCGGACGGCCTCAAGGTCCGCGCCCGCAAGGGCTACATCGCCATGCCATTGCCGACGCTGGAACTCGCCCGCGGCGGCAAGTGAAGTTCGTCTTTCTCCACGAACGAGGCGCTATGAAACGACCGGGGTTGATCGGAGTATCGCTGTTCCTGTTCCTGGCGACGGCGTGGCCCGCCGCGCAGCAGCCGCAGACCGCGCCGCAGACGCCGCCCGCCCAAACGCCGGCGCAAGCACCGGCGCAGCCGCGGTTGACGTTCCGCGTCGACACCAACTACATCGAAGTCGACGCCGTCGTCACCGACAGCAAGGGCGCGTTCGTGCGCTCGCTGACGCAGAACGACTTCGAACTCTTCGAGGACGGCAAGCCGCAGGAAATCGGCACCTTCGGCCTGGTCGACATTCCGCTCGAGCGTGACGACAAGCCGTTGTTCGCCAAGTCGCCGATCGAGCCCGACGTCGCCACCAACGAGAAGGACTTCGAGGGCCGGATCTACGTGCTCGTGCTGGACGCCAACCACGTCCCGGCGCAGGACTCGTTCATGGTCAAGAAGACGGCGCTCGAGTTCATCAACCGCTATCTCGGCGCCAACGACGTCGCCGCGGTGGTGCACGCGCAGACCACGGCCATGGACTTCAACCAGGAATTCACCAACAGCCGGCCGCGGCTTCGGTTGGCGGTGGACAAGTTCGCCGGCGAGAAGCTGGGATCGCGGGCGCTGGCGGTGCAGGACCAGGCGATTCAGCGGGCCGACGCCGGCCGGGCCGGCATCGACCCGCGCGACGCCAAGGATCCGAACGCGACCGAGCGCGCCGCTCGTGCCAACGCGACGATCGACACGATGGAGAAGGTCTCGAGCCGCATGAGCGGGCTGCGCGGCCGGCGCAAGGCCGTGATCCTGATCAGCGAGGGTCTCGACTTCAACCTCGACGACAATCTCGGCGCGGGAGTCATGCCGGCCAGCTCGAGCGACGGCGTCCCGCGCGACCCGATCGCCAGCAACAGCTTCAACGAGGCGTATCACGCCAGCGGCATCGTCGAGCGCATGCAATCGATGTACGAAGCGGCGAGCCGATCGAACGTCGCCATCTACACCGTCGACCCGCGCGGCGTCGCCTCCGAACTCGACACCCTGATCCGCGCCACCGGCATGCCCGACTCGTTTCCGATCCAGATGGGCAGCGTCACCGCCGGCGTCCGTGAAGAGCTGCGCCGCCAGATCGGCACGCTGCGATCGTTTGCCGAGGTCACCGGAGGGCTCGCGGTCGTCGGCACCAACGACTTCGCCACCGGGTTCAAGAAAATCGTCGACGACAACAGCGCCTATTACGTGCTCGGCTACCGGCCGACGCAGCCGAAGGCGGACGGCAAGTTTCACAACATCAACGTGCGTCTGAAGCGGCCCGGCTTGCAGGTGCGGGCGCGACGCGGCTACTACGCGCGCAAGGACGCGGCGACGCTCGCCACGGCGCCGGCTGTCGATCCCGCCATCGAGCTGATCAACAGCCCGATGGCCGTCGGCGGGCTGGGGATGCGGACGACGCTGACGATGGAAAAAGGGACCGACGCGAAGGTGCGCGTGCAACCGACGCTCGAGATCGCCGGCCAACTGCTCGCCAAAGCGCTGGCGGCCGACGTCGAGACGACGGGCAATCGCGTCGACATCGCCTTCGTCGCCATCGATCAATTGGGCAAGGTCGCCGCCAGCGGCCGCAAGTCGATGGATCTCGCGGTCAAGCCCGAGAGCCGCAAGGCGATCGCCGAGCACGGCCTGCGCCTGGTCACCGAGTTCGAGCTGATGCCCGGCAAATATCAATTCCGGATCGGCGCCCACGAACCGAGCGGCAACGGCGGCTCGGTGTTCACTGATCTCGACGTGCCGGACTTTTCGCGCGGAGCGATCGTCGTCGCGCCGGTGACGCTGATGTCGGCACGCGCCGGCCGGACGCCGACCAGCATCGACGCCGCCGGGCTGCCGAAAGTGCTGCCCGGTCCGCCGACCGCGGCGCGTGTCTTTTCGCTCGACGACACGCTCGCGATCTACACCGACGTCTACGACAACGACCTCGACCGCCCGCACCGGGTCGACATCGACGCCATCGTCCGCGGCGACGACGGCACCGTGGCGTTCAAGGTCAGCGAGCAGCGCGACAGCAAGGACGCCGACAAGGCCCGCGGCGGCTACAACTTCCTGGCGAAGATCCCGCTTCAGGATCTGCGGCCGGGCCGCTACGTGCTCACGGTGCAGGCGAAGTCGCGAATTGGCGACGCCGCCGAGAAACCGGTGGCGAAGGACGTCGAGTTCGCGATCAAGTAATCCGGCCCGGCGCTATTGCATCCACGGCGCCATCAACACCTTGGCCGCGCCGCGGGCGCTCGGCGTGATCTGCGTTTGCGCCGGCGCGCCCGCGGGCTGGGCGTAGGTCACGACGTACTGCGAGGTCAGGCAGTCGGCGATCTTCTTGAACATGCCGTCGAGCGCGACGGGGCTGACGGCGGTGAGGCGCATGCCACCGGTCGCGGCGGTCGACACGTTCAGGATCTGCTCGCGCGTCGGCGACAACTTGTTGTCGAGCGCGTTGGCGCCGGCTTGATAGGCCGAGGCCTCGCTGGCCCCCTGGACCGAGACCGCCCACACGGTCGCGCCGGACTTGCGGATCTCGTCGGCAACGTTCTTCGGCTGCACCGTGCTCGCCTCGGCTGAAGCGAAGTTCAGCGAGACGATCGCCCGGCGCGGGCTCGCCCGCTTACCGAGCGCTTTGCTCGCTTCAATGAACGCCTCCAGCATCACGCCGCTGGCGCGCTGCGACGGGAACAGGCGCTTGATCTGCTTCTCGAGCGCCGCGGTATCTTTCGTGAAATTGACGGTGGTCACGGCCGCGCCGGCAAACTCGATCATCGCAATCTCCGCATCGGCGCTGGCGCCCTGCACGGTTTGCACGAACGTCAACAGCGCCTTGCGCAGGTCCTGCACCGCCGCGTCGACGCCGATCGGCGGCTTCGAGGTGTCGATCAGCAGCGAAACGAACAACGGATCCTCCGGCGCGGTCACCCGGATGATCTCGCGCTTCTCGCCGTCTTCGCGAACGACGAAGTCGGCGGGTTGCAGGCCGCGGATCGGCGCGTTGTCTTTGTCCAGAACGGTGAGGAAGATCGATCGCTCGACGCGCAGGTCAGGCCGCCCCGCTGCGACGACACTGATGCCCAGTACCAACGCACACGACGCCACCAGTCCGAACCATCGACCGCTCATGAGACCTCCAGTGGCAAGGCGCGCGTAATTGGACGATGTCAGATGACGTCTGGCCGGTAGGACAGTTTGGACGCCGTCGCGTCGAAATCGCGCTACCGCACGCTGAACGCGACCGTTCGGCGGTTTTCGCTCGACGGCACCCGCGCGGCGATCTCCATCAGGTAGTCGCCCGGCTGCAGCCCATGCAGGTCGACGACGGTATCGAGGATCGCCTGGCGCCGGCCGCCGGCGAGCGGCTGCGCCGCGACCTTCTCGTAGCGCGTCAGGTTGTTGTCGCCGCGGCGCAGCGTGACGACGACGTCCGCGGCCGGCTCGCTGCCCTTCCAGATCAGCGGCGCATAGACGCGCAGGACGTCGGTCGCCGCGAACGTGCGGGTCGTCGTCGGTTGAAACGGCAGCAGATCTTTCAACGCGTTCGGCGGCAGCGCCGCCAGACGCGCGGGGCCGGCGAAACCGATGGCGATGGTCGTAATCTGCAGCTTCTTCGCCTCCGGATCGGCCACTTCGAGCGGCAGGTGGATCGAACCGGCGGTGCCCTGCGCGGCGCTGGCGACGCCGATGCGCAGGGTCATCGGTTGATCCGGCAACTCGAGCGTCTCGTTGACGCAGTAGGTCACTTCATGCGCGCCCTTGGGCGAGCCGCTGAACTTGTAGGCCTTCTGCTTCGACGCTTTGATCTTGCCCTCGCGATCGACGGCGATCAGCCCGACATTCAAGGTGTCGCTCAGCGCCGCGCCATCTGGCGGCGCCTGCTGCACGACCTCGACCGTCACGACGGTCCGCATCTTTCCGTCGATCGCCGTCAACGGCGCCGCGAATGCGCGCAGAGACAGCCCGGACACCGGCAGCGAGGCGCCGAGCACTTCGCGCAACATCTGCGGACCGGCCGCCGGCGTCTTCGCATCCGGCGCCGGCGCGGTGTAACCGGCGCGCGCCCGCACCCGCAGTCCCGGGCGATTCACGGTGACTTTCGCGGCGTGAAACTTGCCGTCGCGAGGCGCCGGCTGCGGGTAGTAGCCGAGCACGTAGAAGGTATCGTTGTCGGCAATCAGCTCGTCGACGGCCTGGGTGATCTCGGCGTAGCCGACGAAGGCGCGGCCGCCGGTGTTCTCGGCGAGGTAGCGCATCATCTGCTGCTGCGCGATCACATACTCTTCCAGCCTGGTCGGACACTCGCCGCGAAAATCGGTGCAGTCGATGATCCCGCGCGGATCGATCGTGTAGATCGGCACGCCGGACTCGAGCGACCGCTTCATCACCCGCTGCAACTCCGTCAGCGTGTCTTTGGCCAGCGACGACGACACCGGCGAAGCCTCGACGTCGCCGCCGAAGGCATCGAACGTGTCCGACGTCGTGGTCGTGAGTCCCTCGCTGACGTACATCACCGCCTTGCGCGGATATGTCGATCGAATCAGGGCGTTGCTGACGTTCTTCAGCGTCTCAATCGTGGCGTCGTCGTTGCGATGCCGTTCGCGGCTGGCCCCCCGCGCTGCGAGCGCGGCGACTTCAGGTGAGCCGTCGGAACTGATTGTCGATCCCGGCGCCCCCTGCGCCAGTCCCAGGGCGCTTTTCAGCCGATCGACGGTCCGCATCAAGGCGCCGGCGTCGCTGGTGAAGTCCTGGCTGAAGTCGGATCGGCCGACGAAGACAATCGCCACCTGATCGTCCTTCGGCAGCGACTTGATGAACTCGTAAACGAGTTCTCTCGTTTCTGACAGCTGCAGCTCGACGATGTGCAGGTCATCGATCACCATCACCCACTGCCGTGCCGTCGGCTCATGCACATTCGAGGCGACATCGACGGTCGGGACGACCAGCTCGCGCGTCACCAGTCGATCGGCCTTCGGGATCGTTATCGCCTGAAAATCGGCGATCGCCTGCGGCCGGCCCTCGGCCGTGATCGTGAAGTCGTCCTTCGTCAATCCGGTCACGGGACGATCGTCCTTGCCGGTGACGACGACGTCGAGCGAGACGAGGTCGACGCCGGTGCGAAACACCGGCTGCCGCGCTTGTTGCGACGGCGGCTGGCGCGGCGCCGGCGTTTGCGGCGCTGCGCTCGCGACGACCGCCGTCAGCCACGCGCTCGCCAGCACGCCGTTGATGCGCACTACTTCACCTCGAACGGCACTTCTTGCTTCACCGTCTGTCCGTTCGCCAACGCCCCAGTGACCTCGAGCGTGTACGACCCGGGACTGAAGTTCTTCAGGGGCAAGCCGGCGTCGAGTACGGCGATGTGCCAGCTGGCGGTGACCTGGCCGGCGCTGCGCGCGCTCTGGGTCGGAAACGCGGTCGGCCCTTTCACCGCCAGCGAGACCTGCACGGCCTCGTCGCCGGTGCGCCAGAAGAAGCGCGCGAACACGCGCAGGGTGTCCGAGGCGGCGAACGTCCGCGCCGTCGTCGGCTGCATCGGGAGATAGGTCTTCAGCAGTTCCGCGCTCATCACCGCCTGACGAGGCGGGCCGGTGTAGCCGAGGACGACACCGCTCATCGTCAATGGACCGCGCGACGGATCGGGGATGTCGAGAGACATCTGCACCGTGCCGGCGACGCCGAGCGCGCGGCTGGCGACGCCGGCGCGTACCGTCAACGGCAGCGCCGGGAGATCGATGACGTCGTCGATCATGAACGTGACGCTGTTGCCGCCGGCCGGCGCGGTGCCGCTGAAGCGCAACGCGCGCGATGACGTCGAGCGCACGGTCGCATCCGGATCGAGCGCGAAGATCGTCAGGTGCAGGTCGTCGTCGATCTTCCGGGCGTCCGTCGACCCGACCGGATAGGTCACCTCAATCGAGACCGCGGCAATCATGCCCTTCGGGCTGGCCGACACCGGGGTCACGAACATCCGCAGCGGCAGCGCGGTGATGTTGACGCCCGCCGACAGCGCTCGATCGAGCGACGCGCTCACGTCCGCAGTCCGTTCCGGCGGTTCGGGAGCGACGTAGCCGCGGCGGGCGCGCACGGTCACGCCGGGTCGCGTCACCTGGACCTTCATCTCGTGAAACGCGCCGTCACGCGGCAACGGGCTCGGGCGGATCCCGAGCACGTAGTAGGTGCTGTTGTCGGCCATGACCTCACGCGCGGCGGCGCCGACATCCGGCGCGTTGACGATCGCGCGCCCGCCGGTGGCCGCCGAGATTTCAGTCAGCCGCGCCTGCTGGATGCGAAGGCGATGCTCGACCTCGCGGCGCTCGTCGGCGTTGGCAATCTTGACGCGCACCGCGGTGTCCGGGGTGACCGCGCCGCGCGGATCGATGCAGTAGATCGGGGCGTCCGAATCGCGCGCGGCCACGTAGATGGCGTCCAAATCCGCCTGCAGCAGTTCCGCGTCCTTCAGCTCGTTCTCCACGGACGAGGCTTGCGGATTGAGGACCGACCCGCCGCTGATGAAGAACACCGCGCGCCGGCCGTGCGACGATCCGGCCAGCGACGCCACCGCGTTGCGCAACGCGAATGCCGACGTCCGCGCGGCTTTGAGCGCCGCCGGCGCCAGCGCCGCCCCGAGTCCGCCGCTCACCGCGGTGATCACGCGATCGGCGGCATCCGTCAGCCGCGTGCGATCGCGCGTGAAGTTCTCGCCGAGCTCCGTTCGTCCGGTGAAGATCACCGCCGCTTCATCGTCGGGGGCGAGCGATTTCAAGAGTTCGAGTGTCGCCTGCTTGGCCGCCGCAGCGTGCGAATCGAGCAGGTGGAGATCGTCGATGACGATGACGAAGATCCGGCTTTTCGCCGTCAGGTCCGCGTTGGTGGCAACATCAGGCGCCGACGCGACGAACGCCGCGGCACTCTGCGGCGCGATCGACACCAGTTCAAAGTCCTCGATCGCCTGCGGGCGGCCGTCGGCCGTCACGGTGAAATCGGCGCGGGACAAATCGGCGATCGGACGCCGGTTCTCGTCCGTGACGACGACGTTGACGGCGACGTAGTCGGCGCCGCCTTTACGGGCGGGCTGCGGCGTCTGGGCAACGAGCACGGAGCTGGCCGACGCGAGGCACAGGGCCGCGATGAGAGATCGCATCTCAAGATCGTATAGGCAAATGCCCCGGCTCATTGCCACCAGGGCCGATCGACCCAGAAGACGTGGATCGAGTTGCCGATGCTGACGGTGGGCGGACGGCGTTTGAATGGCCGGTAGAAGGCGCGGTCGCGCTCACCGAGATAGACACCGTTCAGCACGGTGTCGCTGATGGCGACGTAGCCGGGCAGTTGCACGCTGGCGCCGCCGCCGTACGCCGTGGCGCCGGGCAGGAGCGTGCAATGGATGCCGTAGTAGGCCGGCGAGGCCGTCCCGAAGTACGCCAGGTTGATGTGTGAGACCTGATTGGCGTCCATCCAGCGCTTCAGCGGCTTCAGGTCCTGACCCCAGTCGAGGTTGGAGTCGGTCAGATAGGCGGCGCCGCCCGACGGTCCGCCGGCCAGAGCGTTGAAGAACGTGAGGTTGTCCGGGTAGACCCGCGCCGTCTCGAGCGCGCCCGCGGCGACGACGGCCACCAGCGCGCCGCGCCACAACGTCGCCCGCGCCATCAGCGCTTCCCTCGCAGCGACACCAGCCAGAAGCATCATCAGCGGATAGATCGGCAGCACGTGCCGGACGCCGATGTTGAGCGTGGACGTCATCGCCGCGAACAGAAACATGGCCAGCGGCGCGATCACGCAGAACACGCCGACTCCGCCGAGCGCGCGACGACGCGAGATCGCGGCGACGGCGCCAACCGCGGACAGCAGAAGCAGCGCGATTGGCGTCTTGATCGCGATCGCGACGGGAAAGTACGACCACCAGCCGTGGTGTCCGAAGTCACCGGCGAAAAACTCCGGACGGACCGATTTGGCCTGCCCGAACAGAAAACCCTGCGAATAGGCGTTCGGCAGCAGGTGCAGGCTGTCGATCCAGGCGACGACGCGCAGCAAACCCGGTTCGACCTGCTGCACGAGCGCGTCGTCCTGGAACGCGTAGACCCACTGCGCCGTCGCTTCCGGCGCCCAGCGAAAGCCATAGACCGCCCAGATCGCGAGCCACGCTGCGACGGTCATCAGCGCCATCGTGCCGGCGGCCGCGGCGGCCGTAAACCGGCCCTTCCAGGCCGCGGCGCCAAGCAGCACGACCACGATCGGCGCGAGCACGATCGCCGAGTACTTGGAGACTGCTGCCAGCGCGAAGAAGACGACGAGGCCGGCGACGTTGCCGGCAGCGGGTTCGCGGCTCATCCGCCAGACGAAATACAGCGTGCCGAACATGAAACACGTGAACCCGATATCCGTGGTCACCAGCGAGGAATGCGCGAGGATGTTTGGCTCGAGCGTGAACAGTGCCAGCGAGATCACCGCCGGCCAGAAGCCGAGCCATCCTCGCGCCCAGACGAACAGCAGCACGCCGAGCCCAACCCCGAGCAGGACGATCATGAAGCGCGATCGCGTCAGCAGACGATCGGCGTCGTTGTCCTGATAGAGAAAGCGGCCGCCGAACTGAAACGGCGAACGGGCCCACAACGGCGGCGGGGTCGCGTCGATGACGGCGGTAGAAAATTTCGGCTGGAGCGGGAGCAGAGGCAACGCCGCCCACATCCGGAGAAAGGGCGGGTGCTCCGGGTCGACACGGAAATCCTGCGCGACCAGGGACACATAGCCATCAGCAATGTGAATAGGCTCGTCCCAGACTCCAGACTTCTGTGTGTAGCTGATAGTGGTGAGTAGTATGAAGATGACAGTAAATACAACTAAGACGATCGCAGCCGGCAGCGGACCTTCGAATCGTCCGGAATCGACCACTCGTTGGCCGAGCGCTGCGCGCACAGGGGTCGTTGGCCTCCGGCGCGTGCCCACGACGTTGAGACGACGAGCGGGCGATTCAGTTTGTCTGCGGAGTCAAACTATCGAATCGATTCGAGCGCGGCGCGCGCCTGCGGCTGCGTTGGATCGATCCGCAGCGCCTCGCGCAGATGCCGCCGCGCAGAAGTGACGTCGCCCTTGCGGAGATAGATGATGCCGAGGTTCAGCTCCGCGGTTGCAAGATCCGGCTTCAACCGCCGCGCTTCCATGCAGGCGTCGATCGCTTTCTGATACTCAGCCTGAGTAATCAACGCGGCACATTTGCCGTTGTGCGCCTCAGCGATTTCCGGTGAGAGCCGCGCGGCCTGCTCGTATTCTGCGAGTGCGGCCTGGGATTTCTGCTGGCCAAGTAACACGTTGCCGAGGCCGACATGTGCCGCGGCCACGTCAGGCGCGAGCGCAATCGCCGCGCGGAACTCCGCTTCCGCCGCCGCCAGGTCGCCGCTGGACGCCATCACGCCGGCGAGATTCGCGCGCGCCTCTGCGAGCTTCGGGTCGAGCCGCACCGCTTCGCCAAACTCCTCCCGTGCCTGCGGCAGCCGATTCTGCGCGGCCGCGACGACGCCGAGCCCGGTGCGAACGACGGCCTCGAATCGCGGCGACGCCGCGGGCTTGTGGATCAGCGCGAGTTCGTAGCTGGCGCGCGCGTCATCGAGCCGTCCGGCGTCGCGTTGCGCATCGCCGAGATTTTCATAGGCGCGGTAGTTCCCGGCGACGACCTGCGTCGCTCGGGTCCAGAGTGTCAGGTCGTTGGACCACGACGGCACCACATCGCGCGCGAGCCACGTCGAAATCGCCACGACGGCGGCCGCGGCCGCGCCAACCGCCGCGCGCGGCAACCCGATCCGTTCTGCCGCCGACACCGTGCCCCACGCGACGATCACCAGCAGGCCGAGAATCGGCACGTAGAGGAATCGATCGGCGACGCCCTGCTCGCCGGCCTGCAGCAATCCGCTCACCGGCAGCACTCCGATCACGAACCACGCCCAGCCGACGAGCACGTACGGGAACCGCCGGCGCACCGTCCACGAAACCCATGTCACTCCACACAGCATCATCAGGCTCAGGGCCGTGATCAGGACTGATGCCTCCCGCATTGGATAGAACGCCGCCAGACCGACTGGCCTGAAGGCGATGTCGAGGTAACGCACATATCCAATGACGACATTCGACAGGCGTGGAGCCGCCGGCAACGACTCGAGCGTCGGCATCGCGCCGACGGTGAACTGCACCGCCACCGTGAGCACGCTGACGGCAATTGCGAGGCCGAGAAACGGCAGCTTGTCGACGACGACGCGGCGCCACGCCGGATCCCGGGCGAGCGGCACACGACGGAGCGGCCAGACATCGAGCAGCAACAGCAGCACCGGCAGCGTCACCACCATCGGCTTGGCCATCGCCGCCGCCGCGAAGAACGCCAGCGACAGTCCGTACCACCGAGGACGCCCGCCTTTCACGTACGCGCCGTATGCAAGCACCGACAGCAACAGCAGGAACGTGCTCAGCACGTCCTTGCGCTCGGCGATCCACGCGACCGACTCGACGTGAGCCGGATGGACAGCGAACATCGCCCCGACGAACGCGCTCCGGCCGACAGCCCCGGTCGCCAGAACGAGCCCGTAGAAAACCAGCATCGTGTTCGCCGCGTGCAGCAACGCGTTGACGACGTGCGGTCCGCCAGCGTCCCGGCCGAACATCGTCACGTCGAGCATGTGCGACAGCCACGTCAGCGGATGCCAGTAGGGGTCGTGGCCGGTGGTGAACGCCCACGCGACGTTCGACCACGACAGCCCGGCGAGGACGTTGACGTTGTCACGGACGTAGACAGGATCGTCCCAGGCCAGGTAGGCAAATGACCCGACGTCGCGGAACGTCCACCACACCAGCGCGACGAGTGCCAGCGCAACTCCTGCCCGGCCTCCGCCGGTCGCGACGGCTGTCGTCCTCTTCGCCGGCTGGCCACGGGTTCGTCGAGTTGCGCGTCGCGACACGAACGGCTCGCAGAATACCATCCGGTCGGAGCCGCGGCCCGGTGCCGCTAGAATCACAGCGGTGGCGAAGGCGAAAACAGCGAAACCGGTCGCGGCACCGCCGCTCTCCACCCTGTCATGGTGGGTGGTGATCTCGCTCCTCGCGGCCGCCATCGCGATCTATGCCGGCGGCATTACGCATCCGCTGATCTTCGACGACTTCGGCAGCATCGGCCGCAACGAGTCGATCAGCGATCTGCGCGATCTCGGACGCGTGATGTCGCCGCCGGCCGGAACGCCGGTCGCCGGCCGTCCGTTCGCCAATTTCACGCTCGCCGTCAACTACGCCATCCACGGTCTCGACGTCCGCGGTTATCACGCCGGAAACATCGCGCTGCACCTCGTCTGCGCCTTGTTGATTTACGGACTGCTGCGCCGCACGCTCGCGCGGCCGGAGATCCCGCCGCCGCTCGCCACCCATCGCGACGCCATCGCCTGGAGCGTGGCGCTGATCTGGACGGTGCACCCGCTCAACAGCGAAGTCGTCAACTACCTGACCCAGCGCACCGAGGCGACCATGGCGGCGTGTTACCTCCTTGCGCTGTACGCGAGCGTGCGTGCACTCGACAGCCGCCGGCCGGGGCGCTGGCAGATTGCCGCCATCGCCGTCTGCGCCGCCGGGATGGCCAGCAAGGAGACGATGGTCACGGCTCCGCTGGCGATTGCCTTGTACGACCGCGTGTTCGCGTATCCGTCCTGGGTCAGCGCGTGGCGATCGCGCCGCCGTCTCTACATCGGCCTGGCCTCGTCATGGCTAATCCTCGCCGTCGTCGTCTTGATCAACGGACAGACGATGGCGGCAGGTTTCGCCGCCGCGCCGACGTCGCCGTGGCTCTACTTCGTCAACCAGATGCCGGTGCTCGCGCGCTACCTTCGGCTGGCGTTCTGGCCGCATCCGCTCGTGCTCTATTACGGCTGGCCGCTGCCGCTGACGCTGGCGGATGTCTGGCCGGCGGCGCTGCTCGTCTTCTCGTTAGCCGGCATCGTGATCTGGACGCTGATTCGCCGCCCGAGGATCGGCTACCTCGGCGCGTGGATGATCCTGACGCTGGCGCCGGCATCGAGCGTGGTTCCGGTCGGCACCGAAGTCGCCGCCGAGCGCCGCATGTATCTGCCGCTCGCCGGGCTGATCGCGCTGATTGTCCTCGCGGTCGTCTGGGCTGTGGCGCGAGCGAGAGCGAACCGACCAGCCCAGCCACCGGCGCGGCCACCGGCGTCGCCGTCGCGGATCGGCGTCGGTGTCACCGTGGCCATCGCCATCGCGCTCGGAGCCGCGACGATCGCGCGCACGCGCGATTACGCGTCATCGATCCGGATGGCCGAGCTCGACGTCGAGCGCTGGCCGACGCCGCAGTCGCATCAGGTCTTCGGCGTCGAGCTGGCGGCAGCGGGCCGCCACTCGGAAGCGATCGATCATCTTCGGCGCGCGGCGGACGCCTACCCTGGAGCCCGTTATTTCCTCGGCGCCGAGCTGCTGACCAGCGGACAGCTCGACGCCGCGATCGTCGAGCTGCAGCGCTTTGTTCAGGCCGAACCGAATCTGCCGGTGGTTCCCGGCGCGCGCGTGATGATGGCGCGCGCGTTCGAGGCCCGGACCCGCGTCCCGGAGGCGATCGAGCAGTTGAAGCTGGCGTTGACGGCGGCGCCGGCACGCGCGGACGCCCATGGACAGCTCGCCAACCTGCTCGCCGGCACGCAGCAATTCGCCGAGGCCATCCCGCACTACCGCGCCTTTCTCGACGCCAGCCCGCGGAATGCCGAAGCGTGGACCGGCCTCGCGATCGCGCAGATCAGCTCCGGCAATCCGGCCGAAGCGGTCGCGTCGTTCAAGTCCGCGGTCGACGCCAATCCGCGGAGCGCGCAGTATCGATTCAATTACGCGCGCGCGCTGCTCGATCAGGGGAATGTCGCGGACGCGCGCGCGCAGTTGGAAAGAGCGCTGCAGCTCGACCCGACCTTCGTGCCGGCCAGCGAGATGTTGAGGCGATTGCCGAGATGAGGGATGAGTGAAAGGCACTTGCCAAGAGCAGATTCACAGGGAGAAGAATGAGAAAATCAAGAGGAAGAACATGAGTGGTTCTAGATTGGTGAAAGAGAGCGTGCTCATGCTCTTCCTCTTGGTCTTCTCGTGCTTCTCCCTGTAAATCTGCTCTTGGCCAGCGCTTTCCCCTCAGTGCACATCTCGCTTACTTGATCATCCTCTGCGCTCTTTCCAGGTTCGCGCGCGCATCGGCGTTCCCTGGCGCGATCCTCACCGCCTCGGTAAACTCCGCGACCGCCTCACGAATCCGCCCCAGCTCGGCGAGGATGACGCCGAGATCGTTGTGGGCGTCGCTGTTCGGAGGGTCGAGCCGCATCGCCTCACGGAAATGCTCGATGGCCTCGTCAGGCCGGTTGGCGCGCAGCAGCGCCTGCGCCAGGTTGCGGTGCGCCCGGGACGACGACGGGTTGAGGCGGAGGGCGTCGTTGAACGACGCGATCGCCTCGTCGATGCGCCCGAGCCGGCCGAAGGCGCTGCCGAGATTGTGATGCGCCTCGGCGTCGTCGGGGTTGAGATCGATTGACGCGCGGTACTCGGCGACCGCGTCTTCCAGCCGGCCGCTCGAGAGCGCCGCGGCGCCCGCGGCATTGTGAGCAAGCGCGAGGTTGTTCGTGACTTCCCTGGCGCCGGGCTTGATCTTCAATGACGTGCGATACGCCGCCTTGGCCTCGTCGAGGCGGCCGAGATCGACGAGCGCGGTGCCGAGATTGTTGTAGGCCTGCGAGTAGTCCGGTTTGAGTCGAATCGCCTGGTCGTAGAGGCGCAGCGTCTCCGTCAGCATCGCTTCGGTCGGGTGATCACCGGCGGCGCGCTGCAGCGCCCAGCCCAGGTTGCCGTAGGCCATCCAGGCCGCCGGGTTGTCGCGGATGATCGTCCGATAGTGTGTCTCGGCGTTGACGTATTGCCGTGACTGTCGCCACGTCAGCGCGCCGAGAGGCACGCCGGCGATGGCCACGGCCGCCGCCAGGGACGCGAGTGGTGCCAGCGCCAGTCGTCGCGCCGCGGTCGCGACGCCGGCCGATGCCAGCGCGATCATCGGCAGGCTCGCCAGATACTGGAAGTGATCGGCGACGAACGAATACACGAACGGGTAGACGTTGACGAAGCCGAGCGCTGGAAACAGCGTGCCGGCAAACAGCAGCACCGCCGCCAGCGGCGCGCGCGACCAGCGCCGCAGGCGCCACAGGCCGGCGACGAGCGCGATCGCGGCGACCGGAAAGGCGTATTGCCATGCCACGGCCTGGCTCACGGCCCAGCGCGGGTAGATGAAGACGAGGTGAACCGGCCACGCGAGCTTGGACAGATAGAACCAGAACGCGCGGCCGGCGATCAGGCCGCGCTCGATCAACGTGAACTGGAATTCGGCGCCCTCGGCGCCGATATCGGTGCGCTCGACCCACGCGGTCATCAATCCGCCGGCGATGCCAAGCGCGAAGAACGGCAGCAACGGCAGAACGTCCTCACGCCAGCGGAGCGTGCCCCGCTGCCACCAGAAGATCACGAGGATCGCCGCCGGCAACGTCGCGGTGACGCTCTTGCTCAGCAGCGCGATCACGAACAGCACGAGCGCGCCGGCATAGGCGCGGCGATCGCGGCGCTCGTCGAAACGAACATACAGCAGCAGCGCCGCCAGGTAGAACGGCGCCGACAGGGTGTTCTTCAGCTCGGTCATCCACGCGACCGACTCGACGTGCACCGGATGCAGCGCAAACACGAGCGCCGCCAGCCAGGCGCCGGGCACGGCGAACCGGCGCAGCGTCATTGCAAACAGCACCGCTGTCAGCCCGTGCAGCAGGATATTGACGACGTGGTAGCCGAGCGTGGCGTCGCCCCACAGCCGATGCATCAACCAGAACGCGGAGTGAGTGACCGGGTAGTACTGCTGGGTCGCGCCCAGGTCGAACCAGATCCGGCGCAGACCATCGAGCGACTGCAGCGCCGGCGCGGTCAGATGCGCGTCGTCGTCCCAGAGGATGCCGCCGTGCCAGGCGGGATAGTAGGCGATCAGGACAGCGAGACAGATCAGCAGGCCCAGGGGCCATGGCCCCAGGCCCAGGAAACCCTCACGTCGGACGTCAGCTGGTGCTGCGACCGGCTTGGGCCTTGGGCCAGGGGCCTTGGGCCTGCTCGTTGAGCGCCGCTTCGCCATCGCGCGACATTATCCCCCGCGCGCAAAAAACGGCCCGGTTGGCGTCTGCCAACCGGGCCGGTGTGTGAACGTCGCGCGATCGCTTAGAACGTGATCTGCGCGCCGACGCGCATGACGCGCGGCGGCAGGATGCTGGTCGGCACGATGAAGTTGCCGCTGCTACGGTTGTTGCTGCTCCAGCCCTGGACATCGTTGACGTTGAAGATGTTGAAGATGTCGAACATCCCCTTGATCCGATACCGGCCACCAGCAAACGCGAACGACTTCTGGAAGCCGAGGTCGAGCAGCTTCACCGCCGTGAGACGCGTCGTGCCGGTAGGCTGGAACGCCAGCGTCGTGCGGTTGATGTTGCCCGTAGTGCCACCATAGACCGGCCCGGGGCCGTTGATGGTCAGGGAGCGGTTGGCGCCATCATTCCAGTTGAAGTTGCCGGACACCTGAATGTCCCACGGCATCACGTAGCTGCCGTTGAGCTTGAACAGGTAGCGGGCAATGCTGCTGACGCCGTTGGTGAACTCGATACCCGTCGGGTCAGCCACGGTCTGCCGTTCGACGCCCGGCCCCCAGGGCGTGTAGCCTGGGTTGGTCTGCCAGGTGAGCGAACCGTTCAGCTGCCACTTGTTGCTGAAGCGCTTGTTCACCGTGGTCACCAGGCCGTGGTAGACCTGATAGTTCGGGTTGGTCAACGTGATGTTGCCGAGGCCCGACGGACGCGTGCAGCCCTGGCAGACGGTGTAGTACGGCGCGGTGATGCCCGTGGTCGGATCGGTGTAGTAGCTCGGTCCGACGTAGAGGTCCGAGAGCGGGTAGAGCGGTCCGCCCGGCTCGGTGCCGATGCCGTAGTTGGTCGTGCCGCGGTCGTACTTGCGGTAGACGTACTCGGCGCCGACAGCCAGGTTCGGGATCAGCTCGTGCTGCACGCCGGTGATGAACTCGCGCGTGCGGCCGATTCTCGCGCTCGGATCCACCGTGTTCCCGGCTGGCGAAAAGATGCCGGTGATTTCGTTGAATCGCGAGCTGCTCGACGTCGGGTTCCCAATCAGTTCGTTGACTTGGATCTTCGAGTCGAGGTTCAGGTCCTGCCAGCAACCCGGGTTGGTGCTGCAGTTACCGTTGGTGCTGTTCGGGCCCCACTGCAGCGCGGGCTGATCGAACAGGCCACCGAGGTTGTTGGCCAGAGTGATCTTCGTCGCGAAGTAGTACGAGTACGACGCGCGCACCGACGTCTTGCCGTCGCCGCGCAGGTCGTAGATGACCGACACGCGCGGACCCCAGTTCGAGAACGACTGCAGTTCCCGGCCGGTGATCGGGTCGATGCTCGTCGCGTCTTCACACTGCGCCGGCAGGCGATCCGGCACCAGCGGGTTGTTCGGCACGCAGCCGCCGAGGTACTTCGAGGTCTGCCAGTCGTAGCGGATGCCGCCGTTGACGCGCAGCCGGCCGCGGCTGTACGAGTCCTGGATGTACCCGTTGTACGTATGCCAGTCGTTGTTCAGCAGCTGGTCGCGGTAGAGCGTCGCCGTGCGGGCGACGAAGCCCTGCGAGGCGCCGGGCGCCACGGTGACGCCGCCGCCGCAGTTATTGCGGTTATTGCCGATGCACTGCTGGACTGCGCGGGCGCCGCCCGAGTAGTGCGAGAACGTGCTGATCGGGTTCTTCCGCCAGCCGAGCCCGAACTTCAGCGAGTGGTCGCCGCCGAGCATGTTGGTTAGGAAGTAGGTGCCGTCCGACTTCGCTTCCCAGCCGTGACGCACCGTCTGGTAGGTCGACGTCAGCGAACGCGCGTTATAGCCGGTCGTCTGGTTGCCGAGGGCCTGCTGATTGAACAGGCAGTCCGGATTGGCGCGATCGCCAACGAGGTAATCGTTGTAATCCGTGATGCCCTGGTAGCGCACCACGCCGCCGCAGATGCCCTGCGAGGTGCTGCCCTGGTAGTCCAGGAAGAACCCGCCGTGCACATACGTGAACTGATTGTTGAACACCAGCCGGTCGGTGGCAATGTAGGTGTGGGTCAGCGAGTGCGTTGGCAGCGGCAGGTTCCACGGCTTGTCGGACGTCTGCTCGGTCACGGCTTCCTTCGCCGTGTTCGCACTGGCGCCGCGGGCGTTGCGGAACTTGTTGTCGCTCTGGAACAGGTACTGGAACTTGTTCGCCGCGTTCAACTGGTAGTTGAACTTCCACTGCAGATCCTTGATCAACGTCCGGTCGTTCTGCAGGCACTTGACGACCTGGTCGAGCTGGTCGTAGGTGATCGCCGAGCTGACGTTGCCGGCCGCCTGGGCCGCCACGAGCGTCGAGCACAGGTCGCCCTTGGTGGCATCGTAGAAGTTGGTGACGCCGGTGTTGATGTCCTGCCGGTCCGCCGCCGCCCACCACCACAGCCGGTTCTTCTTGATCGGCCCGCCGTACTCAATCGAGGCGTTGGTGATCTTGAAGATCGGGTTGCCGGAGAGGAACCCGCTGGAGCCGGCATCAAACAGTTCCTGCGTGACGTTGTTGGCCTGCATCGCGTCGTTCGAGAACGTGCCGACGGCCGTCCCCTTGAACACGTTGGAGCCGCTCTTGGTCACCAGGTTGATCGACAGACCGCCCGACTGCACCGAGACGTCGCCGCCGCCGGTGGTCACC
>DASUGM010000013.1:0-8457 GCA_036274055.1 Vicinamibacterales bacterium | reverse complement strand
GAAGCTCGGCTTCCGCACGCTGGTGCAGGACTTCGCGCCGGACGCGCGGTCGTCTGACAAGGACTACAAAGTCATCGAGAGCCTGGATGAGCTCGACGCCCTGGCGGCGTCGCTCAAAGCCGCCGGCCGCTTCAGCCTCGCGCCGATCACTGACGGCGCCTCGGCGATGACCGCGACGATTGCCGGCTGGGCGTTCTCCACGGCGCCGAACCTGGCGCGCTACGTGCCGATGCGGCATAGCGGGTTGCCGGACACACCGAATTTCGCTGTCAGCGAAGTGATCTCGCGGATCGGTCCGCTGCTGGCCGATGCGGGAATCGAGAAAGTCGGCCACGATCTCAAGTTCGCGATGATCGCGCTCGGCCGCGACGGGGTCGTCCTCAACGGTCTCGGCATCGACACCGAGATCGCGAGCTACCTCGTCGACGCGACCCGATCGAATCACGCGCTCGAGGGCCTGGCGCTCGAGCGCGCCGACTACCGGATGATCGCCGACGAGGCGATTCGCGGCAAAGGCGTCAAGGCCGTCGGGCTCGACGCGGTCCCATCGAGTTCGCTGCTCACGTTCGCCGCCGAACGATCCGACGTGCCGCTGCTGCTCGCGACCGGCCTCGCCGAGGACATGTCGACGTCGCAACTGGATTCGGTCTATCGCGATCTCGAACGGCCGCTGATCCCGATCCTCGCGACGATCGAGCGCATCGGGATCCGCGTCGATACCGACGCGCTGGCGGTGCTCGCGGTCAAGATGCAGACCGAGCTGGACGATCTCTCGTCGCGGATCTTCGCGGCGGCCGGCGGCGAGTTCAACATCAACTCGCCGAAGCAGCTCGGCGAAGTGCTGTTCGAGCGCATGAGCCTCCAGACCGGCAAGAAGACCGGCGGCACCAAGGCGTTCTCGACCGCGCGTGAAGTGCTCGAAGAGCTCGCGCTCACCCACGAGATGCCGGCGCTCGTGCTCAAGTGGCGCGAGATCATGAAGCTCAAGGGCACCTACGTCGACGCGCTGCCGTTGCTGGTGCACCCGCAGACCAAGCGCGTGCATACGACGTTCAACCAGGCGGTCGCGGCGACAGGAAGGCTCAGCAGCAGCGACCCGAACCTGCAGAACATCCCGATTCGTACCGCGCAAGGCCGCGAGATCCGCGCCGCGTTCGTCGCCGATCCTGGCTACGTGCTGATCTCGGCGGATTACTCGCAAATCGAATTGCGCGTGCTCGCGCATCTCTCCGGCGACGAAGCGCTGACCGAGGCGTTCCGCACCAACATCGACATTCACGATCGGACGTCCGAGCGTGTCTTCGGCGTCAACAGCGGCCTCGACCCGCACGAACTGCGGCGCCGCGCCAAGATCATCAACTACGCGCTGCTCTACGGCAAGACGGCGTTCACGCTGGCGAAGGACATCGGCGTCGAGCAGCGCGCCGCGCAGGAATTCATCGACGCTTACTTCGCCGGCTATCCGTCGGTGCGTAAGTTCATCGATCAGACGCTCGAAGACGCGCGATCCTCGGGCGTCGTCAAGACCATCACCGGCCGGCGCCGGCTCGTGCCCGAACTCAACAGCCGCAACATGCAGGTGCGCATGGCCGCCGAGCGCGAGACGGTGAACATGCCGATCCAGGGCACCGCCGCCGACGTGCTCAAGAAGGCGATGATCGACGCCAGCAGCGAGCTCGAGCGCTACAACGCTGGACGGATGCAACCAAGTCGGATGATCCTGACCGTGCACGACGAACTACTCTTCGAGGCGCCGGAGTCCGAGGCCGACGACGTCGCGGCGCTGGTGAAGGACACGATGCAGAGGGCGTTTCCGCTCAGCGTTCCGCTCGACGTGGACGTCGGCGTTGGCGTCAACTGGCGGGAAGCGAAGCCTTAGGCGCGGCGCGATGAATTGCCGGATTGCCGAATCGAGGGCATTGCCGGATTGGATTGAGGGATTGCCGCAATGCCGAAATCATTACCGCTCTCCTTGATTGCCGGGATTGTCGGATTGATTGCGGGGATTGTCGGATTGGCGGCGCTCGGTACACTGCGCGCCCAGACGCCGCCCGTTGTCTCAGGCATCGTCACGGACGACGCCGGGCGGCCGATTGCCGGAGTACCGGTCGTGGCGACGCGCGCGGCGATTCCTCCGCTCGCCATGCCGCCGATGTATTCGCGCCCGACTGACGCGGCCGGCCGTTACGCGTTCGATCGACTGGCGCTCGGTAACTACACCTTCGGCGTCAGAATCGAAAGCATCGCGGCGCCGATTCCGGCGGATAGCGCCACCGTGATGCCCGGAGCGGGAATCGTCATCGATCGCGATCGCCGCGCGTTCGCACAGTTCTTTGGGCCGATGCCGCCGCGAGAACCAGACGGCAGTCTCCGTGTCCTCTACGAGGCCGCCTTTTACGGCGGCGCGACCACGCCGACCGACGCGCGCCTGATCTCGGTTGACCCGGCGCGCCCGCGGAATGACGTCAATATAGTGCTGCCAAGAAAGCCAGCGCTTCGCGTCGCCGGAATGGTCACCGCACCATTGCGCGGAAACGCGGTTGACACCGCCGAGCCGCACCAGATCATCGTCCGACTACTGACGAGCGACACGCCGACGACGCCGCCACGAGGCGCGCTGTCCGACGGCATGCCCATCGCGACGGCGCTTGTCGATCCAGGCGGACGATTCGTATTTCCTGCGGTTCCCGCCGGTGACTACGTCGTCGACGCGCACCGCGCGTTTCCCGGACCGCGTGTGCAGCTCGGAACGCGCCGCGAGCCCATCATCGTTCCAGCGGATCGTATCGACGGCGATCCGCAGGGCCTGGCAATGGCGCGACAGGTTACCCTCACCGCTGACGTCGACGATCTCGACTTGCGACTCGTCGGTTCAGGATCGGCGAGCCGCGCCGCCCTTCAGGCGCGCGGCGCAAGCGGCGGTCTTGGCGCCCCCACCGGAGCGCGCGCCGGCGGCGAGGGCGCCGGCCGTGGCGCGCCGTTGCCGGGCGCACCGCGAGGCTCGACGGCAATCTCGGGCACGATCAGAGACGCGGACGGCAATCCGCTCGCGAACGTCCAGGTCGCCGCTGCACCGGGAGGCGCCGATACGCTGCCGATCGGCAGTCCGGCGATCACCGACGCCGACGGCGCGTTTCGCATCGCCGGCCTCAGCCCGGGTCGATACGTGGTCGTCGTGCCATCGCTGCTTCGCCCAACCCGCGGCCCCGATCCGATCTCGAATGGATTTCCGCCCGCGGTCTCGCTGAACGGCGAGCGCGCCGCCTACGTGACGACGTTCTATCCGGCGACAACCGATCCGGATCGCGCCGAAACGATTGAGGTCATGGGTACGGAACGACGCGGCGTTGACGTCGTCCTGCAGCGCAGCCGCGTCACCGATCTGATTGGCTCGACTGGCGCGACCGGCTCGACCTTCGACACGGTCTATCTGCGACCGGCGGATCGGCGGCTCCATTTGGGTGGCTGGAATGTCCAGCGCGCTCGTCTGTCTTCGACGGGCGGCTTTACGATTCCCAACGTCCCCGATGGCCGATACACCGCAACGTTGAATTCACTTCGCGGATGGGCAGTTGTTGAACTCCTGATGCCGGACGCCACCCTGGCCGGACCGCTCCGGCTGACGCTCGAACGCCACGTGACGCTCAGTGGCCGCGTGACGATCGATGGCATCGAGGACGCGACAGGACTGCTGCCACCGGGCCTGTCGGTGCGCGTGATGCAGGAGAGCCCGAGCGTGGGGGACGGGTTTTCACCGGCGAACGTTGGAGCGGACGGCACGTTCACGGTCAACCGCGTCATTCCGGGACGACGGTATTTTCTGCGCGTGGTGACGCCGCCGCCGTGGCGGCAGTTGTCGGGGACGATCGACGGCGCGGATGCATTCGGCACGGCACTGGAAATCGGCCGGGGCGCGACGAGCGCGCAGATCACGATTAAACGCTGACCCAATCCGTCAATCCGTCAATCCGTCAATCCGCCAATCCGCCAATCCGTCAATCGCCGAAGGCGTCAATCCGGCAATCGTCCAATCCGGCATTGATTACGGCAATCGAACAATTGGCCAATCCAATGCGGAAATGCCCTCGATAGGGCAATTTGGCAATCGGCGGCGGCTAACAAACGTTTAACAACTGCACTAGCCGCCGCCTGCGTCTAAAGGTGCACACTGATGGTGACTATGGCCCCAATTTCCCGATCTATTCGCCGGACCCTTCTGGCCGCCGCCGCTGCCGCTGCCGCCGCCGTAGCCGTCGCGATGCCGCTCGTCCATGCCCAAGTCTCGATGGGCGCGGCGCAAGAGGTCCGCATCGTCGGCGACGTGCGGGCTGACGGCCCGCTGCCACCGGGATTCGGCGGACCGCCCCCCGCGCCGATGGCCGGCGGCACCGGCCTGATTCTCGGCCAGGCCATTGACGGCCTCGACGCGACCCGCGGCATCGCCGGCGCGCTGGTGACGCTGACGCTCGGCGGCAGCCAGCCGGTGCGCGTGCTTGCCGACGGACAGGGCCGCTTTGCGTTTCGCGATTTACCCAAAGGCCGATTCAACATCACCGCCTCGCGTCCCGGCTACGTCGACGGCGCCTACGGCCGGCTGCGGCCCAGCGGCCAGGCGCAGAGCGTGGATCTCGGCGACGGCGATCGCGTGTCCAACGTGAACGTCGCGCTGTGGAAGTACGCCGCCGTCGGCGGCACGCTGCTCGATGAATCCGGCGACCCGATCATCGGCGCCAGCGTCCGCGTGCTACGCCGCCAGATCGTCGCCGGCAAACCGAAGCTGACGCCGGGCGCGATGGACGCGACCGACGATCGCGGCATGTACCGCATCGGCCAGCTCGAGCCGGGCGACTACCTCGTCGTCGTGCCGATGTCCCAGGCTGGTCCGGCCGGGCTCGATCAAATGCTCGCCGAGCTCGGCGCGCGCGATATCGCTGCAATCGGGGGCGGCGGCGGCCGTGGCGGCGGCACCTTTACCTTCACCTCGGTCGGCCCGGGCGCGCCGATCATGGTCAACGGCGTGGACGTCGGCGCAAGCGCGACGCCAGGCGTCGCCTATCCGACGCAGTTCTACCCGACGGCGGCGTCGGCCTCGCGCGCGACATCGATCACGCTGAACTCGGGCGAAGAGCGCACCGGCCTCGACTTCAACCTCAAGCCGGTGCGGACGCAGAGAGTCGCGGGTGTCGTCAGCGGTCCGGAAGGCCCAGCAACCAACCTGATGGTCAACCTGGTGCCGGCCGATGCCGAAGATCTCATTTCTCCGGTTGAGACGCTCACGGCGATGACCGACGGCAGCGGCGCGTTCACGTTCGCCGCGGTGCCGCCGGGACAGTACGTTCTCCGCGCCTCGCGCAATCCGCGCGGCAATGTCGCGGAGCGGATGATCTCCGCCGACGGCGGCGGCCAGGTGATCGCGATTTCGCGGATCGCTGTCGCCGGCGGGCCGGCGCCGCCGCTGCCCACCGAGCAGATGCTCTGGTCCGAATCCGCGATCTCGGTCGGCACGAATGACGTCGCGAATCTTGCGATCATCATGCGCCCCGGCGCGAAGGTCAGCGGCGCGCTCGATTTCTCCGGCGGCGCGCAGCGCCCCAACGCCGACCAACTCGGGGCGATCAGCGTCACGCTCGAGCCGGCCGACGGCCGCAACGCCGGCGCGGCGCGGGGCCGCGTCGATGCCGCCGGATCGTTCACCACGGTCGGCGTGATGCCCGGCAAGTACTTCCTGAAATCCGCCGGCGCGCCGCAGGGCTGGACGTTCAAGGGCGCGACCATCGGCGGGCGCGACATCACCGACGCCCCGTTCGAGATCGAAGGCAGCGACGTCGGCGGCGTCGTGCTGACGTTCACCGACCGGCCGAGCGCGCTGGCCGGCACCGTCACCGGCAGCAGCGGCGGCGGCACCGATCCGCAGGCGGCGGTGATCATTTTCCCGGCCGAACGCGAATTGTGGACCAGCTACGGCACCAGCCCGCGGCGCCTCCGCAACGTCCGCGCCGACACCAAGGGCGCGTACACGATTTCAAACGTTCCACCCGGCCGCTACTACGTCGCCGCGGTGCGCGAGGCGCTCGCGGCCGAGTGGCAGGACCCGAAATTTCTCGAGACGCTCGCCAACGAAGCCACGCCGGTCACGATCGGCGAGGGCCAACAGATGACTCAGGCGCTGAAGGTGGTGCGATGACGCGCGCGGCTCTCGTCACAATTCTCATCGTCGGCACGGTCGTCGCAAGCGGCGCGCAGGGGCGCGGCGCCGGCGGCGGCGGCGCCCAGGCGCGCGATCAGCAACTGCGCGACCCGCGCGTCGAGCCGAAGGGCACGGCGGTGATCGCCGGCGTCATCACGACCGATGAGACGACGCCGCAGCCGTTGAAGCGCGTGCGGGTAACAGTCAGCAGCGCTGACATGGCGGTGACGCGCACGGTGACCACCAACGACAACGGCGGCTTCTCAATCGAGCAGCTGCCCGCGAATCGCTACTCGTTGTCGGCGTCGAAACCGGGGTTTGTCAGGACGTCGTATGGCGCCAAACGCCCGGACCGGCCGGGGACGCCGATTACACTCGCGGAAAACCAGAAGATGACCGGCCTGACGGTGAAAATGCCTCGCGGCAGCGTCATCGCCGGCACGATTCGCGACGAGTTCGGCCAGCCGGCGTTCGGCACCAACGTCCGGCTGATGCAGTACCGCGTCGTCAACGGCGAGCGCACGTTGACCGGAGCAGCTGTCACCGGCGGCGCGATGTCGGATACCACCGACGATCGCGGCCAGTACCGTCTCTACGGCCTCGCCGCCGGCGAGTACGTCGTTGTCGCGACACCGCGCAACAGCGGCACCGCCGACATCCGCGCGATGAGCAGCGACGAGATCCGTGAAGCGACGCAGGCGATGCAGCAGCAGGCCGCGATTCGCCCGGGCACACAGCAGAATCAACAGCCCGGCAGCACCAATCCACCGCCGCCGCTGCCGCCGGCGCGCGACTACACGATGGTCGGTTACGCGCCGGTCTACTATCCCGGCACGACGTTGGCGGCCGGCGCGACGCCGATCACGATTGGGATCGGCGAAGAGCGCACAGGCATCGACATGCCGCTCGCGCTCGTGCGGACCGCGAAGATCGAAGGCGCGGTCGTCACACCCGCGGGCGTCAACCCGCAGAGCGTGCAGCTGACCATGCTTCCGATCGGCGTCCCGCTCGGCGGCGCCTTGAACCTCGGCATGCTTGGCCGGAACAACATCGGTCCGGACGGTCGATTCAGCTACACCGGCATTCAGCCCGGACAGTACCGGATCTCGGCGCGCGCCGGCGGCAACGGCGAGACGATGGTGTTCGGCGGCGGTGGCGGCGAGACGATGATGTTCGCGTCCACACTGCGCGTCGACGGGCGCGGCGGCGAGGCGCCGACACGGAGCACCAGCGATCCAGTGCCGCAGCTCTGGGGCCAGGCCGACGTCAATGTCGACGGCGGCAACATCTCGGGCGTCGTCATCACCATGCAGCCGGGGATGACGCTCACCGGCAAGATCGCCTTCGATGCCATCAAGATGCCGGCGCCGACGGATCTCAGTCGCGTGCGCGTGACGTTGCAGGCGGTGCAAAGTGGCGGCGCGATCTCGGTCGGCGCGCCGCCGGCGCGGGTCGAAGCGGACGGTTCGTTTACGTTCGCCGGGCTGACGCCGGGCCGCTATCGCGTCGCCGGATCCGCGCCACCGACGCCGGGCGCGCTCGGACAATGGTCCCTGAAATCGGCGATGGTCAAAGGACAGGACGCGCTCGACATGCCGCTCGAGATCGGGCCGAACGAGCAGATCACCGGCGCGGTGATCTCGTTCACCGATCAGACGCAGGAGGTCTCGGGGATGCTCCAGGACGCGCAGGGACGGCCGGCCCCGGACTTCACGATCATCGTCTTTGCCGCCGACAAGCGTTACTGGACGACGCCGTCGCGGCGCATCCGCACCAATCGGCCGGGCACCGACGGCAAATTCACGATCAGCGGGATCCCGCCAGGCGAGTATCGCCTGGCAGCGCTGACCGACATCGGCCCGGCCGACGCCAACGACCCGGCGTTTCTCGAGCAGCTGGTCGGCGCCTCGCTGCCGATCACGATTGGCGCCGGAGAAAAGAAAGTGCAGGACCTGCGGATCGGCGGCGGGCTCTGATGTAAGTTGAGTTGGTGAGCGCGGCCCGCTCCATCGATCGCCTGTTGTTCGCCGCCGTTCTTCTGGCGTGCTTTGCTTCCGCGGTTCGCGGCTCTTCGTCACAAATCTCCCGGCCTGCTGCCGCGGTCATCTCGGGCCGCGTCGTCGACGCGATGACCGGACGTCCGGTGCGGGGCGCGACCGTCGCGCTCGGTGGCGTGCGCGGCTACACACCGGGCTTCTTCACCGGCGGCGACGGCCGGTTCCAATTCTCGGACGCTCCAATCGGGCACCTCGAGCTCAACGCGACGAAAA
>DASUGM010000012.1:0-5966 GCA_036274055.1 Vicinamibacterales bacterium | reverse complement strand
TATCTCTTTCGCATCGATGACTACGTCAACTGCGCTCGATGCCGACGGCGGTTTGAGATCCCCTCACAGAAGAACATGATCTTCCTGTAATCGGCGATCGCCGATCGGGTGATCGAGCGATGGCAGAGCATCGCGCGATCGGGCGATCGAGCCAAGGCTTCACTGAGCACAGCTGGCTCATCTCATCCTTCGCCAGATCGCGCGATGGCCCAGGCTCTGCCATCGCCCGATGGGTCGATCGCCCATCGCCGATGGGCGAAGCTCTAGTAGAAAAACGGGATGAGCTTCGCCCGCACGTCCCGGGCGTAGTCGCGGTATTCCTCGCCGAACGTCTCGACGAGTGACCGCTCCTCGAAGGGAATCGCGATCACCAGGTAGATCGTGCTGACGGCCGCAAACACCAGCCGCGTGCCGGTCATCACCGGCGTCGGCCAGACCATCAAGACCCAGCCCAGATAAATCGGATGTCGCACCAGGCCGTAAAGGCCGCGACGGGACAGGCCGTGCGGCCGCGTCGTGCGTTGGCCAAACGCCTGGCGAATGCCGGCAAGGTCGAGCGGATCGATCTGGCCGGAGGCGCGGATTGTGATCAGCACGCCGAGCACTTGCAACGCCAGGAGCGCGTAGCGGGATGGGCCGTCGACGCGCCACAGTACGCCGCCGACGGGTTGCCACAGCCAGAGCACCGCGAGAAACAGCACGCTTGCGATCCAGACGTAAGTGGATCGCTCCATGCATGGGTCGATCAGCGTGGCGATCCAGTCCTTGAGGCCGGTGCGCGCGAATACCGAGTGGTGTAACGCGAACACGCTGAACAGGGCCAGGTCGATCGCGACCGCCGGCACCGCGGTTGCGCGCGTCCACGGACCGGCATCGGCGCCGTAGACCCACGCGTAGCACGCGGCGAAGGTACCCAGCGCCGCCAGAAAGACGCCCCCACCGGCCAGCGCCAGCGCGCGTCCCGCCGGACTCGCGCCCGGGTGCGTCTCGGTCATCTGGGTCATTATAGGAACGGTCATGCCTGCTTCCCGCGTCGCGATCACGGGCATCGGCGTTGTCTCACCGTTCGGCGTGGGGCGCGAGGTGTTCTGGGATCACGTCTCGCGCGGCATCAGCGGCACCCGCGCGATCACCGAATTCGATACGACCAACTTGTCGTGCCACGTCTCCGCATCGGTGCCCGACGCGGCGCTCGACGCGGTGGGGGAGCGCGGCGTCGATCCGGCCGAGGAGGCGTCGCTCAACGGCCGCGCCGATCCTCGTCGATATTCGAAGGTTTCGCGCATCGCCGTGCTGGCGGCGCGCGAGGCGCTGCGGGACGCCGGTCTGTCCCCTAATAGCGACGAAATCGGCGTCGTCGTCGGCAGCGGCGCCGGCGGCATCGACGTCGCCGAGCGCCAGTACGGCGAGTACTACGCGGGTGCGCTGCATCGCATTTCGCCGTACACGATTCCGGTGTCGATCGTCGGCATCGTCTCCAGCGAGATTTCGATCGCGCTCGGCCTGCGGGGCGTCAGTCACGTGCTGTCGACCGGCTGCACCAGCTCGACCGACGCCATCGGCTACGCCGCATCGCTGATCCGGCACGGGGAAGCCGACGTGATCATCAGCGGCGGCGCCGACGCGTGCGCGACGCCGGGGATGATGTTCGGGTTCGGCCGCATGCGCGTGGTCGCGACGAAGTACAACGATCGCCCGTCCGAGGCATCGCGGCCGTTCGATCGCGGGCGCGACGGCTTCGTGCTGGGCGAAGGCGCGTGGCTGCTGACGCTCGAGCGCGAAGATCGGGCGCGGGCGCGCGGCGCCAGGGTCTACGCGACCGTTGACGGCTACGGCTCGACCTGCGATGCCTATCACCGCGTCCAGATGGACCCTGACGGCACCGAGATCGTGCGGGCGATGTCGCTCGCGATTCAACGGTCGGGCCGCGATCGCGACAGCATCGGCTACGTGAACTACCACGGCACGTCGACGCAGTTGAACGACGCGACCGAGGCACGCTGCGTCCGCCGCTTGTTCGGCGCGCGCGCCGATCGCATCGCCGGATCATCGACCAAGTCGATGATCGGCCATCCGCAGGGCGCCAGCGGCGCCGCCGGCGTGGTCACCACGGCGATGGCGATGGCCTCGGGTCTGCTGCCGCCGACGATCAACCTCCGCGATCAGGACCCGGCCTGCGATTTGGATTTCATTCCCAACCAGGCGCGGACCGGCGGCATGGACGCGGCGCTGTGCAACTGTCTCGGGTTCGGGTCGAAGAACAGTGCGCTCGTACTTGGACGAGCGGAGTAGGCTCAGGGCTCAAGGCTCACGGCTCGGAGTCCTCAGCGCTGTGTCCTTGTCACCGAGCCATGAGCCCTGAGCCCTGAGCCATGGTTGATGTCCTGATCGCGGGCGCGGGCCCGGCCGGCTCAATTGCCGCGCTGCTGCTGGCGCGCAGCGGCGCGCGTGTGCTGATCGTGGACCGTGCGACGTTCCCGCGCGACAAGCTGTGCGGCGACACGCTCAACCCCGGCGCGGTACGGCTGTTGGCGTCCCTGGGGCTCGAGGGCGGACCGCTGGCGCCGGCGCTGCGGCTGCGCGGCATGCGGATTACGGGACCGCGTACGGAAGTCATCGCCCGCTATCCCGGCAACGAGGTCGGGCTGGCGGTTGTGCGCCGCGAGCTTGACGCGTGGCTGCTCGACGCGGCGATCGCGGCGGGCGCGCATTTCGAGTCTGGCCTGACCGTGCGGGCGCCGTTGTTTGACGACCGCGCGTTCGCGCCGCTCGTGCGCGGCCTGGTCCTCGCACGACGCGGCGCCGCGGACCTGCGGTTGCCGGCGCTTATCACCATCGCCGCCGACGGCCGGCGCTCGACCGTGGCCCGCGCGCTGCAACTGGTCGTCAGTCCACCGCGGCCGCGGCGGTGGGCGTTTGGCACCTATGTCGAAGGCGTCGAGGCGCTCGGCGACATCGGCGAGATGCATATTCGCGGCGGCCTGTATGTCGGCATCGCGCCCGTCGCGCCGAACCTCGCCAACGTCTGCCTGGTGACCGGCCGGCGGCAGGAAGGCCGCACGCCGCTCGAGATCCTGACGCGGGTGATTGGCAACGATCGCGGGCTGGCGCCGCGATTCGCGCGCGCGCGGTTCGATCGTGACGTGCGCGTGCTTGGCCCGCTGGCCTGCGAGGCCCGCGCCGTCGGCGTCGAAGGCGCGCTGCTTGCCGGCGATGCCGCCGGCTTCGTCGATCCGATGACCGGCGATGGCCTGCATCTCGCCATGCGCAGCGCGATGCTGGCCGCCGCCGCCGCCCGCCACGCCATTGAAACCGGAGATTTCCGCGGCGCCCTCGACGAGCTCACCCGGGCGCGCGCCGCCGCGTTCACGCGGAAGCTGCGATTCAATCGCGCGCTGCGCGCGCTCGTCGAGTCGCCCCGCGCGGTCGACATCGCCGGCTGGGGCGCGAAGCTGATGCCCGGCTTGGTGGCGCGGGCCGTTCGCTACGCCGGCGACGCGGCATGAACGCGCTCGTCTTCCTGCTCTCGGTCGTCGTCGGGCTGATGATTGCTGAGGCGAGGGTCTCGTCCACAAACGAACAGCGCCTGCGCGCGCGCGGCGCCATCGAGCCGGCGGGTGATGTCTATCGCCTCATGGCGTGGCTCTATCCCGCCTGCTTTCTCGACATCGGCGCCGAGGGCCTCGGGCGCGCGGCGCACGCCGGCTCGCCAATGTCAGGAATCGGTGGACCCTCGTGGACCGCCTCGGGCGTCGTCCTTTTCGTCGCCAGCAAAGTCCTTAAGTACTGGGCGATTCGGTCGCTGGGTGAGCGCTGGACGTTCAAGGTGCTGGTGCTGCCGGGCGTGCCGCTGGTGCGCGATGGTCCGTATCGCTACGTCGCGCATCCGAACTACATCGCGGTAGTCGGCGAACTCGTCGGCGCGGCTATGATGTTTGGAGCGCGGATCACCGGCCCGGTGATGGTGATCGCGTTTGGCCTCGCGTTGCTCGCGCGGCTGAAGTTCGAGCAGCGCGCGCTGCAGGAATAGTTTCAGGAACCTATGCGCCGACCGATCGTGATTGTTGCGTGTGTGATGGCCGGGACGATCGCGCTCGCCGCGACCGGCGCCGATCGTCAAGCCAAGCCGGCGCCGCCGCCGCAAGTCGTCACCCTCGTGCGCGCGGCGCTGGCGCACGGCGACCTGGCTGGTGCGCGGCGAGTCGCCGAAGCGACGACCGGAGACGAAGCCGCCCAGCAGCTCGGCATCGCGATCATCGAGATCTTCGAGGGCAAACGCGAGCCGGCCCGCGCCCGACTGACGCCGCTGGCGCAGATCGCGCCGGCGGGTGAAGCGGCGCTCGAACTCGGCCTGCTCGACCTTTACGAAGGCAAGCGCGCCGAAGGCTACAAGCGGCTCGCGCCGCTGGTCGCGGTGCGGCAGTTTTCGGGGCCGGACTCGTACCTGCGGCTGGCTCGGGCGGCGCGCGCCAGCCGTGAGTACATGCTCGCGGCCGATGCGTTCACGCAGGTGGCCAAGGAACAACGCGCGGACATCCAGACCGAGCGCGGCGATCTGTTCCTGGAGCGTCACCGGCCCGCCGACGCCGCGACCGACTACAAAGCGGCGCTGTCGTCCGATCCGCGCTGGGTCCCGGCCCTCGTCGGCCTCGCCCGCGCGTTTGCCGACGACGACCCGGAAGCCGCGAAAAAGGCGCTCGACGCCGCGGTCAGCGTCGCGCCGAATCATCCGCTCGTGCTCGAGACGCAAGCCCAGCGCGGGCTCGACGCGGAGGATGTTCCCGCCGCCGAGGCCGCGCTCGACAAATTGGCACAAGCGCGGCCGAACAGTATCGAAGAGGCCGGACTTCGCGTGGCCGTCGCGTACCAGAAGCTCGGGCTGACCGGCGTCGAACCGGCGGTCGAGCGCCTCCGCGCCATCAATCCGAACAGCGCGCTGGGTTACCGGCAGGCCGGCCTCGAGGCGGCGCGTGACTATCGCTTCGACGAAGCCGTCGCATTCGCGCAGAAAGCGGTCGCCGTCGACGCCGGTGATCCGTTCGCGCAGTTCGACCTTGGCCTCTATCAAATGCGGACCGGCGACGAGGTCAAGGCGCGTACCGCGCTCGACACGTCGTGGGAACTCGACAAGAGCTCGGGCGTCACCAAGAACCTGCTCGACCTGCTCGACAAGCTCGAGAAGTTCAAGATGGTCCGCTCGGGCCCGTTCATCTTCAAGTTTTCGCCGGAAGAGGCCGAAGTCCTTCAGGTCTACGCGCTGCCGCTCGCCGATCAGGCCTACAAGGAAATGGTCACCCGATATGGCCTGACGCCGCAGGGGCCGATCCTCGTCGAGGTGTTTCCGGTCCACGACGACTTTGCGGTGCGGACGCTCGGCCTGCCTGGTCTGGAGGGGGCGTTGGGCGCCTGCTTCGGCCGGGTGATTACGATGGACTCGCCGCGGGCGCACCGCGAGAAGGATTTCAGCTGGCAGGCGACGCTGTGGCACGAGATCGCCCACGTGTTCACGCTGCAGTTGTCGCAGTACCGCGTGCCGCGCTGGCTGACTGAGGGCATCTCGACCTACGAAGAGCATCGCCGGCGCCCGGCCTGGGGCCGCGAGCTCACGCTCGAATGGGCGCATCTCCTCAACAAGGGCAAGACGTTCGGCGTGAAGAAACTGCCGGATGCGTTCAAGAGTCCCGAGACGCTGTCGCTCGCGTACTTCGAGGCGTCGCTGGTCGTCGAGCACCTTGTCGCGCTCAACGGCGACGCCGGCCTGCGCACGCTGGTCGAGGCCTATGCCGCCGGGGCCACCGACGCGCAGGCATTCGAGAAGGCGTTCGGCCGGAGCGTCGACGCCGTCGACGCCAGCTTCGCGGCCTTCATCAACGAGCGTTACGGCAATCTGCGTAACGCCATGGGCGACCCGCCGTCGGCGGCGGCGCGCGACAATCTGCCGGCGCTGCGCCAGCGCGCCGCCGCGG
>DASUGM010000011.1:0-9080 GCA_036274055.1 Vicinamibacterales bacterium | reverse complement strand
TGGTTGGATTCCCCAACGCCGGCAAGAGCACGCTGATCTCACGCGTCTCCGCCGCGCGTCCCAAGATCGCCGACTACCCCTTCACCACGCTGACCCCGAACCTCGGCGTCGTCCAACTGAGCGACGACCGGTCGTTTGTCGTGGCGGACGTGCCGGGACTCATCGAGGGCGCGCACGAGGGCCACGGCCTCGGCACGAAGTTTCTGGCCCACCTGGAGCGAACCAAGGTGCTGGTCCACGTCATCGATGTGTCGTCGGCGAGCGGCCGGGATCCGGTTGAGGACTTCGAGGTCATCTGCCGGGAACTGGAGCTGTTTCAGGGCTCGGGAGACGACACTGCCGAGTCGCTGGCGACCAAGCGGCGGATCGCCGCGGCAAACAAGATCGACGCCCTCGACGATCCGGAGCGGCTCGAGCGGCTGAAGAAGCACCTGAAGAAGAAGAAAGTGCCGCTGTTCCAGATCTCGTCGGCGTCCGGTGAAGGCTTGCCGCAGTTGCTGGAAGCGATGTGGAAGGAAGTCTCGCGCGAGGCCGAGGCCTGAGTGGCCGACGGCTATTTCGGCGGGACGTTCGATCCGATTCACGTCGGCCATCTCGACGTCGCGCGTGCCGCCCGCAAAGCGCTGGACCTGGAGCGCGTCTGGCTGGTGCCGGCGCGGGTCCCGCCGCATCGCGCCACGCCCCAGGCCTCGGCCGCGCATCGCTTCGCGATGGCGGCGCTCGCCATCGCGGACTCGCCTGGGCTGTCGCTCTCCGATCTGGAACAGGAAGACGACGCCCCGTCGTACACCTCGACGACCCTGGACCGGCTGGCGACCCGCGGCGTGGATACATCCACGCTGTTCCTGATTACCGGCGCCGACGCCTTCAAGGACATCGCCGCCTGGAAAGACTACCCGGCGATCCTCGACCGCGCCCACTTCGTCGTCGTGGCGCGGCCGGGCGCGTCGGTCGCGGCGGTGCGCAGCGCGCTGCCCGGTCTGGCCCCCCGGTTTCGAGAGACTCCGTGCAGCATCCCCTCGCAACCGGGTATCTTCTTAGTAGACGCACCGACGGCGCCGGTTTCGTCGACGACGATCCGGCGCGCGACGGCTGCCGGCGAGTCACTCGCCGGCCTGGTGCCTGACGCCGTCGCCGAGTACATCGCACGACAGGGTCTGTATCGACGCTGACGAGGTTGCATGAAGAAACCCGAGCGCAAACCGCGCAAACGTCCCGCCTCCCCGCGCTTGTCCACGGAACTCACGCTCGGCATTGCCGCCGCCCTGGAAAAGAAAGCCGCCGATGTCCTGGTCCTCGACCTGCGCAAGTCCTCGGCCTTCACCGACTTCTTTGTGATCTGCACCGGTCAGAACGTCCGGCAGGTCCACGCCATTTCCGACGCCATTCAGGAGGCGCTCGGCAAACGCGGGGTCAAGCCCGCGATTGTCGAGGGCAAAGGCCGTGCGGAGTGGGTGCTGATCGACTATTTCGATTGCATCTTTCACGTCTTCACGCCGGGCAGCCGCGACTTTTATGGATTGGAACGGCTGTGGGGCGACGCCGAACGGATCGAAGTTTCTGCAACCTAGGCGCGCCGCGCGCATCGCAGATTCTTCACGCCGATCCACCGATCACGCCGGAATCCGCGTGATCGAGCTGGCCTCTCGATTGCTATAGAGACGAGCGGCAGACGCCGCTCATGCTCGCCGCCGCCACCAACACGTTCGTTCGCGTCCTGCTCGCGCCAGTGTGCGCGGCCTGCGGGCACGTGCTCGCACACCCCCTGTCAAACCCGGTCTGTCAGGACTGCTGGCAGCGGGCACCGGCGATCACGCCGCCATGGTGCGCGCGCTGCGGTGATGCCATTGCCGATTGGCGGTCGTCGCTCCCGCTGTGCGCCCGTTGCCGCCGCCGCGAACCGCAATTCGCGCTGGCACGCAGCGCCGGGCGCTACGACGGCTCGCTGCGGGAGATCATCCACGCCTTCAAGTACCGAAAACGACGCGCGCTGGCGTCGCCGCTGGCCGCGCTGATGCGCGCGGCCGGCGCCGACGTGCTCAGCGGCGCTGATGCCGTTGTGCCCGTGCCCCTGCATCCGCTCCGCGCCCTCCAGCGCGGCTTCAACCAGGCCGACGACCTGGCGCGGTGCCTCGGCCCTCCGGTGTGGCGGGTGCTCCGTCGCTGCCGGCACGGCCCGCCTCAGGCGACCCTGCCGGCCGGGCGCCGCCACGCCAATGTCCGCGACGCCTACGCGCTTCGCCCTCCCCTGCTCTCGCTGGTCGCCGGAGGCCCTTCTCTTCGCTCCCTCCGCAACCGCACCGTCGTCCTCATAGACGACGTCATGACCACGGGCGCGACGATGGAGGCGTGTGGGAGGGTGTTGAGGGAAGGAGGTGTCAGGAGCGTGCGGGCGTTGACGATCGCGCGAGCCGTGGCAGCACCGCGGCCGCAACCGCCTCGCTGACCGCGTCTTTCGGTTGCTCGGCGTCGATCACGACCCAGTCGCCGGCGGCGGCCTGGCGGCGATAGCTCTGCCTCACACGTTCGAGCAAACCGAGGTCGCGTTCGAAGCGATCGCGGCCGACAGACTTGCGTTTGACGGCGGTCTCCGGCGCGATGTCGAGCAGCACGGTGATGTCGGCGGTCGGGAGATAGCGCTGGATGTCGTCGAGCCAGGCCGCATCGAGGCCCTGCGTCTCGCCGTAGGCGATGCTCGACGCGCGATACCGGTCGCACACCACGTCGTCTCCGGAGGAGAGCCAGAGGTCGAGGCGCGGTTTGTACTCGAATCGATTGGCGACGTACAGGAGTTGCAGGACGTCCGGCGGGAAATCACGGTCGCCGGCCAGGGCCTTCTGGATCTCCTGGCCGATCGGCGTGCCGTAGTCGGGGAAGGACAGCGGGCGCACGCGACGGCCGAGCTGCTCGAGTCGCGCGCGCAGGTGGCGCGCCTGTGTTTCCTTGCCGGATTGGTCGAGGCCTTCGAACGCGATGAGCATTACGTGTCCCACTGCAGGATATCTGCGACCGTCTGCCGGCGACGAATGACGTGCCACGCGCCGCTGTCGACGAGGACTTCGGCCGCGGCGGGGCGACGATTGTAATTGGATGCCATCACGGCGCCGTAAGCGCCGGTATCTCTGATGGCGACGACGTCGCCGACTTCGACTGGCGGCAGTTGGCGCGCGGCGCCGAGCGTGTCCGACGTCTCGCAGACTGGTCCGACGACATCGGCAGTGATCATCGCGCCGCGGCGCGGAGTCACGGCTTCGATGGTGTGCCACGCGCCGTAGAGGGCCGGCCGCAGCAAGTCGGTCATGCCGGCGTCGACGATGACGAACCAGCGGCCGCCGGGCTGAGCTTTCAGGTCGACGACGGTCGCGGCCAGGATGCCCGCCGGTCCGACGATCCATCGGCCTGGCTCGAGCACGAGGTCGAGTCCGGTGGCCCGAACGACGGGCAGGATCGCCGCCGCGTACTCGGCGGGCGTGAGCACGGGTTGGTCGGGTTGGTAGGCGATGCCGAGGCCGCCCCCGACATCGAGGTGTTCAATCTGATGGCCGTCGTCTCGAAACTCGCGCGAGAGATCGGCGATTGCCTGCGCGGCCCGGGTGAGCGGCTCGGCCTTGGTCACTTGCGAACCGATGTGGACGTGCAAGCCGACCAGGTGCAGTTCGCTGCGGGCCCGCATGTCGCGGGCCATGGCGCGGGCGTCGGCTGCGGCGACGCCGAACTTGGTGACCGCGGCGCCGGTGGAGATGTGGGGGTGGCTGCCGGCGTCCACGTCGGGATTGATGCGGAGCGCGACGCGCGCAACGCGTCCCTGGGCGGCGGCGATGGCGGCGATGCGTGAGACTTCGCCCGGCGACTCGGCATTGATGGTGGCCAGCCCGAGGCTGACGGCGCGCTCGAGCTCGTCGCGCGTCTTGCCGACGCCGGTGAAGACGATCTGGTCGGGCGCAAAGCCGGCGCGGAGGGCGACGTCGATTTCGCCGCCCGAGTTGGCGTCGGCGCAGGCGCCCAAACCGCGCAGCGTCCGAACGATGCCGAGGGTGGCGTTGGCCTTGATCGCGTAGTGCAGCCGATGGGGATAGGCGCCAAAGGCGTCGTCGAACTCGCGGTAGCGGGCGGCGATCAGGGCGCGGCTGTAGATGTGGACGGGGGTGCCGGCGGCCCGGGCAATCGCCTCGACCGGCTGGCCGTCGCAGTCGAGGCCGTGTTGCTGGGAGGAGAATCCGGGCACAGGACCCTGCATTGTACCCGGACGGGCATTTGCTATGATGCGCGGACGTCCCCCCTTTCGCCTCGATGTCCAGTGATCCCAACGTCGTCCCGACGAACGCGTCGAGCAACACCGATGAGCTGATCGAGCGCTGTCTCAAGGGCGATCAGACGGCGTGGGAACAGATCGTCCGCCAGCACTGGCGCAAGGTCTTCAACCTGGCCTACAAGTTCGTCGGCCGCCACGACGAAGCCGAGGACCTGACCCAGGACATCTTTCTCAAGATTTTCAAAGCGCTGCACACATTCGACCGGCGCGCCAACTTTCAGACCTGGCTGATCAGCATCAGCCGCAACCTCTGCATCGATCACTATCGCTCCGTCCGCAAGGAACGCGAGACGATGGCGCGCGACGTCGACGCGTCGGAGCTGACACCGGTGTCGCGGGAGCGCGGGCCGCACGGGCAGCTCGAGCAGCTCGACTTGAAGCACTTGATCAGGCTGGCGCTGGCCGAACTGCCGCCGACGCTGCGGCAGGCGGTCGTGCTGCGCGACCTGCAGGAGTTCTCCTACCAGGAAATCGCCGATCAGCTGGGGCTCCCCGAGGGCACGGTCAAGTCGCGGATTAACCGGGGCCGCCTTGAACTGGCCCGGCAGCTTCGTCGTCTCCAAACTCAGAAGCCCGCAGGCCGACGGTCTGCGCGCGGAGGAACCGAATGAACGTCACGACCACACACCAGGACGGCGTGGTGGTGCTGCGCGTCCACGAGACGCGTCTCACCTACCCGGTGCTCGCCGACTTTGCCACCACGGCAACCCAGCTGATCGGCAACGGCGAGAAGAAAATCCTCGTCGATCTGACCACGGTGGGTTACGTCGACAGCGCGACGATCGGCTGCCTCATGGACCTCTACCGCCAGGCGGTCGCCGCCGGCGGCGCCTTCAAGCTGGCCGGCGTTCAGAAGCGCGTCGAAACGATGCTGACGATGACCGGCGCGCACAACTTTCTCGAGGTCCATCCCGACCAGGCGTCGGCCCTCGCCAGCTTCGGAGGCTAGCCATGCGGACGATCAGGACCACGTCCGGCACGCAGATCGAGCTCGACGGCGACGCGCTGGCGGTGATCGAAGCCATCTCCCGCGATCTCGCGCGGCGGCAGGAGCTCGAGTACGACTTCGCCGACGTCGATCGCGAAATCCAGCACATTGTTTCGCAGATGACCGACGAGGAACTGCGGACCTACCTCAAGGAAAGCCTGTTCATGAGCTTCAACCGGTTTGAGAACGACCGGTTGGACAAGATCCTGCGCAAAGCGGAAGAGGCGCGGGACGAACCCGGGGGGTAGGACTGTTTGTCCAAAAAGCCTTCAACATGAAGGCTCTTGTGGGCAGAGGCTCAGGACGCAGAATCAGGACCCGAGGAAGTTCCTCGTCGCCTGGTGTCCTCGGAGCCTCGCTGGCGGTGGTGTTATCGAGTGATGGGCTGAGAGAGCGGAACGCGAGCGCCGAGGCGGCCGCCGGCGGATGCCGGTACCGGCGCCTCGACAAAGCGCCACGCGTCCTGCTGTCGCAGGAGCTCTGCCGCGAAGGCCGTGTGGAGCGCGTGGCCGCCGCGATGCACGACGACATGTCCCTGAATCGGATGACCGACCAGGGCCAGGTCGCCGATGACGTCGAGAATCTTGTGACGCACGAACTCGTCCTGGAAGCGCAGCGGATTGAGCGCGCCGGTTTCGCCGAGGACGATCGCGTTTTCGAGCGAGCCGCCGAGCGCGAGCCCGCGCTGGCGCAACATTTCGACTTCCTTTAGAAATCCAAACGTCCGCGCCGGCGCGATCTCGTCGACGAACACCTGCTCGTCGATGTCGAGCGTCTTCTGCTGGTGCCGGAGCAGCGGATGATCGAAGCTGATCGTGTAGCTGATCTTGAGGCGGTCGGCCGGGAAGACCGCGATCCGTTTGTCGCCCTGCTGCACCTGCACCGGACGCTGAATCTGCATCACCTTGCGCGGCGCGCTGAGTTCTTTCACGCCGGCGTCCTGGATCAGGTACACCCACGGCGCGGAGCTGCCGTCCATGATCGGCACTTCGGGATGATTCAACTCGACGCAGACGTTGTCCACGCCGAGGCTGCGCAGCGCCGCGAGCAGATGCTCGACGGTCTCGACCGACGCCTTGTCGGCGACGAGGCCGGTCTGCAACATCTGCCGACTGGCCAGATACGAGACGTGAGCGGGGATTTCAATGCCGCCGAGGTCGGCGCGCTGAAAGCGAATTCCGTAATCGGCCGGAGCCGGCTTGAGGGAGAGCGTCACCTTCTGCCCGGAGTGCAGTCCGATTCCGGCGCAAGGAACGGTTCGTCGAAGGGTCCGCTGTGCCACCATGTTTAGTTACGACGTCCACCCTGTAAGCAAGGCCACTGCCAAGCTGGATGCGCCGGCCGAATAGTCTCGTAAACCCATGAATACAGTCAACTTATATTATTTCGGCGTCCAGAGTCGAACCCCACCAAGTGGGCCTGTCGTGTCAGACAGGCCACAGTATCGGCCGATTCGACGTGTCACCAAGGCCACAGGTGTCATGAAGCTGCCGCTTTTGCGCCCGCGGCACTCAAAGCCGCCGCCAGCAATAGACCGGTCGCCGAATCTTTGGCCTTCGCAACGGCTTCTGGCGTCCCCGCGGCGACCACGCGACCGCCGGCGCCGCCGCCTTCGGGTCCGAGATCGATTACCCAGTCGGCGCAGCGAATGACGTCGAGGTTGTGTTCGATGACGACGATCGTGTTGCCTTGATCGACGAGTTTGCCGAGCACGTCGAGGAGTTTGCGCACGTCTTCGAAGTGGAGGCCGGTCGTCGGCTCGTCGAGGATGTACAGGGTACGGCCGGTGCTGCGCCGCGCCAGTTCTTTCGCCAGCTTCACCCGCTGCGCTTCCCCGCCCGACAACGTCGTCGCTGACTGGCCGAGCTTGATGTAGCCGAGGCCGACTTCCTGCAGCGTCCGTAGTTTCCACGCTATCGGCGGGAAATTCTCGACCAGCGGCAGCGCCTGATCGACGGTCAGCTCGAGTACTTCGGCGATCGACTTGCCGCGATATTTGATCTCGAGGGTCTCGCGGTTGTAGCGCCGGCCCTTGCATTCCTCGCAGGTGACGTAGACGTCGGGCAGGAAGTGCATCTCGATGGCGATGACGCCGTCGCCCTGGCAGGTTTCGCAGCGGCCGCCCTTGACGTTGAACGAGAAGCGTCCGGCCTTGTAGCCGCGCGCGCGGGCGTCGGGCAGCATCGCGAACAGCTCGCGGATGAACGTGAACAAGCCGGTGTAGGTCGCCGGATTCGAGCGCGGCGTCCGGCCAATCGGCGACTGATCGATCTGGATGACCTTGTCGACGAGCGCAATCCCCTCGATCGCCGCGTGCGGTCCCGGCTCGTCGGCGGCCCGATACAGGGTCTTCGCCAGCGATCGATAGAGAATCTCGTTGACGAGCGTCGACTTGCCCGAGCCGCTGACGCCGGTGACGGCGATGAACATCCCGAGCGGAAAGGCGACGTCGATGTTCTTGAGGTTGTTCGCGCGCGCGCCGCGGACAACGAGCTCGCCCTTGAGCGACTGACGGCGCGACGCCGGCGTCTCGATGCTGCGATCGCCGCGCAGGTACTGACCGGTGAGCGAGTCGCCCGGCGCTGACAGCAGCTGCTGCGGCAATCCCTGGAAGATCACATGGCCGCCGTGCTCGCCGGCGCCGGGACCGAGGTCGATCAGGTAGTCGGCGGTGCGAATCGTCTCCTCGTCGTGCTCGACGACGAGGACGGTGTTGCCGAGGTTGCGGAGCTTGCACAGCGTCGCGAGCAGGCGGCGATTGTCGCGCTGGTGCAGGCCGATTGACGGCTCGTCGAGCACGTAGAGCACGCCGGTGAGCTGCGAGCCGATTTGCGTCGCCAGCCGGATGCGCTGCCCTTCGCCGCCGGAGAGCGTCGCGGCGCTGCGCCCGAGCGTGAGGTAGCCGACGCCGACGTCGGCGAGAAACCGCAGCCGCTCGCGGATTTCCTTGAGCACGCGGCCGGCGATCAGGTGCTCGCGCTCGGTCAGCTCGACGGTCTCGAACAGCGGCAGCACGTCGGCGATCGGCTGGCTGACGTAGTCGGCGACCCGCTTGCCCTTGACGCGGACCGCGCGGCTTTCCGGCCGCAGGCGCGCGCCGTCGCACGACGGGCACGGCTGCAGCGCCCGGTACGGCTCGAGCGCCTCCTGATCGGTCCACGTCCCGGTTTCGAAGCGGCGGCGGAGATTCGGCACCGCGCCTTCGAAATCGGCGCCGAATGGATCGGCCGGCGCCTTCGCTTTCCGGCTGCGGGCCTTCTTTTCCGCGGCACCGGCCACGGGCTGCGCCGGTGCCTTCGTCCGGCCCGGCGCGCCGAACATGATGATGTCGCGCTGCTTCTTCGGCAGCTTGCCGAAGGGCATCTGCGGGTCGATGCCGAACGTCTTTTGCAGGCCGTCGAGCATCTCGCCGATCAATCGCGTGTCGCCCGCCGCCCACGGCAGAATCGCGCCGCTGGCCAGCGACTTGGTGTCGTCGGGCGCGATGCGCGCCGGATCGAAGTCGTAGACCGCGCCCAGGCCCTGGCAGTGCTGGCACGCCCCGTGTGGCGAGTTGAACGAAAACGCGCGCGGCGTCATCTCCGGGATGCTGATGCCGCAGTTCGGGCACGCCATCCGCCGCGAAAACAGCCGATCACCGCCGTCGAGCGTGTTGATGACGACGATGTCGTCGGCAAGCTTGAGGGCGATATCGATTGAATCCGACAGCCTCCGCTCGATGCCGGTCTTGACGATCAGGCGATCGACGAGGATTTCGATGGTGTGGTTCTTCCGGCGATC
>DASUGM010000010.1:0-16779 GCA_036274055.1 Vicinamibacterales bacterium | reverse complement strand
GGCTGCGTGTCCTTGTTGAACAGCACCCACAAGGCGTAAATCCCGAAGATCGTGCCGAACGGGAAACTGATCAACTGGAGGATCGCGCAGATGATCCCGAGAATGCGGCCCCAGTTCTTCTGCTGCAGGATGCCCCATCCGGCGAGGAGGCCGGGAACCGACAGGATGGCAATGAGCGTCGCGAGGCCCATGCCGAGCAGGCCCATTAGCGCCCCGGCCGCGGCCGCGCCTTCATCGGGTTGCGAACCGACGGCGACTCCGAGGCCGCCGAGCAACATCCCGCCGAAGACCGCCGCCAGAATGCCAAGCGCCCCAAAGACGATGAACAACCAGCCGACGACCTTCAAATGAGTCTGCATGGGCTCCAGAGTCTACTCTTCGCCGCCCTCGTCGTCTGCAGCTTTCGAAGCGACGTCGTCGAAGTCGGTCAGCGGGCTCGCCGGCACGTCGTTCGGGTCGTCGTAGAGCCCGTCCATGCGGCCGCTGAAGCGCTCCTTGATCGGGCCCTTGGGGCCGCGCTCTTTGGTCTCCCAGCGGCGCTCGCTGGAGTTGCTCTTTTTCTTGGGCGGACCGAAGTTCTTGCCAGGCACCCCGCCGGGCCCGCCGGCACCGCCCGGACGGAAACCGCCTGGGCCCCCCATCGGTCGCGGACCGTTGTAGTTGCCGCCCGGGCGCGGGCCGCCGAAGCCGCCGCCCCCGCCGCTGAAGCCGCCAGGCCGCGGACCGCTGAAGCCACCGCCCCCGCCGCCGCCAAAACCTCCAGGCCGCGGGCCGCCAAACCCGCCTCCGCCGCTCGGACGGAAGCCGCCCGCCGGCCGCTCCTCGCGCGGACGGGCCTCGCTTACCGAGAGCGAGCGGCCCATGAACGGCTGCTGATTGAAGCGTTCAATCGCCTGCTCAGCCAGCCCCCGATCCAGATACTCGACGAAGGCAAACCCGCGCGGCCGTCCCGTTTCACGATCGACCGGAATGACGATCTGGGAAGGCTCGCCGACTTGGGCGAAGTGGGAACGCAGGTCTGCATCTGTCGCCCCGTAGGGCATATTGCCGACGAACAACCGTACAGCCACTGATAACTATCCTCGCGGTGAAAAGACGGACGGTGAATTTACTGACAAATGCTCGCGCTGTCGCGGAACGTGTGGAGCCACAGGGAAATCGGGCAGGAGGGATGTGTCGCTACAGTGCGTTGGGTTAGAACCGAGGGCGAGGATAGCACGGCCGCGAGCCGGAGGCAACGCAGCCCGTCGGACGTCTGTTAGGATGGTCTTTTGGCCTTCATCGCCTGGAGGCCGCAGTACGTATCTATGTCGGATCTGCCGGCGCTCCCCGTTGACCGCCCCGAACGCCGCCTGGTGGTCCGGGGCGCGCGGACGCACAACCTCAAGGGAGTCGATCTCTCGCTCCCGCACCGGAAGCTGATCGTCTTTACCGGGGTCAGCGGCTCGGGCAAGTCATCGCTCGCCTTCGACACGATTTATGCCGAAGGGCAGCGACGCTATGTCGAGTCGCTTTCCGCTTATGCGCGCCAGTTCCTGGAGCGGATGGAGAAGCCCGACGTCGACAGCGTCGACGGGATCGCCCCGGCGATCGCGATTCGCCAGAAGAACGCCGTCCGCAACCCACGATCGACGGTCGGCACCACGACCGAGATTCACGACTACCTTCGGTTGTTATGGGCCCGCGTCGGCCGCACGATTTGCCGGCAGTGCGGCAAGGAAGTCGAGCGCGAGTCGCCCGATCTCGTCGCCTCGCAACTGCTGGCGCTCGCTGAGGGGACGCGGCTGCTGATTGGTTTCGATCATCCGTTCATGCGGGCGACGATGTCCGTCGACCGCGGCGAACCCGACGACGACGTCAACGGCAGCGCCGACGACGGCTTGCCGCTCGAGCCGAGCGAGGCCGTCGCGGCCCCGGCTGAAGATCCGGTCACCGCGACCCTGCAGGCGCTGCGCCGCCGCGGCTTCGGCCGGTTGCTCGTCGCCGGGCAGCAGCTGGCGATCGAAGAAGCGGTGGCGCGTCCGGATCTGTTCAAGGACGCGACCTCGGTCTCGGTGATCGTCGATCGCGTCAAGCTCGCCGCCGACGTGCGCACCCGCCTGACCGACTCGATCGAGACCGCCTTCCACGAGGGCGACGGCGCGGCGTTCGCGATCGAAGTCGACGACGCCGGTGTGCTGGTGAAAACGCACCGGTTCAGCGAACGTTTCGAATGCCGCAACTGCGGCATTCCGTACGAAGTGCCGCAGCCGCGGCTGTTCTCGTTCAACAACCCGTTTGGCGCCTGTCCGACCTGCCACGGCTTCGGCAACATCATCGAGCTCGACATGGCGCTGGTCGTGCCCGATGCCGCCAAGTCGATCAACGCCGGCGCGATCGAGCCGTGGACCAAACCGCACTATCGCAGCTGCCTCGTCCAACTGAAACGCGCGGCTCGGACCACGCCGATCCGACTCGACGTGCCGTGGCGCGATCTCACCGACGCCGAGCGCGCGTTCGTGATCAAGGGCGAGGACAGCGGCGAGTTCGAAGGCGTGCACGGCTTCTTCCGTCGTCTCGAACGCAAGAAATACAAAGTGCACGTGCGCGTCTTTCTCAGCCGCTATCGTGGGTATCTCACCTGCACCGAGTGCGGCGGCACGCGGCTGCGCCGCGAGGCCCGCGACGTCCGCGTCGGCGGCCAGACCATCGACGCGGTCTGCGCGCTGACCGTCAGCGCCGCGGCGCGGTTCTTCAAGGAGCTGCAGCTCTCGGAAAAAGACGCGACGGTGGCCGAGAAGATCCTCCGCGAGATCCAGCGGCGGCTCGGGTTCCTGACCGACGTCGGCCTCGACTACCTGACGCTCGATCGGCTCTCGTCGACGCTGAGCGGCGGCGAGTCGCAGCGTATCAATCTGGCGACCTCGCTCGGCTCGGCGCTGGTCGACACGCTCTACGTGCTCGACGAGCCGTCGATTGGTCTGCACCCGCGCGACAACGAGCGGCTGATCGCGATCCTGCAGCAACTGCGCGATCAGGGCAACACCGTGCTGGTCGTCGAGCACGACGCGGACATGATCCGCGTCGCTGACGAGGTCGTCGATCTCGGCCTCGGCGCCGGCGAGCAGGGCGGCCGGATCATCTTCTCCGGCACCGTCCAGGCGCTGCTCGAGGACCCGCGCTCGCTGACCGCGAAGTACATGCGCGACGAGCTCGCGATCCCGGTGCCGGCGTCGCGCCGCCGGCCCGGCATCCAGAAACTCAAGATACTCGGCGCCGCCGAGCACAACCTCAAGGGCATCGATGTCGAGATCCCGCTCGGCTTGTTCGTCTGCGTGACCGGCGTCAGCGGGTCGGGGAAATCAACACTCGTTCACGATGTCATCTACGCCGCGGTCAAGCGCGCCAAGGGCGACTGGGATCGCCGCGTCGGCGCGCACGCGCGCCTCGACGGCGCCGAATTCGTGACCGACGCCGTGCTCGTCGATCAGCAGCCGATCGGCCGGACGCCGCGCTCGAATCCGGTGACCTACCTGAAGGCCTTCGATCCAATCCGCGAGCTGTTCGCGGCGACCAAGGACGCGCGGGCGCGCGGCTTGACCGCCAGTCACTTTTCCTTCAACGTGCCCGGCGGCCGCTGCGAAGCCTGTGAGGGCGAAGGCGTCGTCCGCGTCGAGATGCAGTTCCTGGCCGACGTGTTCGTGCCCTGCGATCAATGCGACGGCAAGCGCTTCCGGCCGCAGGTACTCGAAGTCAAGTACAAGGGCAAGAACATCGATCAGGTGCTCGATCTCACCGTGCGCGAAGCGCTGACGTTCTTTGCCGGCGCCATCAAAGTCACGCGCCGGCTCCAGGTGCTCGACGAGATCGGCCTCGGCTATCTCCGGCTCGGCCAGCCGGCGACGACGCTCTCGGGCGGTGAGGCGCAGCGCATCAAAATCGCGTCACACCTCGGATCGCTTGGCGGCGAGCGCATGCTCTACGTGCTCGACGAGCCGACTACCGGCCTGCACTTCGACGACATCGTCAAGTTGCTGGCGGCATTTCGAAAGCTGCTGCTGGCGGGCCACAGTCTGCTCGTGATCGAGCACAACCTCGATGTGCTCAAGACCGCCGACTGGATCATCGATCTCGGGCCCGAGGGCGGCGACGCCGGCGGTTATCTGGTGGCCGCGGGCACGCCCGAGCACATCGCGACGCTGCATGCGACCTCGCACACCGGGCTGCACCTGCGCCGGGCGCTTGCGGCTGGCCGCGAGCACGCATACGCTGATCAGGCATGAACCGACGGGTAATTCTCGCGGTCGCCATCGTCGCCGCGGGCGGACTGACGCGGTCACCAGCCGGCGCCCAGGCGCAGTGGCAGGACGTTCTTCGCAACCTCCGACATCCCGACGCCGATACCCGGCTCAAATCCGTCAACACGCTGGCGGACGCGGCCTACACGCCGGCGGCCGAGGCGGTGGCGCCGCTGGTCACCGACGCCGACGACCGCGTGCAGGCGGCGGCGATTGAAGCCGAGCTGACGTTCTATCTCACCGAGCGTATTTCGCAGCTCAAGGTCATGAGCATTGGTAATTCGCGCAGCCGCGCGCAGCAGGCATTCGAAGCCGGCCCGCTGGTTCGTGGCTCGGCGCCGGCGCCGCCGGTGCTGATCGACAGGCTGCTGGTCGCGGTCCGCGACGAAAACCCGCGCGTCCGCTTCGACGCGATCCACGCGGTCGGCTTCCTGGCGACGCCGCCGCCGCTGACGCCCGAGCAGACCACGGCGCTGACCGACGCGCTCGATCATTACGATCCGATCATTCGCGCGGCTGCGTCGCGGGTGGCCGCCCGCCTGCAGACCCGCGAGGCCGCGGACAAATTGCTCGCCGCCGTCAACGACTCGAACGCGCTGGTGCGCCAATACGCGATCGAGGCGCTCGGCTACCTGCGCGAGGAACGCGCGCTTCTGCCGCTGCGCGACATCATCAGCCGCAACCGCGGCGATCTCGTCGATGACGCATGGCTGGCGCTGGCGCGAATCGGATCACCGGAGGACGTCGAACGGTTCCGCGCCAATTTGCCCAGCCGGAACGCCGTCGTTCGCCGCGGCGCCGCCGAAGGCCTTGGCCGGGCCCGCGACCAGGCGTCGATTCCGGCGCTGCAGGCGCTGCTCAAGGACAACCAGCCGGCGGTGAAACTGGCCGCGATGTACGCGCTCCAGCAACTCGGCGAAGTGCACACGCACGAGATCGCCGCGATGCTGATCCTCCGTGACGAGGCCACGCAGGCCCGGGAGTATCTCTTCGAAATCGGCCACGATTCAGTGGCCGGCGCCGAGGCGGTGCTCAAGGTCGCGACCGACTCGCGGCATCGCGCCGACCTGATCCAGCTCATCGGCTACGTCGGCACCGCCGCCGACGCGTCAATCATCGAACCGTTCGCCAGGGACAAGGACGAGCGGGTCGCGCGCGCGACCAGCCACGCACTCGCGCGCCTGCGCCGGTGAAGCCGGCGTTCTACGCCCGTCCGACCCTCGACGTCGCCGCCGACCTGATCGGCAAAGTGCTCGTTCATGATCGACGCGGCCGGCGGACCGCCGGGATCATCGTCGAAGTCGAGGCCTACATCGGCGAGGATGATCCCGCCTGCCATGCCGCGCCTGGCCCGACCATGCGCAACGCGCCGCTCTACGGCCCGCCCGGACGGGCATATGTCTATCTGAACTACGGACTGCACTACTTGGTGAACGCCGTGACCGAACCGGCCGGCTCGCCGGCCGCCGTTCTGATCCGCGCCCTCGAGCCGATCGAAGGCGTCGATCTGATGGCGCGCCGGCGCGGAAAAAGCCGTCGGGTGGCTTTTTACGAAACGCGTAAAAAGCCACCCGACGGCTTTTTTCACGACCTCTGCCGCGGCCCGGGCAACCTGACGGTCGCCATGGCCATCGATCTGCGTCAGAACACCGGCGATCTCTGGAAAGGCAAACTCCGGATCGAAGACCGCGGCATCACGCCACCCGCACTCGAGTGGTCACGCCGGATTGGCATCCGCGTCGGCGTCGAGCAGCCGTGGCGATGCACCTGGCGCGGCCACGCCGCTATCTCCGGCGGACGATCTCGTCGCCGCGTTTCGCGACGACGACGTTCAACGTCGCCTTTCGCCCGTCGCGCTTGACGACGTCGAGTCTGAGCGTCGAGCCGACCTTCGCGCCGGTGATCAGCCGGTCAACCTGCTGCGCCGACGTCACTGGCTGACCGTCGACGCCGACGACGATGTCGCCCGGGCGCAGTCCGGCGCGCGCGCCCGCGCCGTCCCACAACTTATAGACGAGAACCCCGTCGACGTCGGCGAGGCCGTTGCGCCGCGCGGTCAGCCGGTCGATCGTGTACCAGTTCACTTGACCGATCGATCCCCACATCACCGAGCCGTTGTTTTTCAGCTCGGTCATGATGCGCTGCGCCAGCTTCGACGGGATCGCGAAGCCGATCCCCTGATTGCCGCCGCTCTCCGAGTAGATCATCGTGTTGATGCCGATCAGCTCGCCGCGCTGATTGATCAGGCCGCCGCCGGAGTTGCCCGGATTGATCGCCGCGTCAGTCTGAATGAAGTCTGAGAAGGCCCCGACCTGATCGCCCGATCGACTCACGGTCGAGACGATGCCGAGCGTGACCGTGCCGCCGAGCTGAAAGGGGTTGCCGACCGCGAGCACCCACTCGGCGATCCGGATCCTGTCGGAGTCGCCCCACGGCAACGTCTGCAGCCCTTTGGCCTCGACCTTGATCACCGCGAGATCGCTGACCGAGTCGATACCGATGATGCGGCCCGGCAATTCCTCGCCGCTCGGGAGCGTCACTCGCACCGTCGCGTTCGCGTCGCCGATCACGTGCGTGTTCGTCAGCACGTAGCCGTCGTCGGACACGACGACGCCGGATCCCGCGCTCTGCTGCTGGAACGAACGCTGGCCGTTGCCCGAGAAGAACTGCTGGATGGGATCGTTGAAGCGCTGCACCGTCGTCGAGGTGATGTTGACCGACACCTGCAGGGCGCGCTCGGCGACGGACGACAGGTCCGGCAGCGGTCCAGCGGGGAGGGGCCGGGCCGGCGGCGCCGACTGCGGCGCGGGCGCGGCGATCGGCGCCGCGGCGTCGGCGTTCTGCGTCGACGACATCCGTCCGGTCAGGACAACGCCGGCGATGAAGCCGGCGGTGAGCAACAACACGAAAAGCGCGCTGAATCGGGATCTCATAAGTCAGTCCACACGAGTTACGCGACGTCGATCGCGCGGCGAGTCGGGGCGGTCTTCGGAATCGTGATGGTGAGCACGCCGTCAGCGAGATCCGCGGTGATGCGGTCGGCCGCCACGGCGAGCCCGAAACGGAAACTGCGCGAAAAGCCGCCCTGGCCCCGCTCGAGCTGCTGATAGCGCTCCGGGCAGCACCCGTCCGCCGGCCGTTGTCCGTAGACGGTGAGGACCTGGTCGCGAAAATCGAGCTTGACGTCTTCGCGCTTGAGCCCTGGCAACTCAATCGTGAGGAGGTAGCGGTCGGCCAACTCGGCGAGATCGGCAGGCGGGACCCAACCCGGGTGGGCGCGACCAAACAGGCTTTCGAGCCGCTCCTGCATGGTCAGCAGGTCGCGCATCGGATCCCAGGGCATACCTTCCCATCCTAAACCTAAAAAACGCCCGGCGTTATTGAGTTGCGTCGAGCAGCTTGTGGCGTGCCGCGTAGACCGCCAGTTCGGCGTTGTTGGCCAGGTCCAGCTTGGCCAGGACGCGCGTCCGGTACGTGCTGACCGTTTTGACGCTGAGCGCGAGTCTGGTCGCGATCTCGGTGGGCCGCTGGCCCGAGGCCAACAGCAGGAGGACCTCGAACTCACGGTCGGAGAGCCGCGTGTGCAGCGGCTGGTCGCCGTCCTTGCCGACGCGCATCGCGAGCTGCTCCGCAAGCCAGTCGCTGATCGCCGGGCGGCCGGCGGCCGCCTTGCGCACGGCGTCGATGATGACCGCGGGCGGACTGTCCTTGCCGACATAACCGGCGGCGCCGGCCTTGAGCGCGCGCACGGCCAGGTCGCCGTCCAGACGCATCGTCAGGATCAGCACCGGCCGCGATGGCTGATCGAGCTTGAGCTGTTTGAGCAGCTCGAGTCCGTCGGCGTCGGGCAGGCCCATGTCGACGACGATCACGTCCCACGATTCCAGACGGCTTTGCTCGAGTCCTTCGCGAGCGGTCGCCGCTTCGCCGGCGACGGAGATGCCGGGCGCTTCGGTCAATACGCGGCTGATGCCGGCCCGCACCACCGGATGGTCATCGACGATGAGGACTTTGATCACGGCTCTTCACCGGCGGCCGCCCGGTGGGCGATTTGGCGATCGGGATGGACAGCGAGACCACCGTCGCGTCGCTGCGGCGCGCGATGTCGAGCACGCCGCCCAGCGTTTGCGCGCGCTCGCGCATCCCCAGGACGCCGAACGAGTCCTGGCGTTCGAGCACGTCAGGAGAGAATCCGCGGCCGTTGTCGGTGATCGTCACCACGAGCGACCGGCCGGTGGGTTGCACCCGTATCGTCACCTCGGTCGCGTGCGCATGGCGAACGACGTTGGTCAGCGCCTCGCGACAGATTTCCGCCACCAGCATCGCGCGCCGGCCTTCGAGGCGGACGCGCGTCGCCGGTCCGATCACGCGGGCGCGCAGCTTCCAGCGGCGCTTGAGATCGTGCGTCAGCGGCTCGATCAGCGCGACGAGGTCGAGCGGGCTCGACGCGACCTCGCGCAGTTCGAAGCAGAGCGTGCGGACGACCTGCAACGCCTCGTCGGCCCATGTCCGCAACGCATTGAGCGAGCGGCGTTCGGACGCGAGGCCGGCGTTGGCGGTCACCGGCAGCGCGACCAATCGTTCGAGCTCCAGCTTGACGACGACCAGCGTTTGGCCAAGGTCATCGTGCAGCCGGCGCGCCAGCGTGCGTCGTTCGTCGATGCGTTCGGCACGTGCGCGTGCGGCGTGCCGCCGCAGGCGAGTCTTCAGCCGTCCGATCTGGCGGGTCTGCGGCGAAGTCGCCGGCGCCGGCGTGATCACGCCTTCGAAACCCACGATCGCGCCATTGGCGCCGCGCACCGCACGGCCGCGCGCTTCGGCGGCGACCTGTGTGCCGTCTCGACGGCGCACCCAGACCTCGATCGGAGCGGCGACACCATCAGGCGACAAGCGATCCCAGAACGTCCCGTCGCCGTCGCGCGGCGCGATCCACCTTGCGGTGCGGCCGGCGAGCTCAGCGGTCGAGTGCTCACCGAGCAGCCGGCAGAGCGCGGCATTGGCGAAGATGATTTGTCCCTGCGGTGAACAGGCAAAAGTGCCCTGGCTGACGAGGTGCAGGAGACGATCGACGAGGTCGCCGCTGGACGCTGGCGGCGGCAGCAGCGTCAGGGCGTCTGGCGCCGCCAGGCCGGCGGGGCCGAACGCACCGCCAACCACGCCGCCCGGCAAGACGGTCCACGGGCGAACGGGTCGGGTGGGGTTTTTCGCGCCTGGCATATCTGCTTTCTTGGGTTTTCTGCCGCTGACGTGTCTACGAGCGGGCCATCTCCCCCGTCTCGCTACACCGAAACCGAAATCGCTTTAGAATAAAGAGTTCCAAGCGACCCTATGAGCTCAATCCAAGCCACACGTCTCCGCAAGGGCATGTTGATCAAGTTCGACAATGGCCTTTATCGGATCCTCGACCTGCATCACATTACACCCGGCAACAAGCGCGGCCACGTGCTGTGCAAGGGCCGGGATATCCGCAATAACCGCCTGATGGACCACAAGTTCCGGGCGGAGGACGACGTCGAACGCGCGATTCTGGACGAGCACGAGATGCAGTTTCTCTATCGCGACGGCGACTTGTTCCATTTCATGAACACCGAGAGTTTCGAGCAGATTCACCTGTCGCTGGAGGTGATGGGCGACAGCGCCCTGTATCTGCTGCCGGACTCGCTCATCAACGTCGAGTTCTTCGAGGACGAACCGGTCGGCATTCACCTGCCGCTCACCGTCGACCTCAAGGTGACCGAGACGGCGCCGGGCATCAAGGGCGCGACCGCATCGGCGCAGGTCAAGCCGGCGACGACTCAAACCGGACTGGTGGTCACCGTGCCGTCGTTTATCAACGAAGGCGACGTGGTTCGCGTCAACACCGAGAGCGGCGAATATCTCTCGCGAGTCTAGGCGCATGGATCAACTCACCGGACCGAAGCCGGGCTGGCTCGAGGTCATCACCGGATCGATGTTCTCGGGCAAGAGCGAAGAGCTGATTCGCCGGCTGCGTCGGGCGCAGATCGCCAGGCAGCGCGTGCAAATCTTCAAGCCGGCGATCGACAACCGCTACAGCGACACCAACATCGTCTCGCACAGCGAGATGAAGATTCCGTCGGAGAACGTCGGCAGCAGCGCCGAACTGCTGGCGCGCGTGCATCCGGACACCGATGTCGTCGGCGTGGACGAAGGGCAGTTCTTCGACGCGGGGCTGCCGGCCGCGCTGACGCAACTGGCTGACGGCGGCAAGCGCGTGATTGTCGCCGGGCTCGATCAGGACTACCTCGGCCGGCCGTTCGAGCCGATGCCGCAGTTACTGGCGATTGCGGAGTACATCACCAAGACGCTGGCGATCTGCATGGTCTGCGGCGGCCCGGCCAATCACACGCAGCGTCTGGTGCAGTCGAGCGAGCGGGTCCTCGTCGGCGCGACGGGCACGTATGAGGCGCGCTGCCGGCACTGCTTCGACGCGACGCTGGCCGGGTAGAGACCGATCAACTCGAAACTTCAAACTCCAAACTTCAAACTTGGGTTCTACGAACTGAGAACCCAAGTTTCGAGTTTTAAGTTTCAAGTTTAGAGTTTATCTGCGATCCACTGAAAGAACCCGCGCGCGCCGATCGCCATCGGATCGCCGAGCCAGTCGGGCGGCGTGCCCCAGACGAACAGCAGGATCGCGATCACCCAGATGTCGTAGGGCAGCGTCGCGCGATCGTCGGTCCAGTAGAAGGCGCGGACGAAGAAGCCGATGACCCCGGTGCGGCGCGGCTGCGGCCGGCCTTCGAGTTCGAGGAACGTGTATTGAATGCGGTTGATCACCGTGACGATCGAGAGCACGCCGATCACCCACATCACCGCGGCCATCCGGTTGGTGAATGCCCCGATCATGAAGAGGACGATGCGCTCGGGCCGCTCCATGAAGCCGACCTTGCAGCGCGGCAGCATCGATTCGGCGCGCGCCCGCGTGTAGCTGGTCATCGTCGCGAACACCATCGCGATCGAGGTGATCAGCACGTAGTCGGTGCGGCCGAGCGACGAGTAGAGGCAGATGAGCCCGACCGAGAGCGCGAGGTCGGAAAAACGATCGATGACCGAATCCCAGAAGCCGCCGAATTTCGATTCGGCGCCCATCGCGTAGGCGACCTTGCCGTCGATGAAGTCGAACATGCTCGCGAACAGCATGATCGCGCCCGCGGACAGGAACCGGCCCATGGCCAGCTCCCAGCCGGCGGCGATGCTGATCAGGACGCCGGTGAACGTGAGAACATTTGGGTGGATCCGCAGTCTGACGCAGACGGCGATGATCAGCCGCAACGGCAGGTGGACCACCTTGCCGATGAAGCCAGTAAAGGTCACGCGACGCGAATCGTAGCCCATGGCTATTCACGATCTCAAGGGCCAGATCGGGCGTTTGCCGCAGCAGCCGGGCGTGTACGCCTTCCTCGGCCGCGACGGCGAGACGCTCTACGTCGGCAAGGCGCGGGTGCTGCGCGACCGCGTCCGCAACTACCTCGCCGCTGAAGGCACCAGTCCGCGCCACGACGCCCTGTTGCGTGAAGCCTCGGCCCTCGACGTCATCGTCACCGACTCGGTGATGGAGGCGCTGGCGCTGGAAAACCGGCTGATCAAGCAGCGAAATCCGCGCTACAACGTCCTGCTGCGCGACGACAAGACCTACCCGTATCTGCAGCTGACGACGACCGAGCGCGCGCCGCGGCTGCTGGTCGCCCGCCGCGTCGAGCGCGACGGCAACGTCTACGCCGGCCCGTTCATGCCGGCCGTGGTGGCGCGCCGGACCATGCAGGTGGCGCACCGCTGGTTCGGCATCCGTTCGTGCAACGAGATCATCGACGGCAAGCGCGACCGGCCGTGCCTGGAGTACGACATCAAGCGCTGCCTGGCGCCGTGTGTCGAGACGATCTGCTCGATTGACGAGTACGGCAAGGCCGTCGACCAGGCACGGCTCCTGATCGAGGGCCGGCAGGACGAACTGATCGGCAACCTGCGCGGCGAAATGACCGCCGCCGCGGGCGACGAGCGCTTCGAGCACGCCGCGCACCTGCGCGACGCGATCCGCACGGTCGAGACGCTTCGCGATCGGCGCAACAACCTCGAGACGCCGTCGCTCGGTGATCGCGACGCGTTCGGCGTCAAGACCGGACCGGCCGGCGCGATGGTCCAGGTGTTTCAGATGCGCCGCGGCCGGGTGGTCGATCGGATCGAACTGGCGACCGACACGATGCGCGCGCACGGGGCCTCGCCGGCGGAACGTGGGGAGACCGTCCCGGTCGCCGGCGATGTCGAAGTGATCGTCGCGGCGATTCAGCAGTTCTACAGCGAGCGGCCGGCGCCGCCCGAGGTGCACGTCCCGGTGGCCCCCGAGCCCGACGAGCAGGCGGCGATCGAAACCTGGCTGTCGGAGTCATCCCGACGCCGCGTTCGCCTCGTCGTCCCGAAGCGCGGCGAGAAACGCGGCCTGCTGGACCTGGCGATGCGCAATGCGGCGCTGGCATGGCAGTCGCACTTCGCGGAAGGCGGCGCCGCGGCGTTCGACGCCCTCGACACGCTGCGGGTCGCGCTCAACCTGCCGGCGCTGCCGCGGCGCATCGAGTGCTTCGACATCTCGACGCTGCAGGGACGGGAGACGGTCGCCTCCATGGTCGTTTGCGTTGAAGGCAGAATGAAGAAATCGGAATATCGAAAATTCAAGATCCGGGGACAGGCCCTGGGCCCTGGGCACTTGGCCCGAGAGCGAGCTCCGGCTGAGAACCCACCAGGGCCGAGTGCCCAGGGCCAAGGGCCTGATCTGATCCTGGACGACTTCGCGTCGATGGCGGAAGTCGTGCTTCGGCGCTACAAGAAAGTCCTCGAAGCCGGCGGTCCGTTCCCGGATCTCATTCTGATCGACGGCGGCAAAGGCCAGTTGGCGGCGGCATATGCGTCATTGCGCGAGCTCGGGCTCGAGCGGCTGATGGCGGTCGGCATCGCCAAGCAGGAAGAACTGCTGTTCACGCGCGACCGCGTCGAAGGCCTGGCGCTGCCGCACGACTCCGCGGCGCTGCGGCTGGTGCAGCGCATCCGCGACGAGGCGCACCGGTTCGCGATCACGTTCCACCGTCAACGCCGGGCGTCGCGCGACTTGCGGTCGTCGCTCGACGACGTCCTCGGCGTCGGGCCGCGGAAGCGCAAGCAGTTGTTGACGACGTTCGGGTCCGTGGCCGGCGTCCGCCGCGCCAGCCGGGAGGAACTCGAGGCGGTCGTTGGCGTCAAAACCGCCGAGGCGGTGATTCGACACTTCGCCCAGTGATACAGTTCGTATCCGCTTGTCGATTGAATCCACGCTGATCCTGCTCGTCCTCCTGATCATCTCGCTGTCGGTGCACGAAGCCGCGCACGCGTGGACCGCCGATCGTCTCGGCGATCCGACCGCGCGAATGCTCGGCCGGCTAACGCTGAATCCGCTGGCGCACATCGACTGGATCGGCACCGTGCTGTTTCCGTTGATTGCCATCTATTCAGGCGTGCCGCTGCTGGGCTGGGCGAAGCCGGTGCCGGTCAACGGCCATAACCTGCGCCATCCGCGCCGGGATTTCGCCATCGTTGCGGCCGCCGGGCCAATCAGCAACCTGTTTCAAGCGGTCGTCGCGTCGGTCGTCCTGATGATGATGCCGGGCGGCGAGACCTCGATGGCCAGCGGCATGACACCCGCCGATCTGGTCTTCACGTTCATGCTGCTGAACGTCACGCTCGCGGTCTTCAACATGATCCCGGTGCCGCCGCTCGACGGCGGCAACGTCCTCGCCGGTATCCTGCCCGAGAACGCGGCGCGGATGTTCGACGGGCTCCGGCAGTACGGCTTTCTCATTCTCTACGCACTGCTGCTCACCGGCGTGTTGACCGCCATCATGCTGCCGATTCGAAACACGATCATGCGATGGCTGCTGTGACCGCACGCCAGCGCGTCCTCTCCGGCATGCGGCCAACCGGCCACCTGCACCTCGGCCATCTCGTCGGCGCGTTGCAGAACTGGGTCGAGCTGCAGGCGAAGTACGACTGCTTTCACTGCGTCGTCGATTGGCACGCGCTGACGACGCACTACAACGACACCGGCGAGCTGGTCGGCAACGCGTTCGACAACGTCGCCGATTGGATCGCCGCCGGCCTCGACCCGGAGAAGAGCACGTTCTTCATCCAGTCGCTCGTGCCGGAGCACGCCGAGCTGTATCTGCTGTTCCAGATGGTGACGCCGATCCCATGGCTCGAGCGCGTGCCGACCTACAAAGAGCAGGTCGAGCAGCTCAGCGATCGCGATCTCTCGAGCATCGGCTTTCTCGGCTATCCGCTGCTGCAGGCCGCGGATATCGCGGTCTACGACGCGCACTGGGTGCCGGTCGGCGACGACCAGGTCCCGCACATCGAGCTGGCGCGCGAAGTCGTGCGCCGCTTCAACAACATCTTCAGCGGCGCCGATCTGGTCGAGCCGCAGGCGCTGCTGACGCCGACGCCGCGGCTGCCCGGCCTCGACAACCGCAAGATGAGCAAGAGCTACAACAACACGATCGATCTCTCGGATTCAGCCGAGGACGTCGTGAAGAAGGTCCGGCAGATGTACACGGACCCAAAGCGCGTCCGTGCCGACATCCCCGGGACCGTCGAAGGCAACCCGGTGTTCATCTACCACGACGCGTTCAACCCGAACCGCGCCGAGGTCGACGATCTCAAGGACCGCTATCGCGCCGGCAAGGTCGGTGACGTCGAAGTGAAGACGAAGCTCGCGGCGGCCATCAACAACCTGCTGGCGCCGATGCGCGAGCGCCGCGCCGCGGCCCTCGCCAAGCCGGGCCACTTGAAGGAAATCCTCTTCGAGGGTTCGGCCAGGGCCCGGGCCGTCGCGCAGGAAACGATGATTCGCGTCCGCGAGGCCGTGAAACTGCGATACTAGGGCCGCCGGTTCCTGATGTCCGACCAGCCAGAACAGCTCGCGTTCGAGTCGATCCTCGGCGACTACCCGGTGCGCCTCCAGAATTTCGAGGGGCCGCTCGACCTGTTGCTGCACCTGATCAAGAAGCACGAACTCGACATCTACGACATCCCGATCGCGCTGGTCACGCAGCAGTACCTCGACTATCTCGACCTGATGGACGAACTCGATCTCGACCTCGAGGTCGTCGGCGAGTTCCTGGTGATGGCGGCGACGCTGATCCACATCAAGTCACGGATGCTGCTGCCGCGTCCCGACCCCACGCAGGAGGATCCGGGCGAAGACCCGCGCGAGGCCCTGGTGCGCCGGCTGCTGGAACATCAGCGATTCAAGGCCGCCGCCGAGCTGCTGCACGAGAAGGAAATCCAGCGCTCCGCGCAATGGGGCCGTCCCGATGGCCGAGTCGCCGACGTCGTCGGCGAAGCGCCGGAGCCGGAAGTCGAAGTCGACTTGTTCAGCTTGATGGCGGCGTTCCGCCAGGTGCTCGAACGGGCGCGGCAACGGCCGCGCGTGCTGTTGCCGCCCGAGCAGATGTCGATCGAAGATCGGATCGAACAGCTGCTCGCCCGCTTGTCGGAGACCAAAGCGTGCGGCTTCGAAGAGCTGTTCGCCGACGTCCAGACGCGCAGCGGCATGGTGGTGACGTTTCTCGCGCTGCTCGAGATGATTCGGCTGAAGGTCGTGCGCGTGTTCCAGCAGGCCAACTTCGGGCCGATTCGGGTCTACAAGCGCGTGGTCAAAGCGGAAGGCGCGCCGGAGTTTTCGTAGGCTCACGGCTCACGGCTCAAGGCTCCGCGTCACGAGCTTTGGGCACCGAGCCCTGAGCCTTGAGCCTTGAGCCTATGTCTGAGTTGAAATCGATCGTCGAAGCGCTGATTTTTGCGTCGCCCGAGCCGGTGACCGTCAAGACGCTGACCAAGCTGCTCGATACCGAGCCGAAAGAGGACATCGTCGCGGCCATCGAGGCGTTGAAGCAGGACTACGAGCGGCCCGGCGGGCTGCAGATGGTCGAGGTGGCCGGCGGCTACCAGATCACGACGCGCACCGAACTTCACGAATGGGTCCGCCGCCTGTTCCACGAGCGCACCACACAGAAGCTGTCGGTGGCGGCGCTCGAGACGCTCGCCGTCGTCGCCTACAAACAGCCGGTGACGGCGCCGGAAATCGCCGAGATTCGCGGCGTCAACACCGCCGGCGTCGTCGGCACACTGGTCGATCGCAAGCTCGTGAAGATCGTCGGCCGTAAGCAGGTCGTCGGCCGGCCGTTCATGTACGGGACGACGCGCGAGTTTCTCGATCGTTTCGGACTGAACGATCTCTCCGACCTGCCGAAAGTCGAAGACATGTCGGAGCTGTTGGGCTTCGACCTGCCGGCCTCGGTCGGCGAGCCGACGCCGCAATCGGCCCTGCCGTTCGACAGCGACGCTCCGGCCGGCGGCGACAAGGACGCGGTCCACTAATGCGATTTCCATTCGCCGGTTGCGCTCGAGATGGGGGAGATTTGCACCGGATGGGGACGGGGGTGCTTTGCGCAAGCAACCC
>DASUGM010000009.1:0-22062 GCA_036274055.1 Vicinamibacterales bacterium | reverse complement strand
GCTGCGCAGCTCGCTGGTGGTCGTCGAAATGGCTCTCGCGGTCGTGCTGCTCGCCGGCGCCGCCCTGCTCGTCAAGACGTTTGCCGCCATCGTCACGACGCCGACCGGATTCTCGTCCGAGCACGTCCTGACTGCGCAGGTTTATCGCAACGAGACGAGCGCCGACGCGCGGACTGAGTTCTACTCGCGGCTCGTCGATGAACTCTCGACCTCGCCCGGCGTTGCCGCGGTCGGCCTGATCAACGGGATGCCGCTGCGCTTCACCGGCGGCGGTTCGGGAATCGAGGGCGACGGCGCCAAAGTCACCGGCGGATTCGTCCCCGGCCACGACCGCCTCGTCAGCGCCGGCTATTTCGACGCGATGAGCATTCCGATTCTGCGCGGCGAGCGGTTTACCGGCCGCGAACGGCCGGACGTCGATCCCGTCGCCATCGTCAGCCAGGCCATGGCCGACGCGCTCTGGGGCGCGGGTGTCGACCCGATCGGACGCCGGATTCGCGTGGGATCGAGCGACAGCTGGCGGCGGATCATTGGCGTCGTCGGCGACATTCGCTTGTCGCAGACCATCGCATTTCGCCCGCACGTCTACCTTCCGTTCACGCAGGTGCAATCGAATCAGCGCGTGCCAGGCGACGTCATCGTGAAGACGACGGGCGAGCCGTCGGCCTTCGGCCCGCAACTGCGCGCCGCGGTGGCGCGCGTCGATGCGGATCAGCCGGTGGCGTCGCTGCTCACGCTCGATCAGCTGCTCGCTCGATCGGTCGGCCGTCGGCGGTTCACGCTGACGCTGATGGGCGTCTTCGCCGCGCTGGCGCTGACGCTGGCGGCGATCGGGATCTATGGCGTGCTCAGCTACGCGGTGCGGCGCCGCACCCGCGAGATCGGCGTGCGACTGGCGATCGGCGCGACGTCGGCCCGGGTTCGCGCCGACGTGCTCGGGCACGGCCTCCGCCTCGCCGGCACCGGCGCGGTCATCGGCCTGGCGCTGGCCTACGGCTTGACGCGCTGGGCCAGCGCACTCGTCCCCGGTCTCTCGACGCCGCAGGCGCTGCCGATGTTCGGCGCCGCCTCGCTGCTGATCGTCGTCGCGGTGTTCGCCTGCGATATTCCGGCGCGACGGGCGATGCGGGTGGATCCGATCAGCGCGCTCAGAGCGGAGTGACGATCGACAGCACCATGAAGGTGCTCTGTAGGATTCTGGAGGAGCGTAAAGGAGCTTCGTTGCTTTTTTTGACCCAGGAGTTCCTTCATGCTCCTACAGAGTCCTCCAAAGATCCTTCACGGTGCTGTCAGTACAGCAAGTACTTCGCGCGCATCAGCCGCCACCTCGCTTCCGCGCCCGACCATGACGCGGCGATCGCGGCGGGATCGTCCCCGGCCTTGATTCTCGCAATCCCGTCCGCCGATCCGAACAATCTGGCGTTCGCGTCGATCTCGAACTTGCCGGGGAACAACCTCACCAGCGCGCTCGCGACCTCGACGCCGATACGTACCGGCCGCAGCGCGTTGCGGTCGGTGATGACGATGAAGACGCCGCCGCAGTCTTCGTTGGCGAACTTGCTCGCGGTCGGCGTGAACCGCTCGGGATAGAAGCGCACGCCGGGAAGATTGCGGGCGTTGAGCGCGTCCGCCAGCCGGGCGCCGTCAATCCATGGCGCGCCGACGTGCTCGAACGGCGTGTCGGTGCCGCGGCCGACCGACAGATTCGCGTATTCCAACGCGCCGATGCCGGGATAGAGCGTCGCGGCATACAGCGTCCGCATGTTGGGCGACGGGTTGATCCACGGCTGGCCGGTCTCATCGAACCAGTCGTCGCGGCGCCAGTTGCGCAGTTTGATCACCGTGAGGTCCGCGCCGATCTTCTTCTCGCCGTTGAAGAGCTGCGCGATCTCGCCGATCGTCAGGCTGTGGCGGATCGGCATGGCCGGAAAATAGCCGACGTAGCTGATCGCGGCCGGATCGAGCGCCGGTCCTTCGATCTGCACGCCGCCGATTGGATTCGGCCGATCCAGGACGATCACCTTGATCTGGCGCGGCGCCGCTTCCTCCATCACATAAGCCAGCGCGGTCATGTAGGTGTAGAAGCGCGCGCCGACGTCCTGCAGATCGACGACAACGGCGTCGATGCCGTCGAGCATGGCGGCGGTCGGCCGCTGCGTCTCCCCGTAAAGCGAGTGAATCGTCAGCCCGGTTTTCGCATCGGTTTCCGACGGCACCGAGGCGTCGAGGATGCCGCGAATGCCGTGCTCCGGACTGAACAGCTTCACGAGTTTCACGTCCGCCGCGGCGGCAAGCAGATCGATCGTCGCGGCGCCGTCACGCGCGCGGCCGGTGTGATTGGTGAGCAGGCCGACGCGCAGGCCTTTGAGCGCGGCAAAGCCGTCGGCGCGTAACGCGTCGATCCCCGACTGCACCGGTTGCACCGGCGGCGCCGGCACGGCGGCCATCGGCGCGTCGAACCGCTGGCGTGGCCACTCGAGAGCGCGGGTCACGGATGACGGCGCGTCGACGAGCGCCGCGGCCGCGATGGTCGCGACGCGGGCACGCAGCGGCGTCACGTCGTGAATCGGATCGCCGTCAGGATGAACGCGATTGGAGAGAAAGACCACCCACAGGCGGGTCGCCGGATCGATCCAGATCGACGTGCCGGTGAAACCGGTGTGCCCGAACGAACCCAGCGGCATGAACTCGCCGCGATTGGCCGAGTACGACGAATCCAGATCCCAGCCGAGGCCGCGGACGTTGGTTTCACCCACCGGCGTTGCCGGCGAAGTCATCCGCGCGACGGTCAAGGGCGCGAGCACGCGCTTTCCACCGGCCGCGCCGCCGCCGAGCAGCATCCGCACAAAAATCGAAAGATCCGCCGCCGTGCTGAACAGGCCGGCATGCCCGGCGACGCCGCCCATGCGCCGCGCGGTCGGATCGTGCACCACGCCGCGCAGCATCGATTGATTGGGGCCGGCGCAGGGATAGCCGAACGGCGTGCACCGCTCGGTCGGTGCGATCCGGGGCGTCAACGACGCCGGCGGATTGAACATCGTCTCCTTCATGCCGAGCGGCAGATAAATATGCTCGCGCACGAAGGTCTCGAACGGCTGCTTCGACACGCGGGCGACGATCTCCGCCAGCAGAAAGAAATTGATGTCGCTGTAGACGAACCGGCGGCCGGCCGGCGCGGTCGGCGTCTCTTCGGCCGCCAGGCGGATCGCCTCGTCGTGCCCGGTCCACGGATTACCCATGTCGAGGTCGGGCCGCAAACCCGACATGTGCGTCAGCAAATCCCGCACCGTGATGTCGCGCTTGCCGTACTTGTCGAACTCGGGAATGAACTGCGCCACGCGATCGACGAGCCGGAGCTTGCCCTGCTCCACCAGCATCATCACCGCCGGCGTCGTCGCCACGACTTTGGTCAGCGAGGCCAGGTCGAAGATCGTATCGAGCGTCATCGCTTCGGGTTTTGGTTCGATCGCCCGCTGTCCGTACGCCTTTCGCCACGCGATCAGATCGCCGCGGCCGACGACCACGACCGCGCCTGGCGTTTTCCTGGCAGCGATCGCCTCGGCGACGACTGTGTCGATCTCGGACAGCCGGTGCGCGTCGATGCCGGTCCGCGGCGCGATCGGGGCGCCGCGGTCCTGATCGGCGATCGCGCCGCTCGACCAGACTACGGTCGCGAGCGCAACGAGCAGCACATTTCGGCGCATATTCGCCGGATTATACTGGCCATGTCGGATCAAGCGCTTCACCATGAAGCCATGAAGACGACGGTTCTTCACTTTGTGGCAAAGCCCGGCGATCTCCTTCATGGCTTCATGGTGATCCGCTCTTAGACATGGCGAAGCGTCAGCACAGGAAGATCCCCGCGACGCCTCAGCCCGCGCCGTCGCCGACGCCCAAGCCGCCAACCGGCGTGATCCTGACGCTGATCGTGCTCGTCCTCGCCGGCATCGGCTGGTGGTGGGCAGCGACGCGCACGTCCGGCCCGCATGCGTACATCCTGATCTCCATCGACACGCTGCGCGCCGATCGTCTGCCGATCTATGGCTACGCGAACAACACGACGCCGTCGCTGTCGGCATTCGCGAGCGACGCGGTGGTGTTCGAGCGCGCCTACGCGCACGCGCCGCAGACGCTGCCGTCGCACGCGTCGATGTTCACCGGCAAGCTTCCCTTCGAGCACGGCGTGCGCGACAACCTCGGCTTCACCCTGCCGCCAAACCAGATCACGCTGGCGTCGATCTTCACGCAAGCGGGTTACGAGACCGCCGGCTTCGCCTCGGCGCACGTGCTGCGCCCCGATACCGGCGTCGGCCAGGGCTTCTCGACCTTCGACGTCACCGTGCCGGCAGCCAGCGGCGACGCTGCCCCCGCACTGATCTTTCGCGCCGGTCCGGACACGCTCGCGGCGGCGAAGAAGTGGCTCGACAGCCGGAGCAGCGACAAGTTCTTCCTGTTCTTCCACATCTACGAGCCGCACACGCCGTATGCGCCGCCGGCCCGCTTTACGCAGCCCGACAAGTACGACGGCGAGGTCGCGTATGCCGATGAGATCGTCGGCCAGTTGTTCGCAGCCCTGCGCGCGCGCGGATGGTACGACGCGGCGACGATCGTCGTCACCGCCGATCACGGCGAGGGACTCAAGGATCACCAGGAAGAGGAGCACGGGCTGTTTCTCTACGACGAGACGATCCGCGTGCCGCTGATGATCAAACAACCGGGCGCGGCGCGCGGAGGCACACGTGTCCGAGAGCTGGCGCAACACATCGATCTGTTGCCGACGCTGACGCACGAAGCCGGCCTGGCCGCGCCTTCGGGTCTTCGCGGCCGTGACCTGACGCCCCTGCTCACCGGCAGCGGCACGATTGCCGCACAGGGCATCTACAGCGAAGCGTTGTATTCGCGGTATCACTTCGGGTGGAGCGAGCTGACCTCGATCGTCGACGGCCGCTACAAGTACATCAAGGCGCCGCGCCCCGAGCTCTACGATCTCGAGCGCGATCCGGGCGAACGGACCAACGTCCTCGCCGATCGCGCGCAGGCGGCCAGCGCGCTTCGCGCCGCGCTCGACACGCTCGCCGCAAACCGGCCGATCGCCGCGCCGGGCAGCGTGTCCGAGGAAGATCGGCGGAAGCTCGCAGCGCTCGGCTACGTCGGCACGCAGGCGCCGATGCACGCCGACGTGCCCGGCGATTCGCTGCCGGATCCCAAGGACAAGGTCGGACTGCTCCTGACCTACCGTCAGGCGGTCAATGCGCTGGGAGCGCGCGACTTCGCGCAGGCGGCCGATCTGCTGAAAAAGGTCCTCGCCGACAGCCCCGACATGATCGATGCCTGGCTGCACATGGCCACCGCGAGCGTCCGCATGAATCGGTTGCCCGACGCCTATCAGGCCTATCGCGAGATCGTGAAGCGAAAACCGGACGATTACGTCGCCCTGCTCGGCGCAGCGACCGTGCTGCAGATGATGGGCCGGAACGACGAGGCCCGGACCTACGCGGAATTGGCGATCGCACCGGCGCCGGCGCAGGCGCACCAGACGCTCGCCAACATCGCGATGCAGCAGAAGCGCTATGACGATGCGCTCAAGGAAGCGGAGCTGGCCCAGCAGGCCGATCCGGGCCTGCCGGTGCTGGAGCTTCTGCGCGGCATGATCGCCTACAACGACGGCAAATACGCCGACGCGCTGCCGCATTTGCTGAACGCGCACGCCGCTTACGCCAAGCGCACCGTGCAGGCCAACGATCTCAACTTCTTCATCGCCGACTCGCTGGCCAGGCTCGAGCGCTACGCGGAGGCCGAGCCGTATTTCAAGGAAGAGTTGCGCATCAACCCCCAGAACAGTCGCGCCTGGGCCGGATTCGCGCTGCTGCTCCGATCGACGGGCCGGACGGCGGACGCCGAGCAGGCCGTGCAGATGCTGTTGCAGCTCAACAACCCGGTCGCCTTCGAGCGCGCCGCCTACCTCTACGGCATCTTCGGCGACGCGCCGCGCGCGGCCGCCATCCGAAGCGAGGCGCGCCGCCGCTTCGGCAAATAGAACATGCGCGGCGCGATTTGTAATTTGCAATTTGCAATTTGCGATTGCATTGGCAATTGGGTTACTCGGATATCGCTATTGTGAGATGGCGGGATTGAGTCCGCGGGGCTCGACCCGGCGGGATGCTCAATGAACAATCGACAGTAGCAATAGAGAATCGCTAAATAGCCAATGCAATCGCAAATTGCAAATTACAAATCGCAAATCGCGAGGCGCCTGGCCTTTCTCGTCCTCGGCCTCGCGCTGGGCTCAGCCGCATTTTGGTGGTGGCCCAGAAGTGGTTTCGTCCTGGCGCCTCGCGCCGAGCGGAACGTCCTGCTGATCACCATCGACACACTTCGCGGTGACGCGCTCGGATCGTACGGGGGCCGCGCGGCGACGCCGAATCTCGATCGCCTCGCCGCCGGTGGGGCGCGATTCACGTTCGCCCACGCGCAGACCGTGCTGACGCTGCCGTCACACACTTCGATTCTGACCGGCCGCTATCCCTACGAGCACGGCATCCGCGACAACAACGGCTACCGCCTGCGCGCCGACGAGCCGACCATGGCCACGCGGCTCAAGACGCTCGGCTTCGCCACCGGCGCGTTCATCAGCGCGTTCGTGCTCGATCAGCGCTACGGCCTGCAGCGCGGCTTCGACGTCTACGACGATCGCGTCAGCGAGGTCGGCCGGGTCATGGCGGTGGAAGTGCCGGAGCGGCGCGCCGACGTCACCGTCGCCGCCGCGGTCAGCTGGATTGGAGAGCAGAAAGACAAGTGGTTCGGCTGGGTCCACGTCTTCGATCCACACGCGCCGTACGCGCCGCCGGCCGAATGGCTGACCCGCTACGCCACCGACACCTACGCCGGCGAGGTCGCCTGGACCGATGCCGCGCTGGCGCCGCTGCTCAATCTGCTGGCGGCGCAGCCGCGGCCGACGCTCGTCATCGTCACCGCGGATCACGGCGAAGGCCTCGGCGAGCATGGCGAGATGACCCACGGCGTCTTCGCCTACGAAGCGACGCTGCACGTTCCGCTGATCGTCGCCGAGATCGCGCCGGGCACGGCGCCACCCCGCGGCCGCGTCATCGATTCCCCGGCGCGGCACGTCGACCTGCTGCCGACCGTCCTCGACGCGGTGGGCGCGCCGGCGGCCGCCAATGTCGCCGGCACGTCGCTGCTGCCGGCGATCGGTGGCGCCGATCACGCCGATCGTCCGTCCTATTTCGAAGCGATGATGCCGGTGCTGGCACGCGGTTGGGCGCCGCTGCGCGGCGTCATCGTCAATCGCGACAAGCTGATCGACCTGCCGATTCGCGAACTCTATGAACTCGGTGCGGATCCCAAGGAGCTCCGCAACCTGGCAGCGGCAGACGCGGCGCGCGTCGACGTGCTGACCAAAGTGCTCGCGACCTTCAATCTCGACGCGCCGAACCGGCCGGCGGAGGAAACCGCGGCGGCGCGCGAACGATTGCGCGCGCTCGGGTACACCGGCGGCAGCCCGGTCATGGCGCGCGACCGCTACACCGATGCTGACGATCCCAAGCGGCTGATCGAACTCGACAAACAGCTGCACCGGGCCAGCGAGGCCTATGTGGCCGGAAAGCCGGCCGAGGCGGCGGTGATCTATCAGGACCTGATCAAGCGACGGCCGGATCTGGCCGACGCGTATCGCAGCCTGGCGTTCATGTTGTGGCAGGCCGGTCAGCGCCAACTCGCGATCGCGACGCTCGAGATGGCGATGAAGAACGGCGTCACCCAGCGCGACATGCACGTCAAACTCGGTCTCTACCTCGCGGAGACCGGCGAGTCGGCCAAAGCGATCGCGTTGCTGGCGACGCTGCCGCAGGACGACACCGAGGCGCTGAACGCGCTGGGCATCGCCTATGGCCACGCGCGCCGGCCCGCCGATGCCATGCGGATGTTCACGCGCGCCATTGAACTCGACGCCACGAACGGACTGGCGCATCAGAACATCGGCACGCTGCAGCTGCAGGCCAACGACTTGAAGAACGCCGAGTCATCGCTGCGCCGCGCGCTCTCGATCGATCCGACGCTGGCCGGCGCGCACACGTCGCTCGGCGTCGTGCTCGCGCAGACTGGCCGCGCCGCCGAAGCGATCGATGAATGGAAACGAGCGGTGAGCCTCGATCCGACCGACTTCGACGGTCTCTTCAACCTGACGCTCGAGCTGGTCAAGCAGGGACGAATGGAGGAGGCGCGAAATTACGGCGGGAGATATCTCGCCACTGCACCGCCGTCCGTTTACGGACAGGATCTGGCGCGCGTCAGACAGATGCTCGGACGGTAAAATCACCAGAGGCCCAAGGCCCCATGGGCCCTGGGCCTGTCCCTGATCCTCGCGCTGTCTGTCACGATCAGCGCGAAGCGGACCGAGAAGCCCGCCTTTCCGGTGGTCCTGTTTCAACGCGTCAGCGGCGCCGCGGGCTCGGCGATGTCGTTGTTTGCGGCGTACGATCGAGCTCAAGCTGATGTTGGACCGTCTCAAGTAATCAGGAGTGATGATGTTTCCTCTCATCGCCGTATTGACCGTCGTCGCGCAGACGCCTGCCACGGCAGCTGCGTTGAAAGTGACGCCAAGCGTCGTCGCTGAATTCAATCTCGGCGCGATGAAGGGCAAGCTGATTCGGCAGCTGGCCTGGTCGCCCGACGGAACACAGCTCTATCTGATGACCTACGACCCGAACAAGGACGCGTCGGTCAAGGAGACGTTTCATTTCTTGATCCCGGCGCACGGCGGCGCCGCGGCCCGTCCGATGCAGGTCGATGCACAGCCGGACTGGGCGGCCAAGTACTACGAATGGAAGGCTGGCCGGACCTCGCCGGATGATCCGAGCATCGAGCTGACGCCGAATCACGAACGACGCAAGGAAAACGCGGTATCGACGCCGATGGGCGGCGACCTGGCGCGCGGCGGCACGTCGGCGGACCCCACGGGCGGCCTGTCGAGCACGGAAGCAATGGACGCGGCGCGAGCGATGCAGATGAGCGACGTCTACACGATCGCGCTGAAGAACGAGATCATCGGCGAATGGATCAATCATCCAACCGTGCCCGGCCAGACCTTCGGTTGGGCGCCGAAAGGCACACCGCTGATCGCGTTTTCGGAAAGAAAAACCGGACGCCTGGTGATCATGGACCTCAAAGGCGGTAAGCAGAAGATCGATGGCACAAAGAACGTCACGGTGCCGGCGTGGTCCGAGGACGCCACCAGACTCGCGTATCTTGAAGGCCGCGGCCGTGACAAATACGCACTTATCGTTGCGACCGTTGCGAGATAGCCGGGTCCGAGCGCTGACGGCCGCGCTGGCCCTCGCGGCGAGCCTCGGCGCACTGCGGGCGCAGGTGCCCGCGCCGCCGCAACCCCAGTTCCGCGGCCGCGCGGACGTCGTGCAGGTTGACGTCTCCGTGCTCGACAAGACCGGCCGGCCGGTCACCGATCTCACCATTGCCGACTTCGACGTCCGTGAAAGCGGCGCATCCCAGAAGATCGATACGCTCGCGCTGTTGACCGCCAACCCCGTGCTGTTGCCGGCTCCCGGGCCGGGCGCCGCGGCGCCACCGGCGGCGGAACCGGCAAACGGCGTCGCCGTTCGCCGGCTGCCGCCGCGCATCTTTGTCTTCGCGCTCGACCTCGCGCACCTGTCGGCGACCGGCTTCGATCGCACGCGCACCGCAATCCGCAGTTTCCTTGACGACGGGCTGCGGCCGGGCGATCTCGCCGGTGTCGTCGTCGAAGGCAAGATGCTCGGCAATCAGATCATCGCCGACAAGGATCGGTTGCTGGCGCTGCTCGCCGACGTCAAGCTGCCTGCCGGCATGTCGCGCTACGCCGAAATGCGGCAGTGGCCAAAGGTGATCGACGAGGAAGAGGCCAATCGAATCGCGGTCCGGCGCCTGCCGGAAGCCCTCGACGCCGCGGTGATCCGGGCGTGCACAGAGCGCCCCGCTGACTGCGGCGGTGTCGGCGGCGGCGGACGCGCGTCGGTCGAGGCGCAGATCGAAAGCAAGGCCGCCAAGATCGCCGGCGAATCGCAGAACGACGCGATCGCCGCGCTGAACGTCCTCAAGACGCTCGCCAACGGCCTCGGACGCTTTCCCGGCCCCAAGCACGTGCTGCTGTTTTCCGAAGGCTTCTACACCGGCGAGTTCGTGGATCGCGTCACCGATGTCTCGGGACTGGCGGCTCAGAACAACGTGCGCATCTCGACGCTCGACGCGCGCGGCCTGGCGACCGATCCGCGCATGGACAACCTGCTCGGTGAATCACCGCTCTTGACCACCACCGACCACGTCGTCCTCGGCAACGACGTCAACGCCGATGTGCTCGCGACGCTGGCGTACGAGACCGGGGGCGAGCGCGTCCGCAATCGCAATGTCCTGCGGCCGGCGCTCGATCGGATCGCGGAGATCACGGGCACGTATTACCTGCTCGGCTACTCGCCGGCCACGCCGTTCGACGGCAAGTATCGGAGGATCGAAGTCAGCGTGCGACGCCCCGGCGTGACCGTCGTCGCGCGTCGCGGGTATCTCGCGGTGCGCCGGCCAGCGGCGAACGACGCTCCAGGCGCAACCAACGTCACCGGCGACGCCATCGTGGCCCCTCCAGCGACCGCGGTTGGGCCGGCCAGCGGCGAACGTGATCGGGTGCGGATGGAAGAAATCCACGCCGCCGTCAGCGACCGGCTCGCGGCGCCGTCAGGTGCCGCGCCGGCCAACGCCGCGGCGGGCGCGCTCGCGCGCGAAGGCTGGGCGCTTTACGGTGAAGGCAAGGTCGAAGCCGCCCGCGAGAAGCTCGCGGCGGCGTCGGCCCAGGGCGCCGGCATCTGGGCGGACTACGCGCTGGCGCTCACTGAGTTCACGCTGCGCAACGCAGCTGCCGCGGCCACGCTGTGGGAGCGCATTCGCAAGGTCGAGCCCGGCTACGAACCGCTCTACTTCGATCTCGCCGACGCCTATCTGACGACGGGACGGTTATCCGACGCGGTCAGCTTGTTGCGCGAGGCCAGCCGGCGGTGGCCGAAAGACCCGGACACGCACAACGCTCTTGGTCTGGTCCTGCTGAAGCGGGGCGCCAGCGACGACGCGATCGAGTCGTTCCAACGCGCGGTCGACACCGCGCCGGACGACGGTGTCGGCTGGCTGAATCTCGGGAGTGCATCGCACGCGCGGTACCTGCGCCGGCTCCGCGGTACGGCAGGCGAACGCAGTCTGGGCAGCCGCGACAAGGAACGCGCGATCCAGTGCTACCAGAAGTACCTGGCGATCGGCGGACCGTACGAGGCTCAGGCCCGACAGGCGCTCACTGCGCTGGGCTGGAGTAGGGGGTCAAACACGGGTCAGACCCCTTTGAGTCCTCAAAGGGGTCTGACCCTTGTTTGACCCCCAATGACCTGGCGCGGCATCTCTCTTGCGGTTCTCATCCTGGCTGTCCCGGCGACCGCCGGCGCGCAGACGAAATGGACCGGCACCGTCTCTGTCGCCAACTACTTCTTCCCCGACGACGACGATCTCGTGCAACCGACGGCCTACGCAGACCGCGGACCGCTGCACTTCGAAGTCCGGTACAACTACGAAGACGAAAAGGCGACCTCGGTCTTTGCCGGCTGGAACTTCGAGTTCGGTACCAAGGTGAAGCTGGCGCTCACGCCAATCGCGGGTTTCGTGGCAGGCAGCACCGACGGCGGCATCGTCGGCGTGAAGGCGGATCTCACGTGGCGGCGGCTCGAGGCGTACACGGAAGGTGAGTTCGTCATGCCCGGCGATGAACAACGCCACTTTCTTTACAACTGGTCCGAGTTCAGCTTCTGGGCGACGGACTGGCTCCGTGGCGGTTTCGCGTTGCAGCGCACGCGGACGTTCCGCCGGTTTCGATCGACGCGCGACATCGAGCCTGGCTTGCTCGTCGGCGTCGCCGGATCTCGGCTCGAGGGGACGTTCTACTACTTCAGCCCGGGGACCGACGATCAGTACTTCGTGGCATCGATCGGCGTGAGCTTCGGGGGCGGCTGAGATGAGTGAAGTGCGCTTGCCCAGAGCGAATTCACAGGGAGAAGGCCGAGACGAGCAGGAGAAAGACCCGGGCGAGTTCTGTTGAAGACCTCGGACGGATCTTCCTCTAGGTCTTCTCGTGCTTCTCCCTGTGAATCGCTTTTCGGAACCGAATCACAAGTCAGCGCTCGCTGTCGAGCACGCGCATCTGCGACTCGCCGTAGCGCGAGCCGGCTACCGCGGAGGGCGGAATCGCCGCTTCGATGCGGGTCAGATCGTCGGTAGACAACGCGATCGACAAGGCCGCCAGCGATTCCGATAGCTGCGCCCGTGTGCGCGCGCCGATGACCGGGACGATCGTGGCACCCTTCGCCAACACCCAGGCGATCGCGAGCTGCGATGCCGTGGTGCCCTTCTCGGCGGCGAGCGCACGCAGCGTGTCGATCAGTTTCTGATTCTGCACGCGGTTGTCGGCGCTGAAACGCGGCAGGTAAGCACGGAAATCACGACCGGCCGCCGGCGTCGAGCCGCTGAGCAACCCCCGCGACAGGACGCCGTACGCGGTGACGCCGACGCCGAGCTCGCGGAGCAGCGGAAAGATCGCGGCTTCCGGTCCGCGGCTGACGAGCGAGTACTCGATCTGCAGGTCGCTGATCGGATGCACGGCCTGCGCACGGCGAATCGTCTCGACGCCGACTTCAGACAGGCCAATGTGGCGGACATAGCCCGCTTTGATCAGGTCCGCGATTGCTCCGATCGTGTCTTCGATCGGCACCTCGACGTCCAGCCGCCCCGGCCGGTAGATATCGATGTGATCGACGCCGAGCCGGACCAGGCTGTAGCCGATGAAGTTCCGCACCGCGGCGGGACGCGCGTCGTAGCCGAGCCAATCGCCGTTCGGCGCCCGTAACGCGCCGAACTTCACCGAGATCAACGCGCGGTCGCGCCGATCGCGCAGCGCCTTGCCGATGAGCAGCTCGTTGTGTCCGGACGAGTAGTAGTCGCCGGTGTCGATCAGCGTGACGCCGGCGTCGATCGCGGCGTGGATCGTCGCGATGCTCTCGGCCTCATCCGCCGGGCCGTACATGCCCGACATCCCCATGCACCCGAGCGCGATGGGGAAAACCGACGGACCGGCGGAGCCGAGACGACGAGGTGCGGGTGCAGGCGTCACGCCTCGACCGTATCATTTCTCACTGTTCCGAGTTCTCTCTCACTGTTCCGAGTTCTCACTGTGCTCAGTGTCCAGTGCGCTTCCGCGTCTGCGCCGCGCGTTTCGCCCGCGCCGATCGCGACGCTTTCGAACGCGACGCCGCGGACCGCGCTGGTGAGATGTGATGAATCTCTTCGCGCACGAATTCGCCGGCTTGCGTGCTCGGCGACTTGCCCTCACGGGCATCCTGATGGGCTCGTTTCAGCGTTTCACGATCGGGCATGACCGCCTCCTTGATCCGTGCTCCGCTGGGGAAATGCAAGCTGTGCTCCACGCCGCCACGCGCGAATCCACAGGGAGAAGGCCGAGAAGAGCCGGCGAAATATTCGACAGCACTTTTCCGAAGAACTCCTCGGACGCTCGTCCTCTTGGTCTGCTCGTGCCTCTCCCTGTGAAATCCCGCGCTGCGCCGGCGCCATCTCGGGCTACGCGGGAATCGACAGGGAGAAGGCCGAGGCGAGCGTGAGGAAATACGGGAGGGCTCTTTCTGAAGAACTCCTCGAACGCTCGTGGCTCGGCCCCCTGGATTCGTGGCAAAAAGCCGCCCGACCCCTTTTCATGAGGGTTTCGGAGAGCGTCTCGGGCGTAGATCGACATGAAGAAGGGCTGCGCCGCTATTGCTGGTGCCAGTTTGATGTTGATGGCGTGCGGCGGCGGCACGCCTGGCGGTCAGACCGCGAGTTCGGCAACGCCCGCCAAGGCCGGGTCGACGCCGGCCGCGTCAGCCGTCGCGACCGTGCCGAAACCGGCGGACGGCTGTGCCTGGGCGCCGGCCGCCGATGTCGAGCGCATCCTCGGTCCGCTCGCCGGGCCGCCCGTCGCCATCGTCGCTGGCGGTCCGGTCAAGCCGCGCCCGGGTGGCGCCGGCTGCTTCTATCAACTCGCGACCCATCCCGATCCAGAGCGCCTCGCCAAAGCGGCAAAGTTTCAGGAAGCCATCAAGAAAATGCCTGGCTACGCCGGCGACCCGTTTGCCGAGCAAGCGAAGCAGCGCGAGGCCGAAGGCGAAATCGATCTCGACAAGCGCCCTGGTGTCGCGGTGTCGCTCGAGCCGGCGGCCGATTACACCGGGCAGTGGGCGATGGGCGCGGCGATGAAGAAGATGGCGCCCGAGATCGCCGGCGACGCGAAACTCGAGACGCCCAAAGCGAACGCCGAGGGCTGGGACTATCAGGGCCGTCTGGCCGGCATCCGCATGTATCAGCGCGGCCATCTGCGCATTGATCTCCAGGCGACACAGGGAGTGCCGGCGGAGAAGCTCGGAGAACTGGCGAAGTTCATTCGCGACCGCGTCCCCGAGCTGCCGTTCGCCAGCACCAGAACGGGCGGGACACCGCGCGATCCCGATCCGTGTTCGGTGCTCACCCGCGCCGAAGCCGAATCGAAGCTCGGGCCGCTGGTCGTGGCGCCGTTCCGATCTCAGGATGAGAAGCCGCTCTACGAGGCGGCCGGCTCGAGTTGCACGTACCAGACCGCTGGCCAGCGCGTGTTGGTGCTGACGCCGGAATTCTCCGACGGCAAGTCCAGCTTCCAGATGTCGAAGGGCCTGGGCAAGCTCATCAGCATCGTCGGCGGCCAGGATCGGACCGTGCTCGTGGGATCGTGGGACGACGCGATGGTGCAACCGGGTAACGCGCTGATGTTCGTCAAGGGGGATCGCGCGCTCACCGTGCACTACATGTCTGCGGGGATTGACCAGGACGCCGCTCTCGAACTCGTCGAGAAGGCGATGGTGCATCTGTCGCGCTGAGGGATCATGTCGACACGACGCCGGTTGCAGTTGTGGGGGACGGGCGCGGCGATGGTCGTTGCCGGGCTCATTGGCGCGGTTGACGTCGTCGGGCAGGCGCCGGCGTCGCCGAAGGTGCCGCTGCTGGTCGGATTGACGATCGTCACGGCCCTCAATCAGCCGGACCAGGGCGATTACGAATCGATCAAGACGTTCATCAAGATCAACGACAAGATTGCCCAGCTGAGTTATTCGGCGGAGGTCAGTAAGGACGGTAAGCCCGAACACGTTCGCACCACCCGCACGGTGCTGCGCCGGGATCTCGAGAACGCCACCGAGTACTCGCATATCTTCGGCGAGATGATGTCCGAGTCGCTGCCCGGCACGACCGCGGTCGGCGTCTCCAGACGAGTGCTCGACCAACTGAAGACCACTGGGAAGAGCGCTCTGACGCTTCCCGCCGGCGGCATCGAAGGCGCACTCGATTCGTTGCTCGGCGGTCTGCTCGGCGGCAATAATCTCGCGCAGAAGCGCACCGGGACGATCGAGCGCGTCGAGCGCACGTCGGTGCCTTTCAAGGTCCTGCTGAACGATCAGGCGGTCGAGCTGCCGGCCGTCCACGCGCGCGGCAAACTCGGCGACACCGACGCCGAGTTCTGGTTTCTCGACGATGGCGACAACCCGCTGTCGCTGAAATGGAACATCGGCGACGACAAATTGCAGGTGATCAGGCTGGCGTACCCGGTGCCGGTCGTTGCCGCCAAGCCGGAAGGCGGTGACGGGCCGCCGCCGCCGGATGGACGCGGCCGGATGGCCGGCCGCCCCGGCAACGCCGGATCGGGTCCGCCACTGGCGCCGCCGGCGACCTCCGGCGGCAACGCCGCCGCCGGTACGGCGGAGCGAATCGCGAACGAGCTCGCCAAGGACGGACGCGCCGTGATCTACGGCATCTACTTCGACTTCAACAGCGATCGGATCAAAGAAGAATCCGAGCCGGTGCTGGCGGAGATCGCTCAGGTGATGCGGCAGAACCCGACCTGGAATCTGTCGGTCGAGGGTCACACCGACAGCATTGCCAGCGACGCGTTCAACCTCGAGCTGTCGAAACGGCGAGCCGCGGCGGTGAAGGCGGCATTGACCGGCCGCTACTCCATCAACGGCGCCCGGCTGACGACCAGCGGCTACGGCGAATCTCTGCCGAAGGATCGCAACGACACGCTCGAGGGTCGCGCCCGCAATCGGCGCGTCGAGCTCGTCAAGTCCAATTAGGGATCGTGCACCGGAACTCACGCCCCGCGTCCGTCTGAGGCGAGTACTCCCCAACAAAGCCCGCGATTGATCTCGCGCTCCCCGGCTCGAGGTACGTCTTCACGAGTTAAGGAGTCGGCATGGCCAAACTCATTCGCCGTTTCGAGGTCGATACGCAGGGCGCCACATTGATCGGGGGTGGACGTGGCGCCGCCGGGCACGGACTGCTGGTCACCGCCGGGCGCCAGATCCTGCTGCACAGTCTTGCCGACGGCGCGACGCGCGTGGTTGGCGACGGTTACGACCTGCCGGCCGGCATCGTCGCGAGCGGCGACGGCCAGACGTTGTTCGTGGCCGATCTCGATCTTCCGGGGCGGCAGTTCGTCCTCTACCAGGCCGCGATGGACAAGGCCGATCGCGCGCATGCGAAAGTGATTCTTCGCGCGCCCGGTCAGCCGATGCAACTGGCGCTGAGCGGAACGACGCTCTACTACGCCGATCGGCGCAGCGGCAGCGTGGTCGCCGTCGATGTCGCGGCGCGGAAGCGCGCGACGGTCGTCTCGGGGCTGTCGGCGCCGGTCGGCGTGCTCACCGACGGCAAGCGATTGCTGATCTCCGAGAACGGCGCGGGGCGGATCGTCTCGGTGTCGCCCGGCGACAGCGCAACGACCGTGGAGCGGATGGCATTGGTGGCGCCGCAGTACCTGACCGCCGGCGCACAGTCGAAGGGCGTACTGATTCCTCAATACAGCGGCGGCGGCCTGATCCAGTCCTGGATTCCGTCGACGCAGAAAGTCGAGACGTTGCTCACCATGGCGGCCGGCGAGCGGCCGTTTGCGGCGTGGGAAGTCGGCAAGACGCTGGTGGTCGTCGATCCGCGGCACATCCACTGGTGGGACATCTTCGTCAATCCGTCGCTGCCGGTGACGCTCACGGTCACCGATGACAAGCCGTTCATCGGCTCCTACGTGCGGGTCGTGGTACATCTCGGCACCACCGGCCTGGCGTTTTCAGATCTCGACTTCGTGCTGCCCGATGGCGAGGCCGCGGGGCAAGTCTCGTACGCGCGCGACGATCAATCCGCGGCGAACGAGGTGATGCTCCTGGTCGGCTATCAGCCGGGCCCCCACAAACTCGTCGCGATCGACAGGACGACGAACACCGAGGCCGCTGTGCTCGAGTTCCAGATCGTCGATCGATGGAGCGACGGCGATCGCAGTCCTGCGCACTGGAGCATCGGCGAGCTGTCGAGTTTCACCACCGGCTACACCTGGGGCGGCGGACCGTCGACGCCGCAGAACGTCGACGTCATTCCGCAATCGGGCACCCGCAATGTCTGCATCCTCACGGTCGACGTGACCGATGCGCTCTACCCGACCGGCACCGCATTCGACACCATCAAGACGCGTTGGTCCGACGACTGCGTCGGCACCGGCACGAGCGCGCGCGTCTACTTCGAAGAGGTGTCGAACGGCGGCTTCACCCTGGCGCTCGCCGGCGGCGCGGTGCTGAGCATCAACCTCGCCAGCACATGGGCGGACAACTTCACGATGATGCCGACGCCGTGGCCGAGCAACTCGTTCGCACCCACGAACAACGTGGCGTTCGCGCAAGCCTGCATTTCCGCCGCCGCGGCGCTCACCGACGGCAGCGGCAACGCCCTCGTGAACTTCCAGCAGGTGCAGAGCCTGATCCTAATCATCCGCTCGGCCGGATCTGCGGCGACCGACAACTTCTTCTGGCCGCAGGCGTGGGGCGGGTCGTTCACCGTACCTGGCGGATCCGCGAACATGAACGTCCTCGGCATGCCCGACGACTGGGACACCGTGCGCGACTCGCGGACGATCTTCGAGACGCTGTCGCACGAACTCGGGCACAACCTCGGCTATCCGGATCTCTACACCAACGCCAACACGCTGTTCACGCCGGCGATCCAGGCGCGCGACATCACCAACTACGACTTGATGAGCAACGAAGGCGAGCTGCCGCATCTGTCGGTCGCGCAGAAGATGGAGACCGGCTGGATCCGTCCCGGCTGGGTGATGCCGTTCGATTTCTCGCGGTCGACGATTCCGCTCGATCAGACGGTCACGCTCCACCCGGCGGAACTCGGCGCGCCGCCGGCCGGACGCTTCTCGGCGGTCGAGATCCGCATCGCCGACGGCTGGAACTACTACTTCGAGTACCGCACCACGCAGGCCGGGCAGATCGGCGACCAGGAGCTCGGCGGGCCGGGTGACACGGCGAGCGGGGCCGTCCTCGGTACCGACGTCATCTCGCAGAACTTCACGTTTCCGATCGCGCGGCCGCAGGTCATGCGGCTGCGCCGTGATGCCGAGAACGAGAACTCCTTCTTCACCGCCGGCCAGGACTACAAGGAAACCGACACCAGCAGCATGGCGATCGCCGACTTCCGCATGAGCGTCGTTTCGACCGCGGCCGACAACGCGCAGATTCGCGTGCAATACGGCACCAACGGACGTCCCGATCTCTACATCCGGCCGTGGCCGGGCGGCGACAACTGGCAGAGCCCCGACATCGAGGTGCAGAACGCGCGATCGCTCGCCGATCCCGCCAACTGGGCCAACGTGCCGTGGGTCGGCCACGCCAACACGGTGATCGCCCGCTATCGGAACCGCGGCCCGGTGACCTGCACCGGCGTCAAGGTCGACTTCCTGGTGAAGGACTACACGGTCAGCGGCGGTCCGGAGGTCTGGATCGGCAGCGACACGCACGACGTTCCGCCCGAGAGCGGGACGCCATTCGTCGAGTTCACCGCTCAGTGGATTCCGCCCACCGACGGCCACAAGTGCATGATCGTCCGCACGCCGCTCTACATCGACGCCAGCGTCAACCCGAACATCGTCGAGATCAGCGACTCGAACAACTCGGCGCAGTCCAACTACACCCGGTACATCGCCGCGGCGAGTTCGCCTGCCAGACGCGGGATCGCGGCGGTGACGCTGCACAACCCGTTCGACAAGCGCGCCGAAATCTACGTCGTGCCGCAGATTCGCGGCGCGTTTGCGCGGCTGTACCGTCTTTATCTCGAGCACGCGTCGTTGAAGCTCGACCCCGGCGAATCGCGCAAGGTGCAGGTGATGATCGAGTCGCTCTACGGCGATCCGCGGCTCGGCATCGAGTGGGAGCGCATCGGCCAGAAACTGTTTTACGAGCACACGCGGATCGCGCTCATCGGCTACGGCATACCGGCCGACGCGCCAGCGCATCCAGTCCTGCTCGGCGGTGCGCAGATCAACGCGATCTCGGCGCGCGCGACCAGGTTCGAGCAGTTCGGCTGGGACGGCCGCGAGGGCATTGTCCGCGGCCGGGTCGTCGTGGTGTCCAGTGGCGCGCCGGCACCGGGAATCGTCCTGGTGACTTTTCACGGAGCGAATGAGACGATTGCCAATACGCGCGCGGTGCCGCTCAATGCGCAGGGCTATTTCCTGCTGCGCGGCGCGACCGAGTTCGTCCAGAAATTCAAGGCGAAGCGGATCGGGGCGCACTACCCGGGCCGCCCGGGCTATGCACCATGTGATCCGGAGTCAGGCGACGTGAAGGTCTAGCGCTAAGATGAGCGGGCTTATGCGCCACTTCCGTACGCCCGCCGCCATTGTCGCTCTCGCGCTGTTCACCACGCCGGTTTCGCCGATCCGCGCGCAGCAAACCACGCCGCCTCCCGCCGGCGGGGGACAGCAGACGCCGCCCGCCGGAACCGGGCAAGCCGGCGGCGGTCAGGCCCCCGCCAATCGCGGACCGCGCCCGTACGATCAGGTGATCACCCCCGCGGCCAAGTCGGAATGGGGCGTGATGGCGGTGCACAAGGTCGGCGATCGCTACTACTTCGAGATCGACAACACCATGCTCGGCCGCGATTTCCTGCTCGTGAGCCGGATCTCGGGTGTGCCGGCGGGCAGCGGCGGATTCACCAGCGCCGGCAGTTCGATCGCCGAGCGCATGGTCCGCTGGGAAAAGCGCGACAACAGCATGCTGCTCAAGAGCATCAGCGTCGATTCGTACGCCGACCCCGAGACGCCGATTTCGAAGTCGGTGAGCGAGAACAACTTCGCGCCGATCCTGGCGTCGTTTCCGATCGCGGCGTTCGGCGCCGGCAATGCGACGGCGGTCGTTGACGTCACTGAATTCTTCGCCGGCGACACCCCGGCGCTCTCAGGATTGTCGACGGCGCAGCGGCGCACCTACGGCGTCCAGCGTTTCGACGCCGCGCGCAGTTTCGTCAGCGAGGTCCGATCGTTTCCGACCAACGTCGAAGTGCGGCACGTGCAGACGTTCGCGGCCACCGAAGCGCCCGGCGACCGCACCGGCGGCACGGTCAGCCTCGAGATGCGGCAATCGATCGTGCTGCTGCCGAAGGAGCCGATGCGGCCGCGCTACTTCGACCCGCGGGTCGGGTTCTTCACCGTCGATCGCGTCAACTACGGCCTCGACCAGCAGAAGGCGGCGACCGAGACGTTCATCGCCCGCTGGCGCCTCGAGCCCAAGGATCCGGCCGCCTACGCGCGCGGTGAGCTGGTCGAACCGGTCAAGCCGATCGTCTACTACATCGACCCGGCGACGCCGACCAAGTGGCGGCCGCACGTCAAGGCTGGCGTCGAGGAGTGGCAGAAAGTGTTCGAGAAGGCCGGGTTCAAGCGCGCGATCATCGCGAAGGATCCGCCGTCGAAGTCCGAAGATCCCGACTGGGATCCGGACGACGCGCGGGTGTCGATGGTGCGCTGGGCGGCGAGCATGGTGCGCAACGCGGTCGGACCGCATACCTCCGATCCGCGCACCGGCGAGATCCTCAACAGCGAAATCACCTGGTACCACAACCACATGCGCAGCTACCGCAACCGGCTGCTGCTCGAAACCGGCGCCGCCAATCCGGCGGCGCAGACCCTCGACATTCCCGAAGAGCTGATGGGCGAGACGATGCGCCAGGTGATCGCCCACGAGATCGGCCACGCGCTCGGGCTGCAGCACAACATGGTGGCGTCGAATTCGTTTCCGGTCGAGTCGCTCCGCGATCCGAAATTCACCAGCCAGTACGGCGTCAGCGCGACGATCATGGACTACGCGCGGCAGAACTACGTCGCCCAGCCCGGCGACGGCCTGAAACCGAAGGACTTCATCCGCCGCGTCGGCCCGTTCGACGACTTCGCGATCAACTGGGGCTATCGCGTGCTGCCCAACGCGAACTCCGCCGACGCCGAGAAGGCCACGCTCAACGACTGGATCACGAAGCAGACCGGCAAGTTCCCGTACCGGTTCGTGTCCGGTCAGTACGGATCGATCGATCCGCGCTCGCAGACCGAGGACATGGGCGACGATCCGATCAAGGCGTCGACCTACGCGGTCGCGAACTACAAGCGGATGGTCCCAAACCTCATCAAGTGGACCACCCGGCCGGGCGATGACTACGAGGAGTTGAACGAGCTCTACACCGAGGGTCTGAGCCAGTGGAGTCTCTACATGGGCCACGTCGCGCAGCTGATCGCCGGTGTGAACGTCGACTTCAAAACCGCCGATCAGGCCGGTGCGGTCTACAGCGTCGTGCCGAAAGCCCGGCAACAGGCCGCGCTCGCCTTCCTCAACGACAACGTCTTCGTCACGCCGGACTGGCTGCAGCCGCCGCCGATCGCCGCGCTGATCGGACCAAGCCCGCTGCCGGCGCGGCAGACCGCGGTGCTGAACAACCTGCTGTCCAATAACCGCCTCGGCCGGCTCGCGGAGATCGAGAAGTTCGACGCGGTGAACGCCTGGCCGCTTGCCGACTACATGGCCGAGGTCAAGCGATTGATCTGGAACAGCACCCCGGGACAGACGCCGGACGCGAATC
>DASUGM010000008.1:0-13138 GCA_036274055.1 Vicinamibacterales bacterium | reverse complement strand
GTTGACCGATTGACCGATTGACCGATCGATCAGTCGATCGGTCGATCGGTCGATCAGTCGATCAGTCAATCAGTCAATCAGTCAATTACCGTCGTCATCTCATCTTCTTCGCGACTTCCGTCTGCCAGTTCACGATCACGCGAATCTCGCGCTGTGTCTGTTTGCGATCAATTTCCACCAGCACGCGGCCGTCGGGTGCGATTTCGAGGACGTCGGTGTTGTAGTTCCCTTCGACGCGCGACCAGACCCGTTCTTTTCCGGCCCGGAATTGCCCGCCTTCGATCGTGTAGGACACGGCGATGATCTCCGGCTCGCGCAGGTACAGCAGATCCTTGCCGTTCGGCGCCCAGACGACAATCGTGCCGCCATTTCTGCTGATCTGCTGCGGCGCCGTTCCGCCCATCGTCGGCTGGACATAGATCTCGGATCTGCCGGAGCGATTCGACGCAAACGCGATGAACTGGTCGGACGCCGAGCTGACGGCGCCAGAGGACTCCGGAAGCGTGCCGAGCACTTTCGGAGGTCCGGCTGGCGCCAATGGCAGCAGCTTCAAAACGTAACGGCCGTCGGTTTCCGACTGATGCACGATCAGGCTCTTGCCGTCGCGCAGGAATGACGTCGGCGACTCATCGAACCCGGTCACGAGCAGCGGCTCCGACGGCGCGGACGTCGCGAGATCGGTCCAATACGTATCGAAGTCGCCCTTGCGTATTCCCGTGAAGGCCAGCCGCTTGCCGTCGGGATGCCACGCTGGATCGAAGCTTGATCCTGGCAGGTCGAGGACATCTTCCGCGTCGCGATCGAGGTCCATGATTCGCAGGACGTAGCGGCCCGCCTCGAGTGTCGCGACGGCGAGTCGCTTGCCGTCAACCGTCAGGTCCATGTCTCGGTACGGACGGACGGGAAACGGCAGGCCGGCGACCTTGCCGCCCTCGCTGATCCAGGCCAGCTCGCGCGGCAGGATGGACGGGCCGGAGAGATACGCCAGGGTGCCCGTGGCGGCGAGGTCGGTCTGCGTATTGTCGCCTTCCGGCAAGCTGCCAAACGCGTCGTCGAGGACGCGAACGGGCTCGCCGGACACCGTGCGCGTCTCCGGATTGAATCGAATCGCGTGATACGCGCCTGCCCTGAAAAACACGATGAAGCCCGGGGCGAGGAACCGGCTTTCGGCGCCCTTGAACAGCACGGTGTGCTTGCCGGTGTCGACGTCAAGCAACGCGGTTTCGGCGTCATTGATGCCCGTGGCCTTGGTCCAGACCGTGATCAACACCTGTCGGCCGCCGGGAAGGGCTTGCGGAAACCAGTGACCGATCTCGCCGCGCGCCGTATCGATGGTGCTGATCGATCGCACCGCACCGCCATCGGCGGCGACCACGGACATCCCGCTCAGCCACGAGGTGACGAACACGATTTGTTCGTTGGAGATCCAGGTCATGCCGGGACCGCCAGCTCTGGCCAGATCGGTGATGAAAATCGGCTCACCGCCCTCGACGGCGATCTTCTCGAGGCGCGTGCCGCGCTGAAAAGCGATCCAGCGGCCATCGGGCGAGACCGCGGGCCGCTGGCCGCCTTCGGTGCGCTCGATCGGTCTTGGCGCCGACTCGTCGAGCTTTTGCAGGTAGAGGCGCTGCCCCGCCGGATTGCCGCCGACGAAGACAACGAAACTGCCGTCCGACGCGACCGCGGGCTCCTCCATCTCGGTGATGCCGGGCGGTCGCGGGATCACGAGCCGAATCGTCCTGGCGTCCGGAGCCGCTGATGCCGGCGACGTCCAGCGTCCACTCGTGAATCCGAGCGCCGCCAGCACCGCCGCGCCCACTGCCAGCGGCCACCACGCGCGCCGCGCTGCCGTGACCGGCGCGGCGACGACGTCGTCTTTCGCGCCGCCGCGGACGATGTCTTCGAGCACGATGCGCGCGTCGGCGATGTCGTGCAGACGATTCTTCCGATCGCGCTCGAGGCAGCGACGCAGCAGCCGGACGACTTCCGGATGCGTGCCGGCCGGCAGCGCCGGCCACGGAATGTCCTGGCGCAGCACGGCCGCGAGCGTGTCGGAGATCGTCTCGCCCTGGAACAGCCGCGCGCCGGTGAGCATCTCGAACAACACGACGCCGAAGGCCCACACGTCGGCGCGCTTGTCGGCGTCGCGCCCGCGTGCCTGCTCGGGGCTCATGTACGCCGCGGTGCCCAGGATGATGCCGGCGGCGGTCGCCTGCGCGGTCAGCGTCGGCGAGTTCATGGCTTCGACCGACCCGCTCGACGCATTCGCGTCGAGCGCTTTGGCGAGGCCGAAGTCCAGCACCTTCACCGCGCCGTCGTCAGTGACCTTGATGTTCGCGGGTTTGAGATCGCGATGGATGATGCCACGTTCGTGCGCGGCCTCGAGCGCGTGAGCGATCTGAATCGCGATCGGCAGCGCGTCGTGCAGGCTCATCGCGCCGCGCGCGACATGCGCGGTGAGATCCTGCCCCGGCGCCAGTTCCATCACCAGCGCGCGTTCTTCCAGTCCATAGACCTGCGCGATATTCGTGTGACTCAGCGACGCGAGCAGTTTCGCTTCCCTGCCGAATCGCGCGAGCCGCTCAGGATCGTTAGCGACCGACGCCGGCAGCACTTTGATGGCGACCTCGCGGCCGAGCGCCGTGTCACGGGCTTTGTAGACCTCGCCCATTCCCCCGGCGCCGAGTTCGCCGGTGATCTCGTACGGGCCGATGCGCGCGCCGACCGGGAGGGGCATTGGGGCGAGAGTCTACTGCCTTTTGATGGGGGAGGTTCTTTCGTTCGGGAGTTCGGAAGTTCGGGCGTTCTGTTCTTGCGTTCGGGCCTGCTCGTTCTTCGCGCCGTGCGCGCCCATGAGCGCGCGAACGCCAGAACGTGAGAACGGAACGCCCGAACTCCCGAACTCCCGAACGAAAGAACCACAGGAGTTACGAGAAACAGTTACAATCCGGCCCCGTTAATGTCCCTTCCCGCCGGTAGCCGCATCGGCGCCTACGAAGTCCTGGGCCGGCTCGGCGCCGGCGGCATGGGCGAGGTCTACCGGGCACGCGACCTGAAGTTGAATCGCAGCGTTGCCTTGAAGACGCTTCCCGATGCCTACGCACGCGATCCGGAACGGCTGGCTCGATTCCGGCGTGAGGCGCACGCGCTTGCCGCGCTCAATCATCCGAACATCGGTCAGATCTATGGTTTTGAAGACGGCGACGCCGGCGGCGGCGCGACGCCGAGCGCGCTCGTGCTCGAGCTGGTCGAGGGGCCGACGCTGGCCGACGTGCTCGACACGCACCCGCCCGGCACCGGGCTCGGCCTGCGCACCTCGCTCGACATTGCCCGCCAGATTCTCGACGCGCTCGACGCCGCGCACGCGCAGGGCATCGTCCATCGCGATCTCAAGCCGGCCAACATCAAGGTCCGCATCGATCCAATCGATCAGTCGACGTCGGTAAAAGTCCTCGACTTCGGTCTGGCCAAGGCGCTGGCGCCCGACAACAGCGAGTCGGCGGTGGAACTCGCGAACTCGCCGACGATCACCAATCAGGCGACGGCGCAGGGCGTAATCCTTGGCACCGTCGGCTACATGGCGCCCGAGCAGGCGCTCGGTAGGCACGTCGACAAGCGCGCCGACGTCTGGGCCTTCGGCGTCATCCTCTACGAGATGCTCGCCGGCCGCCGGCCCTTCCTTGGTGCCGATGTCGGCGCGGCGTTGACCGAAACGCTGACCGCCGATCTCGATCTGCGTCCGCTGCCACCCGACACACCCGCGGGTGTGCGTCGCCTGATTCAGCGCTGCCTAGAGAAGAATCCGCGCAAACGTCTGCGCGACGCCGGCGACGCGCGTACTGATCTCGACGAGCCGGAGGCAGTCGTCGGTCCATCGGCGCCTGAACCGCCGCGGACGCGCCGCTCGAGCGCGGCGGTGACCTGGATCGCGTCGGCCCTGGCGCTGGGATTTGCCAGTGCTTTTGCGTTCGTGGTGACGCGGCCCGCGCCATCGACCGCGGATTCGGCACCACCCGTGCGCTTCGGCGTCGCACCGCCAAGCCAGGGTGCGCTGACGATCTCGTTCGCGCTGGCGCCGTCCGGCCGGACGCTTGCGGTCGTGGTCCGCCGCGGCGGACAGGACTCGTTATGGATCCGCGATCTGGCGGCGCTCGATCTGCGTGAGCTGACCGGCACCACCGGCGCGACCTGGCCGTTCTGGTCCCCGGACGGCCAGTCGCTGGGCTTCTTCGCCGACGGAAAGATCAAGACCATCAACCTTGCCACGGGAGTGCGGGCAGTGGCCTGCGACGCGCCGTCCGCCGTCGCTGCGTCGTGGGGCCCCGAAATGATCATCTACGGCGACGCCGCCGGCGTGCGCGTCTGCGGCTCCGATCGGATGCTGACGACGACCGGCGGCAAGGAGACGCATCGATCGCCGGCGTTCCTTCCAGACGGCAAGCACTTCCTCTACCTCGCCTACTCGGCGACGGTCTCGGAATTGAGGATCGGGTCGACGGCCGTGCCAGGCGGCGCGTCGACCGTGATCGGCCCGTCCGATTCACAGGGCGTCTACAGCCGCGGCCACCTGCTGTTTCCTCGCAACGGTTCGCTGCTCGCCCAGCCGTTCGACACCGCCACGCTCTCCACGCGCGGCGCCCCGTTTCGCGTCGTCGACGAGTACATCCCGGTCACGGTCGGCTCGCGCCGCGCACCGCTCGCGGCCTCGGATACGGGCGTGCTCGCGATCGGCCCTCGAGACGACCGGCCGAAGCAGCTGACGTGGGTCGATCGGCGCGGCAACTCCGTCTCCACAGTCGGGCCGCCCAGTATGTGGGACAACCTGAATCTCGATCCGGATGAAAAGCAACTGGTCGCGTCGAGGCGCCTGGCGCCGACTGAAAACACGAACATCTGGGTGCTGAATCTCGTCAGCGGCGCCTTGACGCCCCTCACCAACGATCCCGCGTCGGAGTACGATCCGGCCTTCTCGTCAGACGGCCGGTTGGTGGCCTTCAACTCGAACCGCAGCGGCACGTTCGATCTGTATCAACGGCCCGCCGACGGCAGCGGCGCGGACGAGCTGCTGGTGAAGGACACGAACGCGAACACGCCGGAGTATCTCGCGAACGATTCCGCGATTCTGTTCACGACCGGGAGCGGCGATCTTGCCAAGGTGACGCTCGCCGGCGAACACAAGACATCAACGTGGTTCGGGACGCCGGCGGAAGAACACCAGCCGGCGATCTCGCCGGATGGTCAGTGGATCGCTTTTGAATCGACCGCCTCCAAACGGCGGGAAATCGTGGTCCGCGCAGCGAGCGGCGGACCGCTGCTCACGGTGTCGATCGACGGCGGCGCGGCGCCGCGTTGGCGGCACGACATGCGCGAGCTGTTTTTCGTCGACCCCGAGGGCTGGATGATGTCGGCGCGTGTCGATGCGACGAAGGGCATGCGCGTCGCGACACCGGAGCGCCTGTTCCGCACGACCATTGCCCAGGCCGACGGCCACCCGTACGTGGTGTCGAAGGACGGCCAGCGTTTTCTCTATCCGATCCGGCCCAGTTCGACGGACTTTCGTCTATCGATCATCACGAACTGGCCGGCGCTGCCGAGACCCTCGACGGCCCGCTAGTTACATCGCCGCCGCTACTTCAGTCCCTTCACCAGAAACAGATCCGACTGGGTGACGCCGTAGCCCTGCACGTAGACGGCGCCGTCGGCGGTGATCAGGATCTGACCGACGCCGCCGTTGCCGAGCGCCTCGCGCAGCGGGGCGATCGAGCGCACCGGCGTCCGCGCGCCGGTGCGGAGATCGACCTTGACGATGTCGACGACGCCCGTGCCCGGCGCCGGTGGCCGGCGCACCAGCATGGTGTGATCGTCGGTCGTGAAGCGCAACACGCCTTCAATCGGCTCGATGAATTTCATCGTCTCAGGCGCGCCGTTGCCGTCGATCGGCACCAGCATGCGCACGCCCTCGGCGCCGCGCACGACGATCCGCGTCCCATCAGGTGTCGCCAGCAATCCAGTGACGCCTTCCGGGGTCACCGGCGTTGGTGCGCCGCCCTCGACGCTCTGCACCCACGTACGCGATCGCTTGCCCGGCTCGAAGCCGTTGAATATGAACCGCTTGCCATCCGGCAGGAAGCGCGCGACCTCGTGCGTGATCGCGTCGTTGGTCAGCGGCCGCGCGGTGCCGACGCCGGTCGGCAGCAACATCAGCTGCGCGGGCGAGGGATTCAGCGTTTGCGAGATCACCCACTTGCCGTCGGCGGAGATCGACATCGCTTCGCCGCTGCCGAGACGCACCGCGGGCGATCCGTCGAGCTTGCGCAGATACACCGCGTAACCGGCGCCGCCGCCCTCGCCTTCTTCGGTGATCAGCAGCGTGGTGCCGTCCTCCGAGAGCGCGATCGGCTGGGTCCAGTCGAGCCACGAGATGTCGCGCTCGCGGGTCTCGCCGCGCGCCATCGCGACGACGCCGCGACGTCCCGAATCGTGTGCGAGCAACACCGTGCCATCGGCGGCGATGTCGCCGAGCTGCACCGAGCCCGGCACGCGCATCACCGTCCGCTCACGCCCGTCGGGGGTCGTCGCCTGGAGGCCGCGCGACAGCCCTTTCGAGGAACAGCTGAACCAGATCTCCTCGCCCGATGGCGACCACGCCAGGCCCTGCGTGCTTTCACAGTCGCCGGAAATCTTCCGTACCTTGCCCGACGGGTCGAGTATCGCGGCGTGGCCGCGGTCGTCACCGAGGATCGGATGATCGAGAAACGCGACCGACTTGCCGTCGCGCGAGACCCGCGGGTCGGTGATCCAGCCGGCGGTTTCGTAGACGACGTTGCCGATCGGGAACTCGAGCTTGAACTTGTTGTCGACGTAGTGCGTCACCACCAGGTTCGATCCGTCCGGCAGCCAGTCGGCGTCCTGAACCCGATCGAGCACATCGCGAGACGCTCCGGCCGAGAGCGTCGCCCGCGCCAGCGTGCCCGGCCGCGCGAAGCCGGTAATGCCGCGCCGATTGCTGATGATCGCGAGTTCGCCCTTCGACGAGATCGCGACGATGTCCGAGCGGACGAACGGCAGCGGCGCGGAGTCCGGACTGTCGCCGCGCGCGGTGTAGATCTGGATCGGATTGCCGTCCCAGGCCGCCGAGTACACGAACGTCGCGGCATCCGGCATCATCCGCGAGTACCAGATCGGCCCGCGGCGATAGGTCAGGCGGAAGAACTCCGGCGCCTTGATGGGCGCCGGAGCGGCCAGCATCCGGCCGGCCAGAAACGCGGCGGCGCCAACCGCGAGCACCGCCACCGCGGCCATCGCCGGTGAGATCTTCCGGCGCGGCGGCGCGATCGCCGCAGCCGCGGCCTGGACGCTGGTGTTGTTCGACGCGCCGGACAGCGCCTCGAGCGAGATCGCGAGGTCGTGCGCCGAGTGAAAACGATCGGACGGCAGCTTCTCGAGGCAGCGGCGGATGATCCGGTCGAGCGCGCCCGGCAGGTTCGGGTTGATCTCAGCGAACTCCGGCGGATCCTCCTTCAGGATCGCGTTCATGGTCTCGACCTGCGAGTCGCCGCGGAAGGCGCGCCGGCCGGCCAGCATCTCGTAGAGAATCGCGCCGAACGAAAAAATGTCGGTGCGGTGATCGAGGGGCAGGCCGCGTACCTGCTCCGGCGACATGTAGCCGACGGTGCCGAGCACGGTACCCACGGCGGTGTCGGCGATCCGGGTTTCGCCGCCCTGCCCTCCGTCGCCCGCGGCCGCGCCGGACGAAAACAGCCCGGTCGCCTTGGCGAGGCCAAAATCGAGGATCTTCACCACGCCATCCCTGGTGATGAAGATGTTCTCCGGCTTCAGATCGCGGTGGACGATGCCGCGCTCGTGCGCCGCGGCGATGCCGCGCACGATGTGGACGCCGAAGTCGACGGCCTTGCGCACCGGCATCGCATGGTCGCCCATGCGCGCGCGCAACGTCTCGCCTTCGAGCAGCTCGGTGACCGCATATGCAACCTCGCCGTCGCGCGCGAAGTCGTGAATCGCGAGGATGTTCGGGTGGGACAAGGCCGCGATCGCATGCGCCTCTTTCTCGAAGCGCGCCAGCGCCGCCGGATCCTTTGCCAGCGCTTCGGGCAGGACTTTGATCGCAACCTCGCGATTGAGCTTGGCATCGCGAGCTCTATAGACCTCGCCTTGTCCGCCGGAACCGAGTTTTTCGATGATTTCGTACGCGCCGAGACGTGTGCCGCCGGGGAGGGACATGTGAGACGAAGTGTATGGTTCCGGACAGCGGAACGCAAAAAGCGCCGGCTCGGAAGCATGCTTCCGAGCCGGCGTTTGCGGGAAGTGTGTTACCAGCCGGCGCGCAGCGACCACCACAATCCGGCGCCGACCGCGAGGCCGACGAGCGACATCGACGTCGTCGTCTCGGTGAAATACGGGAAGACGATGAACAGCAGCCCCGCGATCATCTGGGGGATGCGCTGCTGCTTCTTACCGTAGAGCAGCAGCGCCGATCCGATCAGGCCGAAGACGATCGACAGAAACAACGGCCCCGGCTCGAGCGACATCGCCGCTAAGACTACCCGACGCGTGTCGTTTATTTGCGCAGCGGACGCAGGAACTTCTGAAACGTCCAGTGGCCGATGCGCACGCCCTGCTGGCGGCCGTCTTCGTCGGCAAACCGGAAGTGAATGCCCTGGTAAATGCGCACCTCGACCATGTCCTTCTGTACGTCCGACAGCTTGGTGTAGGCGCGGGGGTTGGTCAGCAGTCCCGCCACTGGACTCGACACCGTGAACGTCACATCGTCGCGGTCGAAGAACTGCTGCAACACGGTGGTGACCGCAGCGGTCAGGCAGTTGGCGCCGGAGCTATGGTCAGGATACGCCGGGGTCTGCAGGAACGGCAGCCAGGTGGCGTCGACGTCGGTGTTGGGATTGCCGTCCGTGTCGGCGAACCGGATCGCCGTGTACGGGCGCCAGAAGCGATAGAAGTATTTCGTCTCGTAGACCGAAAACTGCGAGTCCGCAGCCGCGTAGGCGGCGAGCGCGAAGAGCCGGGCGCTGTCGCCGACGTTGGACACATTCGCGAGCGCGGCGCTGCGCACCCCTTCGAACAGCTGCGCGCCGATGTTGCCCCAGAAGCGCGCCAGGTCGGTCTGCGCCGCCGTGCGGGTGCTGTTCGTGAGTCGTCCGAGCAGCCGGACTTCGTCGTAGTCGCGGCGATAGTGCTCGCTCGTCATTGGCGGCGGGGGCTCCGGGCGGAACTGCCGCGCAGTCATCAGCGTGAACGGCTTCGACAACCCCATATAGATGTTGGCCGCGGCCGCGACTCCCGGCGTGATGCGCCATTCGCCTGGACCGTTGCCCCCGAGGTAGGGATCTTCCGGCGTCGTGAAGCTCGGCCGCTGAATCTGCAGAAACGCCTGCGCGGCCGCCGTCCCGGCATTAAGGCCGGGATCCATCCCGTAGGTCGTCGACGGCAGCGGCACGCCGGCCAGGCAGGCATGCCCCGCGCCATACAACCCCGAGAGCACGCCGTACGCAGCGGCCGCCGCAGCCGCGTTGACCGAACCGATACCGAATTGCGCCGGATTCCGATAACGATAGGCCTCGAAGCGGCCCTGAATCGCCTGCACCGCGTCATGCATCGCGCCGTGCGCGAGCGCGACGTCGACTAGACCCGGCGCCCCTGGCCGGCCAGCGGTGGTGCAGGCCATGATGGTTGTATTCCATGTGGTGACGACGTCTGCGTACGCGGCGGCCGGTGCCACCAGCGTCAGCGTCGCGACCAGGAGTCTGCTGAATGCAATCCGAGCGTTCATGACGTACCTCCGTTGAAGATTTCGAGTGCCGGGAGTCTGAACGGGCGGCGGTCCGGACGTCTTGAGGTTTGGCTTGGGATTCCATGAGGTTTCTCTGCCGTCACGAGCGGACCGGTCGGCTAGAATCCGCGCATGCCCACTCCTGACCGGCGCGCCTTTCTCGCCGCCTTTGCATCCACTGGCGTCGCGTCCACCCTGCTGCCAGGGGTGCTCTGGGCACAAATGCAGCCGGGCACGAAGGTGGTCACCGTCGAGATGGTGCGCGAGGCGGCAAAACTCGCCGGCACCGAACTCACCGATGCCGAGGCCGCCGACCTGACGTCGTCTCTCTCGAGCCTGGCCCGCGGCGCCGAGGGCATCGACAAGAAGACGCTGACGAACGCCTCTCCCCTGCCGATTCATTTCGATCCGCGCCCGCACGGGGTGAAGATTCCGGCGCCACCGACGACCTCATTGCTCAGGCTGGATCCAGTCCCTCCGAGCCTCCGCGTCTCCGCGCCCTCAACGTCCCTGCGTGATGCCGCTGCGTCTCGGGGTGATGCCTCGGTGTCTCGCGTGGAGTCACTCGCGTTCTGGCCGGTGACACATCTGGCGCACCTGGTCCGTACGCGCCAGATCACCTCGACCGAATTGACGACGATGTACTTGTCCCGGCTGAAGCGTTACAACCCGCAGCTCAACTGTGTCGCCGAGCTTACGGAAACCCGCGCGCTCGCCGAGGCCGCCGCCGCCGACAAGGAAACCGCCGCCGGCAGGTACCGCGGCGTGCTGCATGGCATTCCGTACGGCGTGAAGGACATCATCGCGGCGAAGGGCTATCCAACCCGGTGGGGCGCGAAGCCGCTCGAAGCGCAAACGTTCGACGACGACGCGACGGTGGTCGCGCGGCTGCGTGACGCCGGTGCGGTGCTGGTCGCCAAGCTCACGACCGGCGAACTGGCGTTCGGCGATCAATGGGCCGGCGGCCGGACCAACAACCCGTGGAATCTTCAGCAGGGTTCGAGCGGATCGTCGGCGGGACCGGCGTCGGCGATGGGCGCCGCGCTGGTCGCGTTCTCGATCGGCTCGGACACCGGCGGATCGATCCTCTTCCCGGCCGCGCGGTGCGGCATCGTTGGCATTCGGCCGACATTCGGCCGCGTCAGCCGCCACGGTGTCATGACCGCCGGCAGTTCGCTCGACAAGATCGGGCCGATGTGCCGCACCGTCCAGGACTGCGCCATCGTCCTGCATGCGATCGCCGGGCCTGACAACCTCGATCTGGCCGTGCCCGACAACATTCCGGTGACGTTCGATGCCACGAAGGGCCGCTACCCGAAGCGCGTCGGCTACGTCCCGGCGATGCTCGCGGCAGGCAACAACGTCGAGCAGCGCGCCAACAACGAGCGGGTGATGGCGACGTTGAAGCAGCTCGGCTGCACGCTGGTCGAACTCGACGCGTTCCCGAGCGGCGATCTCAGCTACTTCATCGAATACACCGAGCGTGCCGCGGCGTTCGAATCTCTGGTCGCCGCTGGTTTGTACAAAGGCGTCAGCGTGCGCACCGGCCGGTATTTGCGCGCCTGCGCGCTGGTCACCGCCGCCGATTATCTGCAGGCCAATCGCCGGCGCGCCGTGATCATGCAGGACGTCGCGCGGCGGCTCGCCAACGTGGACGTCGTGATGTTCACGGCGCTGACGTTGAGCTCGGTGTCGAGCTTGAATCCGGTCATGAGCCTGACCGGACATCCGTCGATCGCGGTGCCGAACGGCTTCGCCGCCGATGGCACGCCGACGGCCGTGATGTTCTCCGGCCAGCTGTATCGCGAAGGCGACCTGCTGGCGCTCGCCAAAGCCTACGAAGACGTGGGGCGGTACTACGAGAAGCAACCGTCCCTTTTTCAGGTCAGTTCTTAGGGGTCGCATCTTGAATTGACGTACGCCGGCGCGTGCGCACGGCCGGGCCGCCCGCTGCGCTAGAATCGCTGGGCCGTTGCCAGCGGCCGCATCGGAGATCTCCATGCGCACCGTCCCGCTCCGCTCGCTCCGTCTGCTTGCCGTCGCCATCACCGTCTTCGCCGCGTCACAGCCAATCGCCGTCATCGCCCAGGCGCGCACACCGCAGCGCCCACCGCAAGTCGCGCCCGGCCTGATCGTCATGCCGGACGTGCGGACGAAGCTCGAGTTCGCGCTGACGACGCCCAACGCGTTGATCGTCGCGGATTTTCACCAGATCGACTTCCGCTTCGGCCCGAGCGTGCGCATCGACGCCGTCCTCGTCCGCGTCGGCCCTTCACAGCAGCTGGTGCGCGGGCTGCGCCTGCAGGTGCAGGACACTCAGCGCGCCGGCAATCCTGAGCGCAGCAGCTACATCGACGCCGAGGAAATCGAGGGCTTCGCCCACGCGCTGGGATCGATGGTCGACCTCGTGAAAACCTGGTCAGCGGGCAGCGAGCAGAAGATGACCGCGCTGTCGTTCCAGAGCATCGACGGCCTGCGCATCGAGATTCGCGAATCGTTGCGCTTCCAGCGCGGGTTCATTTTCACCGGACTCATCGATCCGGTGGTCACGCCGTTCGAGCTGGCGGATCTCACGGCGCTGAAACAGGCGATCGATCAGGCGGCGGCGTTCTTGCGCGGGAAGTGACAGCCGAAGGCATGGGTGATGGGCGATCGGGTGATCTGACCATGGCAGGGCATGGGCGGTCGTGCGATCGCGCCAAGGCGTCCCAAGAGCCGGCTGCTTCAGGAAACGATTCGGCTTGATCCCGACTTTGGGATGGCGCACGTCGCCCTGGCGCGTGCGATCTGGGAACAGCGACTTCATGCGCCAGTCCCGAGCGAGTTTCGGTCGGCCGAGATCGACGCTCATCTGCTTGCGGCCCGCGACGCAGCTCAACTATTGACGGTTGAAGAGCGCTACCGTGTTGCAGCTGAGGCAGCGGCAATCGAGATGGCGCGCGCGCCCGATTTACCTACGAACGATCGACACCGACAGGCGGCCGTCACAGCGCTCGAAGCCCTACGTCTGCTGCGGCCCGACGATGTGACTGTGCTGTTGCCGCTGCTTCAAATCGGAGACGACCGTGCCGCTCGCGTCAGGCCGATCGTCGAGCGCCTGGTCGCGCTCCGGCCGAACAGTCCGTTCGTCCTCGTGAAGGCGGCGGCCCGATCCGCGGCGGCTGGCGACCACGATCTGGCACGATCGCTGTTGGCCCGGGCGCGCCCGGTGCTCGATCTACCGACCGCTGAAGGCCCAACTGACGAAGCATCCGTGACCGGCAGGGTCTTGATGTTCGAGGACGCCTGGAGTGGTGACGACGTTCTAGCCGCGAAGACACTCGCCGAGGAGTT
>DASUGM010000007.1:0-30978 GCA_036274055.1 Vicinamibacterales bacterium | reverse complement strand
GGCAAGTTGATGTACCAGGATCGTCTCGGCGAACCGATCAAGGAGGGCTTTTCGTCATCTCCGGTCGCGGTCGGCGACAAGCTGTTCTTCACCAACGACTACGGCCAGACCTTCGTCGTCCAGGCCGGCCCGACCTTCAAGCTGCTTCACGTGAACGAGATGAAAGCCCAGGTCATCGCCTCGCCCGCGCTCGTCGACGGCACCTGGTACTGGCGCACGGAAGGTGCGCTGATTGCGATCGGGGCGCGCTGACCGCGCCGGCGGTGTGTATCTCGCGTGACGGCTCCGGTCGACATCGCGGGAACCGCCGCGCTCCTTGCGTGCCGGCTTCGAGCTATCGATGGTCGGGCCGCTCCGCTACGTCCGCCGACGCCTCTGCTCCCTCGCGGAGGTCGGCCCTCGAAGCCGGCACTCCATACGCGCGGCGGTTCGTACTAACGCTGCCGCGATGCTCCCAGTCGCCGTCACGCGAGACACACACCGCCGGCGCGGCTAACTCGCGCCGTCCCGAGCACACTGCTACCCGCGGTGGTGGTGCGTATCTCGCGGGCGTGCGACTGGGAGCGCCGCGGGGGCGTCAGAATGAACCGCGCGCGGATGAAGCGCAGAGTTCGAGGGCCGACCTTCGCGAGGAAGAAACGATCCAGCGAACGTAGCGAAGCGGCCCGAGGATCGATAGGACGAACTCTGCGCGAAAGGAGCGCGGCGGTTCCCGCGGCGTCGACCTGGAGCACGCCAGCGAGATACGCGCCAGCGCCGCGGGTCTCACGTCAATTGTTTCAACTGACTCAGCAACTCTTCGAAGTCCGGATGCTCAGGAATCGTATGCAGCTTCGTCCAGACGATCTTGCCGCTCTTGTCGACGACGAAGATCGCGCGTTCGGAGAGGCCGTCGTCTCGAAGCACGCCGTAGGCCTGGGCGACGGCGCCGTGCGGGTAGTAGTCGCTGAGCAGATCGTAGGTCACGCCGCCGAGGGAGTCGGCCCAGGCCTTTTTCGACGGCGACGCGTCGTTGCTGACGATCAGCACGTGCGCGTCAACGGCATCGAGCCGTGGGCGCTCGCGTTCGTAGGTTTGCACCTGCGCCGCGCACACCGGCGTGAACGCCAGCGGGTGAAACGCGACGACGACGTTCTTCCTGCCGCGAAAATCGGACAGCCTGGTCGTGCCACCAGTGTGGTTGCGCAGTTCGAAATCAGGGGCGGCGGAGCCGGAGGACAACATGGGAATTGACCGATTGACTGGTTGACCGATTGACTGATTGACTGGTTTGACTCTATCCAATCAGCCAACCGGTCAACCAGTCAATCCGTTCCTAGGCTTTTTTATCCAGGATCAAGTTGTCGTAAATGAGCGCCGCGGTGATCGCACCGGCGATCGGCGCGATCCAGTAGAACGCGTGCCAGGTCCAGAAACCCTGGATGAGCGCCGGGCCGAACGAGCGTGCCGGGTTCATCGACGCGCCGGTGACGGCGCCGCCGGCGAGGATGTCGAACGTCACGGTGAGGCCGATGGCGAAGCCGCCGATCTTGACAGCAGCGCCGCGCGGATCGACTGCGGTGCCAAAGACAGCGATGACGAGCAGGAACGTCATCACGAACTCGAGCGTGAAGACGACGCCGGATGTCGCCCACGCGGCGGGCAGCGGGATGCCGAGGTTGGCCGCCGCGACCGCGTCGGCGGGAAACACGCTGGCGCAGATGAACGCCGCGGCCGTCGCACCGGCACACTGCGCGATGATGTAGCCGACAGCGGTCTGCGGGGTGGCGCGGCCGGTCGCGAGCATCGCGAAGGTCACCGCCGGGTTGCAATGTCCGCCCGACACGCCGCCAAAACAATTGACGGCGATCGACAGCGCGAGCCCGTGCGCGAGCGCGATCCCGACAATCCCGGCGCCGCTGCCGACCGCGGACGTGGTCGAAAGGATCGCGGCGATGCCGGCAAAACAGAGGAAAAACGTTCCGAGAAACTCCGCGACGAGCGCCTGCGTTCCCTTCATATTGGCCTCCGGGCCCGGAAACGCTATCACGGGTCCGCAACGGCTGCGTGATAAGGTGAAGTCGAACGCCGTCACTTTTCCACTCACATGCGGATCCGCGTTGCAGCAACGCTAGGCGCACTGGCCCTCGCGGCCGCGGTCGTATCAGCGGGCCGTGACCAGGCGCGCGCGAGCGCGCCACCGTCACCGTTTCTCGTCGATCTCAAACCGTCACCGCCAAACGCCGCTGCCGGATCCGCGGAGCCGAACCTGACCGTCGACGCTCGCGGCCGGGTCTGGCTGAGCTGGCTCGAGCCGGCCGACGCCGGCCGGATGAAATTTCAGCTCGCGTCACTTGATGTCGCCGCCGGCACATGGGGGCCGACGATCACGGTCGCATCCGGCGACAAGCTGCTCGCCAACTGGGCGGACTTTCCCTCGATCTTCGCGGCGTCCAACGGCACGCTGGCCGCACACTGGCTCGAGCGCGGCGCCGCGCGCGGCTCATACGGCATCCGTGTCGCCATTTCGTCCAACGGCGGCCGCACCTGGACGTCGGCTGTGACGCCGCATCGCGATGACTCGGCCAGCGAACATGGGTTCGTGTCGTTCTTCGAATCTCCGGCGACGGGACTCGGCCTGGTCTGGCTCGACGGCCGTGAGATGGCTGGCGGTCATGCCACAACGGGCCATGCCGGCGCGATGACGCTGCGCAGCACCTCGATTGCGAAGGACGGCACTGCTGGAACCGAGACCGTCATCGACACCCGCGTCTGCGACTGCTGCCAGACTGCCGCCGCACGCACGGCCGACGGCGTGCTGGTCGCATATCGCGATCGCAGCGACAAGGAAATCCGCGACATCGTCGTCAGCCGCTTCGAGAAGGGGGCGTGGACGCCGCCAACCGTCGTCGGCGCGGACAACTGGGAGATCAACGGCTGCCCCGTGAACGGACCGGCGGTCGCCGCGACCGGTAACGCCGCCGCGGTCGCGTGGTTCACCGCGGTCGGCAACACGCCCAGGACGCAGATTGCATTTTCTGGCGACGGCGGCAGGACGTTCGGCGCGCCGATGCGTGTCGACGCCGCGCCGACGCTCGGCCGCGTCGGGCTGGTGATGATTGGCGAGAACCGCGCGTTGGTGTCATCGATTGAGCGCGCGCAAACTGGCGCTCAGCTCGTCGTTCGCGACATCCGCCGCGACGGCCCGGCCGGCGCCGCGGTGACGATCGCGCCGATGAGCCCGGACCGAACCAGCGGCTTCCCGAGAGTCGTGGTTGCGGGTCGCACCGCGATCTTCGCGTGGACTGAAGTCGCGCCCGGCAAGCCGACGCAAGTCCGGGTGATACGGGCCCTGATCCGATGAGATTCCGCATCCTGCCGGCGCTGCTGGTGATCGCGATCACGCTGCTGTTCGTGGTGCCGTCGGCCGTCGGCTTCACGACCGACTGGCTCTGGTTCAAGGAGCTGGGCTACGAGGGCGTCTTCCTGCGCTCGTTCAACACTCAGGCGATCGTCTTCGGCATCGCCTTCGCGGTCGTCTTCCTGTTCATCTACTTCAACCTGCGCATCGCCCGGCAGCGCACGATCGGCCGCGCCGCGGTGGTGCTGGGGACGGGGGTCGACGGCCGGCCGATCACGATCGAAGGCCAGCGCGTCGCCGGGCTGGCGATGCCGGTGGCGATCGGCGCCGCGATGCTGGTCGGATTCAGCGCCGCCGCGAACTGGCTCGCCTGGCTCAACTTCATTCACAGCACGCCGTTCGGTACCGTCGACCCGCTCTTCAATCGCGACGTGGCGTTCTACGTTTTCAAGCTGCCGGTCTATCAGTCGCTGCAATCGCAGACGCTCGCGATCGCGATGCTGACGCTGATCGGCTGCGGCATGTACTACGTCCTCTCCGGCAGTTTCGTGATTGAGGCGCGGCCCGGCAGCACGAACTGGCCGCGGATCCGGCTGATGCCGGCGGCGCGCCGCCACCTCACGCTCCTCGCCGCGCTGGTCTTCGCGCTGATGGCCTGGGGCGCGTGGCTGGAATTGCCGGGCCTCCTGCTGGCCCCGACGACACGCGCGGTGTCGTTCGGCGCGTCGTACGCCGATGTCCACGCCCGGCTGCCGTTCCTCTGGGCTACGGTCGCGGTGCTGGTCCTCGGCGTGATCCTGTCGGTCGCGCAGGGCTTCGGCCGGCGCGGCTGGCTGCTGCCGCTGGCGCTCGGGCTCTACATGCTGGTGATGCTGACCGGCGGCCTCTACGCCAGCGTCATCCAGCGCGTCATCGTCACGCCGAACGAGCAGGATCGCGAACAGCCGTTCATCCTCCACAACATCGCCGCGACGCGCACGGCGTTCGCCCTGGACAACGTCGAGGAGCGCGAAGTCTCCGGCGACGCGACACTGACCGAGAAGGACATCATCAACAACGCCGAGACGCTGGAGAACGTGCGGCTCTGGGACCAGCAGCCGCTGCTGCAGACGTTCACGCAGATTCAGGAGTTCCGGCCGTACTACGACTTCATCGGCATCGACAACGACCGCTACCGGATCAAGGGCCGCTACCAGCAGGTGATGCTCTCGGTGCGCGAGATGAACACCGAAAGCCTGCAGAATCGATCGTGGGTCAACGATCGCCTGCAGTTCACGCACGGCTACGGGTTGACGCTCGGCCCGGTCAATCAGGTGACCACGGCCGGGCTGCCGGTGCTCTACATCCAGAATCTGCCGCCGATTTCGACCGTCGACCTCAAAGTCGAGCAGCCGAGCATCTACTTCGGCGAGCTGTCGAGCAGCTACGCGATCGTCAAGACGCGCCAGCCGGAGTTCCACTATCCCAAGGGCGACGACAACGAGACGACCTACTACGAAGGCACCGGCGGCGTGCCGCTGTACTCGTGGCTGCGCCGAATGATGTTCGCGATCCGCTTCGGCAGCACCGACATCCTGGTGACCGCGCAGCTGACCAGGGAGAGCCGCATCATCTACCACCGCCAGATCGTCGATCGCGTCCGTACGCTCGCGCCGTTCCTCACCTACGACTCCGATCCGTATCCGGTCGTGCACGAAGGCCGCGTTTTCTGGATCCAGGACGCCTACACGACGACGACCAACTATCCGTACTCGACGCCACGGTCGTTCGGCGCCGCGCAGACGGACGTCAATTACGTTCGCAACTCGGTCAAGGTGGTCATCGACGCCTACAACGGCGGCGTCTCGTTCTATCTCGCCGAGCCGGACGATCCGATAGCGGAGACGATTGCCAAGGTGTTCCCGGGGATTTTCCGGCCGATCGACGAGATGCCAATCGGGTTGCGATCGCATGTGCGCTATCCGGAGGACATCTTCAAAGTGCAGACCTCCGTCTACGCGACGTACCACATGACCAACCCGCACGTCTTCTACAACAAGGAAGATCAGTGGCAGGTCCCGGCGTTCGACGGCGAAGGCGGCAGCGCCGCGCAGATGCAGCCGTACTACACGATCATGAAGCTGCCCGGCGAGACGCGCTCGGAGTTCATCCAGATGCTGCCGCTGACGCCGCGGGTCAAGGACAACATGGCGGCGTGGATGGTCGCGCGCAGCGACGGCTCGCATTACGGCCGCCTGTTCGTGTTCCAGTTTCCCAAGCAGCAGATTGTCTTCGGCCCGCGCCAGGTGATCGGGTTGATCAACCAGGACCAGACGATCTCACCGCAGATCACGCTGTGGAATCAGCAGGGCTCGCGCGTGATCTGGGGGACGCTGCTGGTGATTCCGGTGGACAAGTCGCTGCTCTACATCCGGCCGCTCTATCTGCGCTCGTCGAACTCGCCGATTTCGGCGCTGAAACAGGTCGTGGTCGTCTACAACAGCAAGATCGTCATGGCCGACACGCTGCGCCAGGCCATCGGACGGCTGTTCGGTGCCCGCGCCGAGCAGGCGCTGGCGCCCGATCTGCAGAGCGGCGGGACGACCGTCGTCGAGACCAGCGTCGGCGCGCCGATGTCGGTCGAAGAGGTGACGACGGACGTTGATGCGGCGCCAGCCACCAGCGCCACCGGTGCGTCGCCGACGACCGCACAGGCCGCGGCCATCGCCGAGATTCGCGATCACTTCAACAAGGCCAATGCCGCATTGACCGCCGGCAATCTCGCGGTCTACGCGGACGAGATCAGGAAAGCCGAAGCGGCATTCGCGAAGCTGGAAAAGATCAAGAAGTAAAGAGCACAGTAAAGAGCACACATGAAGGAGCATGAAGGTGTGAAGGAACATGAAGGAGCTTTGCGGTTGAAAACCCAGGAAGCTCCTTCTTTCCTTTATTCCTTTAGAAGATCCTTCATGTGTGCTCTTGATTTTGACAGGATCACTCGCTGATATGACTTTCATCTCTCTACTGCTCCTGCTGTTCACGGGCCTCGCTCCGCAGGCGCCTGATCCTCAGGCGCTCTTCGCGCAGGGCGTCACCTACGACGCTTTCCTCGAAAATGCGACGGCGCAGAAGGCGACCTGGCAGGCGAACACGGCGCGGGCCGTGGTGACGCCTGAGGTCGTCGAGCGTTTCAAGAAGGCGGCGCCCGGACTGACGTTGCTGGTGATCGCCGAAGCGGCGTGTTCGGATTCCGTGCAGACGTTGCCGTACGTCGCAAAACTCGCGTCGCTCGCCGGCGTCGAGCTGAGAATCGTCGGCAAGAGCGCCGGTCAGGCCGTGCTCGAGCAGCACAAATCACCCGACAACCGCACCGCAACACCGACCATCGTGCTGTTGCGCGACGGCAAGGATGTCGGCGCGTTCGTCGAGCGGCCGTTGACGCTGCAGACCTGGATGACCGGCTTCGCTCAGACGCTCTCTCAGCAGGAACGCCTGAGCCGAAAGACCTCGTGGTATGACTGGGATCGCGGCGACTCGACAGTGGCCGAGGTCGTCGCACTCGCGGAGAAGACGACGCGGTGACGAAATCCGATCAGGCCCTCAAAGAAAAACTTCAGACGAAACAGAAAGAGCCCACGATCTACAAGGTCGTTCTGCTCAACGACGACTACACGACCATGGACTTCGTCATGAACGTCCTGGAGTCGATTTTCGAGAAGTCGCCGTCCGAGGCCTACCAGGTGATGATGCACGTCCACGTACACGGGCGGGGTATCGCCGGGACCTATCCGTGGGAGGTCGCCGAGACGAAAGTAGAGCAAACCACGTCGCTCGCCCGCGAGTCCGGCTACCCCCTGAAGGCGGTAGTGGAAGAAGGATAGGGGACGGGGGTTGCCGCGCCAGCACCGCCCTCCCCTCACCTGCTCGAAGCCACGATCTTGTCACCGACTTTTTGGCGGGTCGCGGCGTATTTAGTTGATAGTTAGCTGTCGGGTCCCTGGACATGAGAAACGGTTCGCGCCTCCTCCCTTGCCTGTGCGTCTCCGCCTGTCTGGCGGGGGCGGTTCGCCCAGCTTTCGCTCAGACCAGCGTCGAAAACCCGGTCCCGCAGGCCAACGCCGCGGCGACGGCCCCGGCCGACCCAACCAAGCCGCCACAGCCGCCTGCAGCGAAGCCGGCGACGATGCCCGGTTTCAAGGACCTGTTCAAACCGCTCGGCGGCGACTTCCGCCGGATGGCGGCGCCGGCCAGCCTGGCAATCGCCGCGGTCGGCTCGGCGGGCAGCTTGACCAGCTCCCGATACGACGCAAACTTCTCGAGCGGCGGCTGGGGTGAAGGCGGCGCCTTCACGCAGGGCAAGACGGTCGGCAGCTTCGTCGTTCAGACTGGCAGCGCGTTCTCGGTCTACCTCGCCGGGCGGATCAGCGGCTCTGAAAGAGTCGCGTCAGTCGGCGCGCAGCTGTTCCGTGCTCAGGTCGTATCGCAGTCCGTCACCCAGGGCGTCAAGTTCGTGGCGCGCCGCGAACGTCCTGACGGCACGACGCTCTCGTTCCCTTCGGGCCATACCTCGTCGGCGTTCGCGACCGCGACGGTGCTGCAGGGCAACTTCGGCTGGAAGGTCGGCATTCCTGCCTACGCGATGGCCGCGTGGGTCGGCGCCTCGCGCATGCAGATGCAGCGTCACTACCTCAGCGACGTCATCGCCGGCGCGACGATCGGCATCCTCGCCGGCCGCTCGGTGACGTTCGGCATGGGCGGCAGGAACTTCGCGGTGTCGCCGATCGCGGCCGAAGGCGGCGTCGGCGTCAGCTTCAATCTGGTCGACAAGAAAAAGAAGAAAGACTGACAGCACCGTGAAGGATCCGTGGAGGATTCTTTAGGAGCGTGAAGGAGCTCTCTCTGATTTTTCAAAACCAGAGCTCCTCTACGCTCCTACAACATCCTTCAAAGATCCTCCACGGTGCTGTCGAATCAGACGTCACTGCAGCCGTTCGAATCCCACCAGCGTCCATCCGCTCGCCGTTCGTTTGAAGTACCCGTGCACCGGCGTCGCCCATGACGGGTGCGCGGCCGACGTCGCGCTGATTTCCACGCGCACGTAGCTGCCGGTCGCTGACGGCAATCCCGCCGGCGCGCGAATCTCCGTCGTCGCCGACGTCGCGTCGCCGATGCGCCGCGAGTCGCGGGTGGCGTTGTCGAACGTCGAAAACACGGCGTCGTACGACGCCGGCGCTGGCGCGACCCCGGCGGCGACCGCGGCGTTGGCAAACGTCAGCACGCCGTTCGGCGACAGCACCGGCGTCGAGATCGGATTGATCGCTGGCAGATACGCGCGCAGAATCGCGTCGCGCCGCTCGCTCAGCGCCTTGACGAGGAACTGCTCGGCCTCGTCGTTGCCGAACTCGCCGGTTTTCACCGCCGCGCGAATCAGATCGTCGTTCAAGGCCGCGAGCTTGGTCGCGGCCCAGAACTTGTCGTCGGCGCGAGCGCGCAGAAAGGCCTGATTCGGCACGCGCGCGCGCCAGAGATCGGGATTGAAATTTCTGTTGTCGCGCACCAGCGTGCCAACCGCCGGCGATCGATAGACCTCCACCGTTCGCCACGGCTTGATGTAGGCGCCGAACGAGACGATGCCCTTGCCGATGTCCTTCGGCTCAGCCATGTACTCGAAGCCTTCCCATTCCTCGCGCGGCGCCACGCCGCCGCTGCCCAGCGTCGAACCGAAGTCGATCAGATAGTGGCGGACGAACGAATGCCCGTTCTCGGTGACGACGGTGTCGAGCGAGTTGATCGCCTTGGCGTCGACGTGGTTGAGCCACGCGGCAAACACGCCGTAGCCGCGCAGTTCCCGGCGATGCTCGTGCGGCACCACGTCATTCGGATCGTCAGGCCGCGTATCGTAGAAACGGAATCCGCCGACCGGCCGGCCGGCGAGCCCGCGGCTGGCGACGATGCGATAGGAGCCGTCGGGCTCGCGATCGGCGCGCTTCAACAACTGCCGGACGTCGTCGATCCGCATCGCGCGCTCGGGCTCGCCGACCGGGGTTATCTTCGCGGCGGCGCCAAGCGCGAGTTGCTCGGGCCGCAGGACCGCGATGTGATTCTCCGGCACGTGATAGCCGAGCGCCCACATCAGCTTGGTAACCGCGACCTCGGTGCCGGTCGCCATGCCGCGGTAACCCGGCGGATCGAACTTGAGAAACCAGCGGACGCCGGTCGGGTCCATGATCGTGAACCCCGGGGTGATGCCGTCGCTCTTCGCCGAGGTGATCGACCACACGCCCGCTGCCGGGCCAGCGCCGGCGTCCGGCCCGATGGCAATTGATGCCGGCGTTATCGCGGTTTTGCCGGCGCGGTTGGTGTACCAGCTCGAGTCCGGCACTTCGTCGACGGTGTTGATGTTGCGGGCGCGGACATCGACCGCCGGGTCGCCCAGCTTCGCGAAGAGATTGAGGACCAGGTCGGAGGCGAGATCGATGCTCCAGCGCGCGACTTTCGACGCGTCCTGGGTGTCGACCTCGCGCCAGACCGGATCGTCGCTGAAAAATGTCGGCGCCTGCCGCGCGGTCAGCGACGTCGCGCCGCCGAGCACGGCGATGCCAGCGAGCGCAGCGACGGTGATGCGCATGAACCGTCGCATGGCTAGCCGATCGGGCTGAACGCGAAAATCAGCTTCAGCCCCTCCGTGCCGCGCGCCGCTTCGACGCGAAAGAACGTCGCCGCCGGGGTGTGAAACCGGATCCCGATGCCAGTCGCGTGGTGCAGATCGCTGAGGTTCAATTCAGCGCTCGTCGCCGCGACTTTGCCCATGTCGTGAAAGACCGCCATGTCGGCGAAGTGCGATGGCGTCCAGCGATACTCGGCGGTGAACAAGAGCCGGTTGCGGTCGCGAAAGCGCCGCGACCGGTAGCCGCGCAGCGTCGAACCGCCGCCCAGATAGGGCATCAGGAAGAACGGCACCTGACTGTCGCCGCTCGTGTACGTCAGCGACGTCGTCGCGCGCAGCGCGATCACCCAGTTGGCCCGGAGGATCGGTATCAACTGGCGGACGTCGCCCTGAACCTGCCTGAAACTCAGCAGGCCGCCGTTCTGGTCGTCGTAGTTCGACCAGTCGACGCGGTAGTAGCCGCCGCGACGGCTGTAGCCTGGCGTGTCGCGCCAGTCGAACGCGGCGTGCGCCTCGGTAAGGAGGTAGTTCGGCGCCGGCCCGGACTCGTTGATCGTGATGTCGATGTACGAGGCGGCGGCGCCGAATTCGACGGGTTTCACGGGCGTGAACGTGAGCCGCGCGCCCGCGGTCCTCGGCTCGTATCGATACGTCACCCGCGATGTCTCGACGGTCTCGTTGCCGATGCCGTAGAAGCCGACCTTCTTCGCGTCGATGACTTCACCGAAGAACGCCATTCGGACGCGCTCGTTGGCCAGCGGCGGCGCCAGCATCGTCGTCCGCAGCAGCGTGTAGCCCCGCAGCGACACCGCGGCCTGCGCGTCGAGCACGCCGCCGCCGCCAAACGGGTAGCGATAGCCGGGCCCGACCGCGAACAGCCCGCCCGAATACACGGTGCCCAGCCACGGATAAAAGCCCGTCGGCGGCCCCATCAGCGCCCGGCCCGCCTTGGCGATGACCCGCTCGGCCGTATTGGGCTCGTACGGATGCAACTTCTTGGCTTTGTCGGCCTGCGCCTGGGCCAGATCTTCCTCGCGCGACTGCTGGGCCTCGGACCGCGCAGCCCCGGCGGTCAGCATGAGACCGAGGGCGATGCTGACGCACGACAGGCGGATCGTCACCGGACGAATTCTATTCGCACGAGATGGGGACGGGGGTGGCTTACGCCTGACACCCCCGTCCCCATATCTCTTCCGGGGCCGCAGTATCATCGAGCCGAATGGCCGACACGACCGGGTCCGGCAGCGCGCCGGCCACCGACGCCCCGCTGGGGCCCGCGCCGCTGCCGCCCAAACTCGTCCAGGATGCCGCCGATCGGCTGGCGTATCTCTCGCTCATGATCGCGATCGTGATCGTCGGCGTGCAGATTTTCCAGCGGCTGACGCAGCCGATGCTGGCCCCGGTCCTCTCCGACAACGCGAACAAGCTCGCCAGCCTGGCCGCGGTGCTGATCGCGCTTGGCGTGTTCGCCGCGCATCGCTATCGCGTCGTCACCTGGACCGGCGTCCTCGCGCTCGGCATGATCATGGAGATCGCGGTCTCGTTCTGCATCTCGATGATCGAGACGACGATTCCGGTCCGGAGCGATGCCCCGGTGATCGGCATCTCGGCGCTCGGTCCGTGGATCCTGGTCGTCGGTGTGTTCATTCCCAATCGTCCGGTCTGGACACTGCTGACTGGCCTGACGGCGGCGACCACCTTCCTCGTCGCCTACGCGATCAACTCGGCGCGCTTCGACTTTCCGCCGATGCCGATCGGCACGCTGCTGGTGTGGCCGTTCTTCAACTACCTGATGGCGGTGCTGGCGTTTCTGTTCGGCCGCCGCACCTACGGGATGATGATCGCCGCGCACAACGCGGTCGAGCTCGGGAGCTATCGCCTGGTGTCGCGCATCGGCGAGGGCGGCATGGGCGAGGTGTGGAAGGCCAGCCATCAGATGCTGGCTCGCGCCGCGGCGATCAAACTCGTGCGGCCCAGCGCGACGGCGCGGCAATCCGAGATGGCGGTCAAGCGCTTCAAACGCGAAGCCAACGTCATCGCGTCGCTGCAGTCACCGCACACGGTCTACCTCTACGACTTCGGCGTCTCCGAGGACGGCCGCTTCTACTACGTGATGGAACTCCTCGATGGCATCAGCCTGCAGACGCTGATTTCGATGTTCGGTCCGCAGCCGGCCGGCCGCGTGCTGTCGATTCTGCGTCATGCCTGCCGATCGCTCGCCGAAGCGCATCAGCAGGGACTGGTCCACCGCGATCTCAAGCCCTCGAACCTGATGCTCTGCAAGGTCGCGTTGCGCTACGACTTCGTCAAGGTGCTCGATTTCGGCCTGGCCAAGTGCCTCGAAACCGAGGAGCAGACGCAAATCACGCTCGAGGGCACCACCACCGGCACACCTGGGTACATGGCGCCGGAAGTGGCGCTCGGCAATTCGCAGATCGACGGCCGTGCCGACGTCTACGCGCTCGGCTGCGTCGCCTACTTCCTGCTCACCGGCACGATGGTCTTTCAGGACTCGAATCCGATGACGATGGCGCTGAAGCACGTGCAGTCGCCGCCGGATCGGCCGTCGCTGCGGACCGAGCTGGCGATTCCCGATGAACTCGAGCGCATCGTGATGAGCTGCCTGGCCAAGAATCCGGACGAACGGCCATCCGGCGCGTGGGAGCTGCAGCGCCAGCTCGCGGCGTGCGCGACGCCGATCTGGACGGAAGCCGAGGCCGAAGCGTGGTGGCAGCACCACCTGCCGAGCACGTCGTCGATGCGATCGTTCGCGCAGCAGGCGAGCGCGACGCCGCCTGTGGTCAGGAAGATCTAGGCGATTCGCGTGCCGACACGTCTGCTCACCACCCCGGCAATGATCGTCGCCGGCCTGATGATCGGACATCAGGTCGCGGCGAAGGCCGTGCGCGATTCGGCATTCCTCAGCGCGTGGCCGGCCACGGCGTTGCCGGCGATGGTCTTCGCGACCGCGATTGTCGTTGTCGCCGCCGTGCCGATGTACTCGTGGCTGCTGTCGCGTTTCAGTCCGCGTGCGGTCGTGCCGGTGGGATTTCTGATCAGCGCGACCGCGCACGTCTTCGAGTGGCGCATCGCCGGCAACGATCCGTGGGTTGCGGTTGCCGTTTACCTGCACGTGGCTGGATTCGGCGCGCTGTTGCTCTCTGGATTCTGGTCGCTGGTGAGCGAGCTGTTCGATCCGGCCACGGCGCGGCAGAGTTTCGGACGCATTGCCGCCGCCGGGACCTTCGGCGGCCTTGTCGGCGGCCTCGCGATCGCGCAGGGCGCCAAGGGCATGGGCGACACGTCGCCGTTGCTGATGCTGGCGGCGCTGCACGGGTTGTGCGGGCTCGGCGGGATCTGGCTCGGCCGCATGCCGGGCGCCTTTTCGCGCGTTCGTGCCGACGAAGGCACGAGCGGCTGGTTCGGATTCAGAGCGATGCGCGACGCGCCGCACCTGAAGACACTCGCCGCGATGGTCGTGCTCAGCACCGCGGGCGCGGCGATGGTCGACTACGTCCTGAAGTCCGAGGCGGCGAAGCCCGAGCGCTTCGGCAGCCGCGCCGAACTGCTCGAGTTCTTCGCGATCTTCTACACCGCGATCCAGCTCATCACCTTCCTCGCTCAGACCGCAGTCACGCCGAGCGTGCGCCGGCTCGGGCTGGGCCGGACGATGTCGACACTGCCGGGCGGTCTCGGCATGAGCAGCGCCCTCGCGCTGCTGTATCAAGGCTTCCCGATGTTCGCGTTCGCGCGCGGCGTCGAGTCGGTGCTGCGCGGCTCGTTCTTCCGGAGCGCCTACGAGCTGCTGTTCGTGCCGATGGATCCGGACGAAAAGCGGCGCACCAAGACGTTCCTCGACGTCACCTGCGATCGCGCCGGCGATGCCGTCGGCGCCGGCGTGGTGCAGCTGGTGCTGTTCACCGCGGTGGATTACCAGCGCGGTCAGCTGCTCGCGCTGGCGATCGCGACCGCGGGCGCGGGCCTGTGGCTGGCCCGCCGGCTCGACAAGCTCTACCTCGGGGTCGTCGAGCGGCATCTGGTCAAGCAGGGGGATTTCGCGCCGATCGTCGTCGGATCGGAAACCGGCTGGACGGTGATCGATCTGCCGACCAGCCTGAAGGAGGTCGCCACGACGCGGGCGGCGTCGCGACCGGCGGTGGCGCCGACGCTGCACGACGACGACCCGCGCTGGCGCAATCTGGTGGATCTGCGATCCGGCGATCGCGCCCGCGTCGAGACGGCGCTGGCGCGCCTCAGCCGCCCGGACACGATGCAAATCGTTCAGATCGTGCACCTGCTCGCCTGGGACGACATGGTCCCGCACGCCCGCAAGGCGCTCGAGCCGTACGCCGGCCGCCACGTCGGCCTGCTGGTCGATGAACTGATCGACCCGGAGACCGACTTCGCGATTCGCCGGCGGATTCCGCGCATCCTCGGCGCGGTCGCGTCGGAGCGCGCGCTCGGCGGCCTGGTGCGCGGCCTCGACGACTCACGCTTCGAAGTGCGGTATCAGTGCGGCCGGACCATGGATCGGCTGCTGCGGAGGAACGAAGGCCTTGAAGTCGATCCGCACCGCATCTGGACGGTGATCGATCGCGAGCTCTCGGTGCCGGCACAGGTCTGGCACGGTTACCAGCTGATCGATCGGCTCGAACGCGAAGACGACAGCGGCACGGTGCCGATCGTCGCGGAACGCGGCCAGCGCAACCTCGAGCACGTGTTCACGCTGTTTTCCGCGGTGCTGCCGCGCGAGCCGCTGCAGGTCGCGTATCACGGCATCCAGTCGGAAGACGCGGGCTTGCGCAGCCTGGCGATCGAGTACCTCGACGGCGTGCTGCCGTCGAGCGTTCGGACGAAGCTCTGGGCGCTGCTCGACGCCAAGCCCGACGTTCAGCGCGCGCCGCTAGGCCCGGAGAAAGCCCTCGAGCAACTGCGGCAGACGCAGGGGCAGATGAGTCAGGTCGACTTGCCGAAATCCAAGCCGTGACGACGTTGGCAATTGCCGGAATGCCGAATCGAGGGCATTGCCGGATTGGATTGCCTCGATTGGCCAATTGCCGCAATCAATGCCAAATTGCCTTGATTGCCGGATTGCAGATCGCGGATCGCCGGACTTGCCGGATTGCAGGATTTCTTGATTGCCGGATTGCCGGATTGCCGAATTGCCGAATTGCCGAATCCACCCGGGACGCTGATAGGCGCACTCCGTCATTCGAGCAATCCGTCAATCTGGCGATCGCCGTCAGGCGTTCAATCCGGCAATCAAGCCAATTTGGCATTGATTGCGGCAATTGACCAATCGAGGCAATCCAATCCGGCAATGCCCTCGATGCGGCAATCGGGCAATTGACGCGTACAAACAAAAGGGCGGCGGCTTTTCGCCGCCGCCCTCAAGAAAGTTAGAACCGAAACCGTATTCCCGCGGTGAACGGCATCGCCCAGCGCGAGCTCTTGTCGTTGATGGTGTCCAGGCTGGTGTCGTTGAACTGATCGACGTCGCCCTGGCCGGTGACGTAGCGCAGCCCGATCTGCGTGAAGATGCTCCACTTCGGGTCGACGTCGAACAGCAGGCCGGCGTTGACGCCGAGAGCGAACGCCGCGGTCTGGTCGTAGAAATCGGTCGCATCCCTGATGAAGTTCGAGGATGGGGCAACCAGAATCACGTCCGTCTTGTCGACGAAGGCGATGCCGGCCAGCGCTTCGCCGTAGCCGCGGATCCCCGGATGGGACTGGAACGGCAGGTAACGGCGATAGCCGACGTCCATGCTCAGGCTCTGATAGTCCGAGTACTGACCGTACAGGTTCGAGACGCCGATGTCGCCAAGACGGGTGAGGTCGGCGTCGAGCGACTGGAACGTGAACGTCAGCTTCAGCTCCGAGACGTCGTCGAGCATGTAGCCGCCGCCGAAGCGCATGTTCAGCCCGGTGCCGTAGACGTCCGAGTAGGTGTTTTTCAGAATGACGACGGTCTGGTCGTTGAGGACGCCGATCGCGCCAGAGTTGACGTTGCCGCTGATGGTGTTGTCCCAGCCGATGCCGAAATCAACGCTCCAGCGCTTCTCGGGCGCGGCGCTCTGCGCGCTCACGCTGGTGGTGGTGGTCTGCGCGCCCACGGGCGCGGCAACAAAAGAAAGTGCGGCGGCAAGCGCGCCACAAACGAATAGCTTACGCATCGATGGCTCCTTTTCTTCCGACGTGATCGAGAGGGCCGGTTACTTCTTCGGCCGCCGGGTCGGGTACTTCGTGAACAGCTCGGCGACCGCGGCGTTGATGGTCGCCTCGGCCTTCGCCTGATCCATCTCGATCGGCTTGTCGAGCCGCAGCCGGAGGATCGGGTTCCGCGTGCCGGGCTCGAACATCACCACGTAGAGGCTGCCGACTTCATAGCGCTTCATCGCGCCGGTGGCATCGGGCTTGGACGTGGTGTCGACATCGGTGCGGCGCAGGGCGCCGTAGGCGACATCAACGTCGGCCTTGCCGGTCGTCAGCTTCTTGAGGCCGAGACTCGCCAGCTCCTTTTCGATCGCGGCGACCAGCTGCTTGTCCACTGACGGGAGCGCGGCGGGCTGCCCGTTGGTCCAGACGTAGGTCTTCAACGTCGTGAAATCCATCTTCTTCTCGCTGACGACGGTGACCCCGTAGTTCGGCGTCTGCGCCGACACCGCCGCGGCGGTGAGGCACACCATCAGCCCGACAACCAACCGTACTGTTCGTATTTCACGCGTAGCCATTGCTGCTCTCCCGCTGCCGTGGTCGCTGACCCGAGGAAATCTCGCGGTCGAACGATTCTAGCCTTTCCGCCCCAAAGGGACCGGGGGCGGTCCCGTTTTCTCGATACTGGCGTCGGGTATCAGCTTAAACCGTGCGCTTCTTGTGCTCGCGAGCCACGCGGCCGGCGGCGAACAGCCACAGCACCGTGAAAGCCACATTCAGCCAGGCAAAGGCGGACAGCGCGATGGCGAGTTTGTCGCCGGCGTAGACGAGCAAGCCAAAAATGAAATCGCCAAAGCGAGTAAAGAACGTATCGATCGCCGCCTTGGCCTTGTACTTTGCCTCACGCGTCGTGGGCAGAAACAGTGTCGGCCGGATGGTGTTTTGAATCGAGTAGTCGGTGCTGTTCTCGAGGATCTTGCCGACGCGGACGATGGCCAGGATGGGCGCCACCGCGATGATCGAGTAGTTCACCAGCGCCAGCACCGGCAGGATGAACAGGGCGCCCCGGACGCCCATGTAGCGCATCACTCGCGACGTGACGAAAAGCTGCACGAGAAAACCAACGAGGTTGACGGTCGCGTTGAACGAACCGTAGAAGACCGTGTTGAAGCTCTTGCGAACCGCTTCAGTCTCGGGACCGATGCCGTAGCGCGCGATCGAATCAGCCACGACCAGTTTGTCGAGCAGAAATCCGCCGGTGCTGTTGACGAGGTTCAACAGTAGGGTGAGCACGGCGATCCAGAAGAGGTAGCGATCGTTGAGCACCATCTGGAAGCCTCCCGCTTTGCCGAGCGGCAAAGCCTCAGCCTGCTTTGCTTCCGGATCCGACTGGCGTGTCACCAGCCGATTCGCAGCAACGGTCAACAGGACAGCCAGCACGAAGACAACGGCACCAGCGATCAGGAGCGTGTAGGGCGAAAAACCGGCCTGCTTGATGAGCTGCGGCACCGCGGCCGCGCCGACCCACGCGCCCAGCGACGCGCCGATGCCGATCATCGGAAACAACCGACGGCCCTGGCCTTCAGTGTAGAGGTCGTTGGCGAACTGCCAGAACTGCGAGACCAGGAAGACGTTGACCAGCCCGATCCAGATGTAGAACGGGAGGCCAATCCGCATTCCGCTGACGCCAGCGAGATTGAACATGAACAAGTTGACCACCACGACGGCGGTCGTCGTGAGAATCAACCGCACGCGCGGCATCTTCGTCGCCAGCCACCCATAGGCCGGGACCACGAACAGCAGAAGCATCGCTTGAGCGACTGATGCGTAAGCCTTTTCGAGCGGACCTAACTCCGTCAGGATGAGTCCGTCGCGCGCAGGCTTGAGCAGCGAGTAGCCAGCCAGCAGCAGGAAGATATTGACGCTGAGCAGAATCACGCCGAGGCCTTCGCCGGCGCGGACGTCCGCGAAGATCGAGAGGAATTTCTCGATCGGTCCCTTCTTCGCTTCGCCAAGTGATTTGAAGACGGGGAGGGACTGCTGGGATTTGAGTTCGGGATGACTGACGAGCGTGCGCGGCTCCGAACTCTGGGGTGCGGAACCTGTGGGCATCGTTGACCTGCGCGGCATTCTATAATCAAACCAAGGTCGGCCCGCTGTGTTCTCCGCATCCCTCGAAATCGTCCTGACGCTCGCCTACCGCGAAGCGGTGACGCGCCGGCATCCCTATCTCACGCTCGAGCATCTGCTCTACGCGCTCGCGCACGACAACGAGGGCGAGCGGATCCTGAAGGGCTGCGGCGTCGACCTGCCGCGTCTGCGCAAGGAGCTGACGCAGTACCTCGACCAGTCGCTCGAGCCGATGCGCCGCGGCCAGGAGCGCCAGCCCGAACAGACCGCGGCGTTTCAGCGCGTGCTGCAGACGGCAATTCTGCACGTCCAGAGCGCCCAGAAAGCCGAAGCGCAGGCCGGCGACATCCTCGCCGCGATCATGCAGCAGCCCAAGACGCACGCCGCCCAGCTGCTCGAAGCGCAGGGCGTGACCCGGCTCGATATCCTGGAGTTCATCGCCCACGGCGTGTCGAAGACGCCGATCGACGAAGATCCGCTCGCGCCTGACGCGACAGCCGCCGGCGGCGCCGCCGCCGGCGCCGGCGACGAAGGCTCGGCGACCTCGCGCGACCCGCTGAAGGCCTACTGCGCCAACCTCACCGAGCGCGCGCTCCAGGGCAAGCTCGATCCGCTGATCGGCCGCAGCGCCGAGCTGCAGCGCACGATCGAAGTGCTCGCGCGCCGGCGCAAGAACAACCCGGTGTTCGTCGGCGAAGCCGGCGTCGGCAAGACCGCGATGGCCGAGGGCCTCGCCGCCCGCCTGGCCGGCGACGACGTCCCCGACATGCTCGAAGGCGCCGAAGTCTTTTCCCTCGACACCAGCGCGCTGCTCGCCGGGACGCGCTTCCGCGGCGACTTCGAGGAGCGCTTCAAGGCGGTGATTCGCGCCCTGGCGTCACGGCCGCGCGCGATCCTGTTCATCGACGAAATGCACTCGACCGTCGGCGCCGGCGCCACCACCGGCGGCACGATGGATCTGGCGACGATGATCAAGCCGATCCTGACCACCGGCGACCTCCGCGTCATCGGCTCGACGACGTTCGAGGAGTACAAGCACATCGAGAAGGACCGCGCGCTGGCGCGCCGGCTGCAGAAGATCGTCATCGACGAGCCGTCGATCGAGGAGACGGTGAAGATCCTGTCCGGCCTGCGCTCCCGCTACGAAGCCCACCATCGCGTGAAGTACACCGACGCCGCGCTGGAAGCCGCCGCCAAACTCGCGGCGCGGCACCTGCGCGATTACAAGCTGCCGGACAGCGCGATCGATGTCTTGGATGAAACCGGGGCGGTCACTCGCCTTCGCCAAAGACCGGCTTCGGCGCAGCAGGCTCCGGCAGAGGGCCAAGGCCCCAGGCCCAAGGCCCAAGAGCAGGCTGCGGCCACGACCCAAGACCCAAGTCCCAAGACCCAGGTCGAAGCCGAGCCGCCCACGATCGAAGCCGCCGACATCGAGGCGATCGTCTCGAGAATGGCGAGGATCCCGGCCCGTCAGGCGTCATCGTCCGACCGCGAGCGGCTGCGGACGCTCGAAGAGTCGCTCGAGCGCGTGGTGTTCGGTCAGAAGGAAGCGGTGCATCTCGTCGCGCAGTCGATCAAGCGATCGCGCGCCGGCCTCGGGATGCCCGAGCGGCCGGCGGGGGCGTTTCTGTTCACCGGTCCCACCGGCGTCGGCAAGACCGAGCTCGCCAAACAGCTGGCGATGCTGCTCGGCAACGAGTTCATCCGCTTCGACATGTCGGAGTACATGGAGAAGCACGCGGTGGCGCGGCTGATTGGCGCGCCGCCGGGCTACGTCGGCTTCGAGCAGGGCGGCCTGCTCGTCGACGCGGTGCGCACGCATCCGTACGCGGTGGTGCTGCTCGACGAGATCGAAAAGGCGCACCCCGACATCTACAACATCCTGCTCCAGGTGATGGACCACGCGACGCTGACCGACAACAGCGGCCGTAAGGCCGACTTCCGCAACGTCGTCCTGATCCTGACGTCGAACGCCGGCTCGCGCGAGATGAGCGCGAAAAACATCGGCTTCTCGGAGGGCTCGAGCGACGTCAGCCGCGACGATGCGACGCGGCGGGCGGCGGCGACGAAATCGAAGGCCGCGATCGAGCGCGTCTTCAGCCCGGAGTTCCGCAACCGCCTCGACGCCATCGTCACCTTCGGCAACCTCTCGATGGAGGTCATGGAGACGATCGTCGAGAAGTTCGTGCTGCAGCTCGAAGCGCAGCTTGCCGAGCGTCACGTCGCGATCACGCTGTCGCCCGAAGCGCGGGCGTGGCTGGCGAGAAAGGGCTACGACCCGATCTACGGCGCGCGCCCGCTGGCGCGCGTCGTCCAGAAGGACGTCCGCGATCCGCTGACCGACGAGATCCTGTTCGGCAAGCTCGAAAACGGCGGCACCGTGACCATCGGCGTCGATGGCGACAAGCTGGCGTTCTCATACGCGGCGCGGGAACCGCAGCTGCAGGACCCCAAACCCCAAGCACCCAAGACCCAGGACGCAAGCCCCAAGACCAGCGATGTCTGATCTCAAGGTGACCGACCGGCGATGGTGGGCGAAGGCCGACGCGGGGACCGATGCCGCTGCCGACGAGCCCAAGCTCAAACCGACCTACATCGAAGAGCTCGAGCAGCGCCTCGCCACGAAGGACGCCGAGCTCCAGCAGATTCTGACCAAATACCGCGGCGCCGCCGACGAGTTCGAGCAGGCGCGCGCGCGGCTGCGCAAGGAAGTGACCAAGGACGTCGAACGCGGCCGGCGATCGATGCTGGTCTCGTTCCTCGACGTGCTCGATAATCTCGACCGCGCGCTCGATGCCGTCAAGGACCGCGCCGACGATCCGGTGCTTCACGGCGTCGCCATGGTGCGGCAGCAGTTTCTCTCGACGCTCGAAGGCTTCGGCGTCACCCGTATCGATCCGCTCGGTGAACCGTTCGATCCGGCGAGGCACGAAGCCGTCGCCGCCACGCCCGCTACTGACGTCTCCCCCACCGGCCATGTCAGCGGCGTCGTCTCGCCGGGGTACATGATCGGCGACGAAGTCCTGCGCGCGGCAAGGGTTGCGGTCGCCAATTAGACGAGAATTTCAAAGAGCACACATGAAGGATCTTGTGAAGGAGTGAAGGAGCATGAAGGAAATCGTGGGTTTCAACCACGAGATCACCTTCATGCTCCTTGACTCCTTCACCGGATCCTTCATGTGTGCTCTCTTGCCTCCTGAAAAAGGACCTGTTGCACGAGTTGTAACAGGTCCTTTCAGGAGACACCGATGAGACCTGTACATTTCGAGCTGCCCGCCGACGACACCACGCGGTGCATCAACTTCTACAACAAAGCGTTCGGCTGGACGTTCGAGAAGTGGGACGGGCCGATGCCGTACTGGATGATAAAGACCGGCGCGGACGGTCCCGGCATCGACGGCGGGATGATGACCCGCCAGCATCCCGGCCAGTCGGCGACGAACGTCATCGCGGTCGCTGACTGCGACGTCGCGACGAAGCAAGTGCTCGCCGCCGGCGGCACCCAGACGGTGCCGAAAATGGGCATCCCGGGCATCGGCTGGTGCGCCTACTTTCTTGATACCGAAAACAATCCTTTCGGCATCATCCAGTTCGACCCGGGGGCCACGCCATAGGCGATCGCCGATCGGGTGATCGGGCCCTGGCAGAGCATCGGGTGAAGGGCGATCGGGCGAAGGCGACGCTGAGTATTCATCCGGCCCGATCACGAAGCGCTCATCGAAGCCTTCGCCCGATCGCCCATCGCCCATGCCCTGCCATCGCCCGATCACCCGATCGCCCATCGCCCATGGTCGCGTATTCTTTCGCCTTCATGCGATTCCCGATGACGCGGCGGTCGGTCCTCGAAAGGATTCAGGAAGGTGATCCCGACTTGCGCCGTGCGGCCTTCGGCGATCTGACGGTCGCCTACTGGCGTCCGAGCTATCGCTACCTGCGTCTGCATTGGCGGCTGTCGCCGGAAACCGCCGAAGACGTCGTGCAGGCCTTTTTCACGACCGCGTTCGAGAAGGGATACGTCGAGAAGTACGATCCGGCCAAGGCCAAGTTCCGGACCTTCCTGCGTACCTGTCTCGATCGGTTCGTTCAAAACACGCGCCAGGCCGAGCGCGCCACCAAACGCGGCGGCCAGGCGATGCTGCTGTCGCTCGACTTTCCCGGCGCCGAACACGAGCTGGCCGCTTACCCCGCGCTCGTCGTCGACGACGCGGACCGATTTTTTCACGACGAGACGATCCGCGCGCTGTTCGCGCGCACCGTCGACGCGATGCGCGACGCGTTCACGCGCGAGGGCAAGCCGCAGATCTTCGACGTTTTCGCGCGCCACGATCTGCACCCCTCTGCCGACGCCACCTACGCGACGGTCGCCGCCGACTTGCGGCTGACCACCGCGCAGGTGACCAACCATCTGCACGCGGCCCGTCGCCGCTTCCGTGAACTCGCGCTCGCCAGTCTTCGCGATGTCGTCGCCACCGAGGACGAGTACCGAGCCGAGGCGCGAGAGTTGTTCGGCGTCGAGATCAGCCCCGAGCGAAGTCGAACCGGCGTATGACCTGGCTGTCTGACGCCGTCGTCGGCCGGTTGCGCGAAGTCGCGACCTGGCCGGAGCTGAACTCGGATCGCTACGAGATCCGGCGGCCGGTTGGCCGCGGCGGGATGGGCACCGTCTACGCCGCCTACGACACCGTGCTCGAGCGCGAAGTCGCGATCAAAGTTTCGAACGCGCTCGTTCCGGATGACGGGCTCGAGGAGCGCCTGCGCCTGGAAGCGCGGGTGCTGGCGCGGCTCGAACATCCGGGCATTGTGCCGGTGCACGACGCCGGCGTGCTCGACGACGGCCGGCTCTACTACGTGATGAAGCTCGTGCACGGCGAGACGCTCGCCGCGCGGGCGCCGGCGCTCGCGACCGAGGCCGATCGGCTCGCGGTGTTTGTGCGGATCGCCGAGACGGTCGCGTTCGCGCAGGACAGCGGTGTCGTGCATCGCGACTTACAGCCGGCCAACGTCATGGTCGGCCGTTTCGGCGAAGTCCTGGTCCTCGACTGGGGCGTCGCGCGATTGGTCGACCTGATCGAGTCGCCGGGAATCCGCGTTGGTACGCCGGGATTCATGGCCCCGGAGCTGCAGCGCGGCGACAGCGCCACGGCTGAGCCGGCCGCGGACATCTTCGCCCTCGGCGCGCTGCTGACCTGGATTCTGGGGGACGCGGCGGTGCCACGGCGGCTCCGCGCCATTGCCGACAAATGCGCGCAACCGGACCCGCACGATCGGTATGCGAACGCCGCGGACCTGGTCGCCGACCTGTCGCGCTACCGCGCCGGACTGCCGGTGTCGGCGCATCGCGACACCCTGCTGGAACGCGCGGGCTTGTGGTTCACGAAATATCAGACTCTCGTGTTCTTGATTGCGGCGTATCTGCTGATGCGCGCGCTGTTGGCCTTCTTTCAAAGGATCCCGTGATGAACAAACCCCTGCTTGGAACCCTGCTCGGCGGCGTGCTTGGCGTCTTCGATGGCCTGACCGCATTGATCTCCGCGCCGGAAACCGCGCCAGACATCGTCGGCATCGTCATCGGTTCGATGTGCAAGGGCCTGATCGTCGGCGCGCTGGTCGGCTGGTACGCCGTGCGCGTGCACTCGCTCGCCAAGGGCCTGCTCGTCGGCGTCGTGGTCTCGGCATTTTTCGCGTTCCTGGTCGCCGCGATCCCGCAGCCCGACGGCTCGCACTACTGGGTCGAGATCATGCTGCCGGGAATGATCGTCGGTTTGATCGTCGGGTATGCGACGCAGACGTACGGGAGGGCAAAACCAATATCGGTACGCTAGTACGCAGGTACGTCAGGGACGCGGGGACGTCGAACGAGCTTTCGCTGGCCAACATTCCGTTTTCAGTGCGTCAGGTTTTCTTGCTCTTGCCAAGGAAAGTCGGCACCGCGAAGTCGCGTTCGAGGTCCTCGCGTCCCTGACGTACCCGCGTACCCGCGTACCGGTCTAGTTCTTCGGCCGCCAGCGCGAGTACCGAATCAACGTCCACAGCGCCTGAAACGCGTCCTTGAGGCCGATCTTCTTGCCCTCCGCGTAGGTCCGGCCGTGGTAGGAAATCGGCACTTCGTAGATCCGGACACCGAGGCGGGCGACTTTGCAGGTGATCTCCGGTTCGATGCCGAACCGCTGCGACTGGAGATCGAGGCGCGACGCCACTTCGCGCCGCATCGCCTTGTAGCAGGTCTCCATGTCGGTGAGGTTGAGGTCGGTGATCGCGTTCGAGATCAACGTCAGCACGTGGTTGCCGACCGAATGCCAGAAGTAGAGCACGCGGTGGCCGCGCGCACCGCCGAGAAAGCGCGACCCGTAGACGACGTCGGCCTTGCCTTCGATGATCGGCTGGAGCAGCACCGGATAGTCGCGCGGCTCGTACTCGAGGTCGGCGTCCTGGATCAGGATGACGTCGCCGCTCGCTTCCTTGAAGCCGCGGGTCACCGCCGCGCCTTTGCCGCAGTTTTTCGGCTGTAAGAGCACTCGAACGCCGTCGCGGCCGTCCAGGTCACGCAGCAGGTCGCGCGTGCCGTCGGTCGAGCCGTCATCGACGATGATGATTTCCTTGACGATGTCGGCGAGTTGCACCGCGTGCACGGCGGCGATGAGATCGGCGATGGTTCGCCGCTCGTTGTAGGCCGGAATGACGATCGACAGCTTCACCGGAGCGGTTTTCTGGTGACGGCTCCAGCGGCTCAGCGCTCGCTGGGATCCTCGAGGTAGGTGTACCCGTGCAGCCCGTCCTCGTAGAACCGGAGCAACCGGCCGGATTCCTCGAAGTCAATCCGGCCTTCGCGCACCGCCGCCTCGACCGAGTCGCGGACTTTGCGCACCAGCATGTCGGCGTCGAACTCGACGTAGTCGAGGACCTCGCGCACGGTGTCGCCTTTGATCACCGACTCGAGCATGACGTTGCCGGTGGCGTCGAGGCTGACGTGCACCGCATGCGTGTCGCCGAACAGGTTGTGCAGGTCGCCGAGGATTTCCTGATACGCGCCGACGAGAAACACGCCGAGGTAGTAGGGCTCGCCGGTGAACGGATGCAGCGCCAGCGTGCGTTTGACGTCGCGCCGATCGATGAACTGATCGATCTTGCCGTCCGAGTCGCACGTGATGTCGCCGAGCACCGCCTGCCGGGTCGGGTTTTCGTTGAGGCGATGGATCGGCATCACCGGAAACAACTGCTTGATCGCCCACGAATCGGGGATCGACTGGAACAGCGAGAAATTGCAGAAATACGTGTCCGCCAGCGCGTCGTCGAGACCCTGGAGATCTTCGGGCACTTCGTCCATCGCGGCGACGAGCTTGCGGAGTTTCGCCGAGATCGCCCAGTACAGCGTCTCGGCAAGGCAGCGCTGACCGAGCGGCAGGTAGCCGCCGTTGAACAGGTTGAGCGCCATGTCGAGCGCCTGCTGCGCGTCGTGATAGCTCTCGAGCGCGTTGCGCGCGGTGAGATTCGCGTAGGTCTCTTTCAGGTCGATGATCGGCTGCTCGTAGTCTTCGGCGCTGTCGTTCTGCGGGATCTCTTCCTCGCCGAACCCGGCGACGCCCAGAACGTTGAAGATCAGCACGCTGTGGTAGGCGACGACGGCGCGGCCGCTCTCCGACACGATCGTCGGGTGCTTGACGCCCGCGTCATCGCACACCGTCTGGATGTGGTAGACGACGTCGTTGGCGTATTCCTCGAGCGTGTAGTTGACGCTCGACTCGAAGTTGGTCTGCGATCCGTCGTAATCGACGCCGAGTCCGCCGCCGACGTCGAGGTATTCGAGGCCGGCGCCGTCCTTCACCAGCTCGGTGTAGATGCGCGCCGCTTCGTTGAGCGCGCCTTTGACGATGCGGATGTTGGGAATCTGACTGCCGAGATGGAAGTGCAGGAGCTTGAAGCAATCCTGCATCCCGAACGACTTCAGCTCGTCGAGGCCGTGCCGGACCTCGGCGACGGTGAGGCCGAACTTCGAGCGGTAGCCGCCCGACGACTGCCAGCGGCCGCCGCCGCGCGCCGCCAGCTTGACGCGCATCCCGATGTTCGGCCGGACGCCGACTTTGCGCGCGTACTCGAGCACGAGACCGAGCTCGGTGTACTTCTCGACGACCGGGATGATCTGCCGACCCATTTTCTGGGCGAGCATCGCCGTCTCGATGAACTCCGCGTCCTTGAAGCCGTTGCAGATGATCGGCGTGTTGTTGTCCGCCATCGCCATCACGGCGAGGAGTTCAGGTTTCGAGCCGGCCTCGAGGCCAAAGCCGTGCGGGCGGCCGAAGTCGAGAACTTCTTCGACGACCTGGCGCTGCTGGTTGACCTTGATCGGATAGACGCAGAAGTACTTGCCGTCGTACTGGTGCTGCGTGATCGCGGCCTGGAAGGCGCCGTGAATGTCCGCCAGCCGCTGCCGGAGGATGTCGCGGAAGCGGATCAGGATCGGCAGGCCGATCCCTCGCAATTGCAGGTGATCGACGAGCTGTTTGAGGTCGATGGAGCGCTCGGTCTCCTTGGTGGCATGGACCCGGACGTGGCCATTGGGCCCGATTGAAAAGTAACCCTTGCCCCAGCGATCGATCTCGTAAAGTTCCGATGCGTCGGTGACGGTCCAGGGGTCGCCCTGACGCCACGCGCGCGTTACACGGCTCGTCGTGCTCACGCAGGGCATCATACAGAAAAAACAGGAGATCCGCGCGGCGCTCGACGCCGCGCCGCGCCATCGCCGCGCCATCGGCGATGGGCGATCGGGTGATCGAGCCATGGCAGAGCATGGGCGATCGCTGATCGGGCGAAGGCCGTGCTGAGCGCTGTGCGACTCGTGTCGGAGAACTCGCGGGACGGCCTTCGCCCGATCGCCCATCGCCCGATGCTCTGCCATGGCTCGATCACCCGATCGCCCATCGCCGATGGCAAGGCCCCCGTTCATCCCAGCCCCGGTACCAATGCCGTTGACTCGCGTCTAACCCCCCTAGATAGTGAGTTGATGCGTTCCCGGGCACGTGTTCTGGGCGTCGTTTTCCTGGCGGCCGCGCTGGCGTCCGCCTTTTCGGCGGCCCTCGCCTATCAGGCCGAAAGCGCCCGCGGATTCGACCCGGTCCCGTGGCGGCTGGCGCTGCTCAACGCCTCGTTCTGGTACGGCTGGGTCGTGCTGGCCGTGCCGCTGGTGATTCTCTCGGCACGCCTCCGGCTCGACCGCGCGCCGCGTATCGCCGTGCCCGCCCACATCGCCGCGGTCGTCGCCGCCGCGCTCACGCACGTCGCGTTGCAGTCGTTCTCGCAGACGTTCGCCAAATGGTACTGGGTGGTGCGACCGGCGCCCGATCAGTACCCCGGGTTCGAGTGGCTGCCGACGATCTGGCGCGCTTTCCCGATCGAGATGTCGGCGACCATCGACTGGGAAATCACCACCGGCGCGGCCATCGTCGGCATCGCGCACGCGGCGTTCTATCACTCCGAGGCGCAGCAGCGGGCGCTGCACGAAGCGCAGCTCGAGACCCGGCTGGTCGAGTCGCAGCTGCAGATGCTGCAGCATCAACTGCACCCGCACTTTCTCTTCAACACGCTGCACGCGATCTCGGCGTTGATGCACCGCGACGTCCAGGCCGCCGATCGGATGCTGTCGCGGCTGAGCGACCTGCTGCGGCTGACCCTCGACTCGGTGACGCGTCCGGAAATCCGGCTGTTCGAAGAGATGGAATTCCTCGAGAAGTACGCCTCGATCGAGCAGGTCCGGATGGGCGATCGCCTCGCGATCGAATTCGATGTCGACGCCGACGTCCTCGACGCCGCGGTGCCGGCCCTGGTGCTGCAGCCGCTGGTCGAAAACGCGATCAAGCACGGCATCGCGCCGAGCGGCCGGCCCGGCCGGGTCGCGATCGGCGCCCGCCGCGACGGCGAGATGTTGATCATGACCGTCGACGACACTGGATCCGGACCGAACGAGCGCGCGATGGCGGCGCTCTCGACCGGCATCGGCGTGTCGAACACACGCGCGCGCCTGACGCACCAGTTCGGCTCGCGCTACCGCTTCGAGTTTCAGCGCCATCCCAACGGCTTCACTGTCCTGGTGGGCATCCCGTACCGTCAGGAACCGGCCGCCATTTCCATTGCGGAGTTCGTCGCATGATTGCTCAAGAAGGACGTATGGATACCCCGACTGCCGCCCGCACTATCCGCACCGTCATCGTCGATGACGAGCCGCTCGCGCGCGAGCGGATGCGCTCGCTGCTCGACACCGAAGGGGACGTCGAGATCGTCGGCGAGGCCAAGGACGGCGTCGAGGCCGTCGAGACCATCCTCGGCCAGTCGCCGGACCTGGTCTTCCTCGACGTCCAGATGCCGAAGCTCGACGGCTTCGAGGTGATTCAGACGGTCGGCGCCGAGCGCATGCCGCCGGTCGTGTTCGTGACCGCCTACGATCAGCACGCGCTGCGCGCGTTCGAGGTGCAGGCGCTCGACTACCTGCTCAAGCCGTTCGATCAGGAGCGCTTCCACGGCGCGCTCAAGCGCGTCCGCAGCCAGATCGACAACCAGGAGACCCGCGATCTCGGCCGCCGCCTGCTCGCGCTGGTGCGCGATCTGAAATCGGATCGCCCCGCGGCCCGCACCGATCGCCTCGTCGTCAAGTCTGGCGGCCGCCTGTTCTTCCTCCGCGCCGAGGAGATCGACTGGATCGAAGCTGCCGGCAACTACGTCCGCCTGCACGTCGGCCAGGACGGCCACCTGCTCCGCGAGACGATGAACTCGATTGAAGCGCGGCTCAACCCCGAGACGTTCTTCCGCATCCACCGCTCGCACATCGTCAACATCGAGCGGATCAAGGAACTGCAGCCGTGGTTCAACGGCGAGTACGTGGTCATTCTCCGGAATGGAACCAGGCTGACGTTGAGTCGGGGCTATCGTGAAAAGCTGCAGGAACGGCTCGGGAAACCGCTCTAGTCTAGGCAACTCGAAACTGAAAACTTGAAACTTCAAACGGTGGTGGCTCGCTCCGCTCGCGTCTGTTTCCCAAAACAGATGCCGGCGAAGCCGGCCACCGCCGTTTCGAGTTTTAAGTTTCGAGTTTAAAGTTGACGTTGATCTTCCGTCGGTAAGCCTCAGTAAAGAACGTCGTCAGCTCCCCGAGGTTGGTCATCAGCCTCTGCGGCGACGCTCCCCCCAACTCTCGAAAATCTCGAATGAGATGCGGCTGGTCGGCGTAGCCGTGGGCGAGCGCGACCTCGATCCACGGATCCCGGGCGATCGCGTCGACGGCTGACTGGAAGCGCTGGATGCGGGCGAAGAACTTCGGCGTGACGCCGACGTGGCGGAGGAAGACGCGTTCGAGATGGCGGCGGCTCAGGCCGGTGTCGGCGGCGACCTGCTCGATCGTGGTCTGGCCGCGCGATGCCAGCAGGCGGTCGACGGCGGCGCTGGCGGCGGCGAAACCGCGCGGCGGATCGGTGGCGCGCGACAGCAAAGCACTGTCGACGATTGCGATCGCGCCGTCGCTGGTCGGCGCCTCCTGGGCGCGCCGCAGCGTCTCGGTCAGCCACGGTGCGACGGCATCGCCGGCGTCGACGACCTCGTCGACGAACTCGGTCTGCGGCGCGCGCACGAACATCGATGCACCGCACGGCCGGAAGCGGATGCCGAGGATGTCGGCGCCGCCGTCGGCGACGAGGAACGTCGGCGTGCGCAGCTGGCCGCCGAAGAGCAGAGAGCGCTGCCGTTGCGGCGTATTGCCGTTCTGCACCCGGCGAAACGGCGCGGCGCGGTGGATGATGATCTCGGATCGGCCGTCGGGAAGGATCGGATCGAGCGCCGGCGACTCCGGCGATCCGGTCAGGATCCAGTAGGCCTCGACGAATGGACGCAGCCGCGGGTGCGGTGCGCGCTCTTCGTAGTGCACGTTGTCCGCCTGGGTCTACTTGACGGCCTTGAACATCGCGTCGTCGATCTTGACGTTGAACTCCACCGATTGCACGCTGATCTGCGACTGCACCACGCCGTCGACCGACATCTTGATCGTGAACGGAAACTTCACACCCTCGACCTCACGGTAATCGGATAGTTCCTGCTCGAACTTCCGGCCGTCGAGGATTGACACGATCTTGGTCTCGAGATTGGTCTCGGCGTCGAGGTAGATGTGCTGCGCGTGCTGGGAGCGGTCGATGACCTGCAGGTGCTGGACTTTTTGATCGCCGATCGTCTCGATGCCGCTCAACAACACCTTGCTCCCGCGTGCCTGGTAGTCGACCAGCGGGCCGTCGAATGCCGCCTGCTCGCGGATGACGTCGGCCTGCGCGCCGGTGACGACGATCGGCCGGTTCATGCCGGACAAGGGGTTGATGATCCAGGACACTTCGCCGTCGAAGCCGTTGGTGACCGTCTGCCCGGCGATCCTGACCTCCTGTCGCTGCAGGTTGGGGCGCTTGCTGTAGACGGTGATGGTCGCTTCGGTGCCCTGGGTGGTCATCTTGCTGATCTGCTTCATCGACGTGATCGACTTCAGCTTCTCGAGCCCGCCCTTCGCGGCGAGGTTCTTCGCGATCAGATCGTCGACGGCGTTCTGGGCAAGAGCCGAGGCGGTCAGCGCAAGGAGGCAAACCGGGACGAGGAGATGAGATCTGAGTTTCATGGGTTCCTGCCTGAAGAATGACACGCGGCGGGCTGAGTGAAAAGCGGTTGCCAAGAGCGAATCAACAGGGAGAAG
>DASUGM010000006.1:0-5813 GCA_036274055.1 Vicinamibacterales bacterium | reverse complement strand
AGAAGTGCGGCGGCTGCGCAAGGAAAGCTTCGCGCAGCATGGCGCGGCAGACGAGCGCCGGCAGCTGGTGCCGGGCCGGAGCTGGGCAGCGTGGTCGCGCGCGCTCGGGATGCTGCTGCCCGCGCTCGAGGTCGCCGACCTCGGCTGCGGCGAGGGTTATCTGACCATCGAGACGGCGCGCTGGGCGAAGCGCGTCATTGCCGTCGATCGATCGAAGGACGTCCTCGAGCGCGCCAAGGCGCTGGCGCGGCGCCGCAAGGTGTCGAACATCACCTGGAAACACGGCGCGCTCGACCGGCTGCCGATCAAGAACGCGAGCGTCGACGTCGCGGTGTTGTCGCAGGCGCTGCATCACGCGCCGAAGCCCGACGTCGCCCTCGCCGAAGCGCGGCGGATTCTGCGGCCCGGCGGCACGCTGCTGGTCCTCGATCTTCGCCAGCATTCCGAGCACTGGGTCAAAGGCACGCTCGGCGATCAGTGGCTCGGCTTCAAGGACGAGCAGCTGAAATCGCTGATTGCGGCCGCCGGGTTCACCGAGATTACCGTTCGCGTCGGCGCGCGGCGGCCCGGCGATCCGTTCACCGTGTTGATAGCTTCCGGCAAGACGCCGGCGAAGGAACGAGTACACCGATCATGAGCGTGCGGACGAAGCGGGACCAACTCGACGAGATCCTTCGGCAACGGGTGCTGATCCTCGACGGCGCGATGGGCACGATGATTCAGCGCCATCAGCTGGTCGAGGCCGACTATCGCGGCGAACGGTTCGCGGCGCACCCTCACGACCTCAAGGGCGACAGCGACGTGCTCGTGCTGACCCGACCCGACGTCATCGCCGGCATTCACCGTGAGTATCTCGAGGCCGGCGCCGACATCATCGAGACCAATACGTTCAACGCGCAGGCGGTGTCGCAGGCCGACTACGCGCTGCAGCCCGTTTGCTACGAGATGAACGTCGCGGCCGCCAGGCTGGCGCGCGAGGCCGCCGACGAGTACACGGCCAAAGATCCGTCGAAGCCGCGCTTTGTCGCCGGTTCAATTGGCCCCGCGAATCGGACTTTGTCGATCTCGCCGGACGTCAACAATCCCGCGTTCCGCAACATCACATTCGACGCCCTGAAGGACGCCTACGCCGATCAGGTCCGCGGCCTGATCGACGGCGGCGTCGACGTGCTGCTGCTCGAGACGATCTTCGACACCCTCAACGCCAAGGCCGGCATCGTCGCTATCGAGGAAGTGCTGGAAGAGAAGGGCGTCGATATACCGCTGATGATCTCGGTGACGATCACCGACAAGAGCGGCCGGACGTTGTCGGGGCAGACGCTCGACGCGTTCTATCTCTCGGTCGAGCACGCCCGGCCGTGGTCGATCGGCGTCAACTGCGCGCTCGGCGCCAAGGAGATGCGTCCCTATCTCGCCGAGCTGGCGCGGATCGCGACCTGCTGGGTGAGCGTCTACCCGAACGCCGGGCTGCCGAACGCGTTCGGTCAATACGACGAGTTGCCAGCCGAAACCGCGGCGCTGCTCCGCGAGTTCGCCGAGAGCGGGTTCACCAACATCATCGGCGGCTGCTGCGGGACGACGCCGGATCACGTGCGGGCGGTGGGCGATGCGGTTCGAGATGCGAAGCCGCGGCCCAAGAAGACGTCGGGTGATTTTTCGACTCCTGACGCTGCCGAAAAAGCACCCGACGTCACCACGCGGCTCTCCGGCCTTGAACCTCTGACGATCCGGACAGACTCCAACTTCCAGATGATCGGCGAGCGCACCAACGTCACCGGCTCGAAGAAGTTTGCCCGGCTGATCAAGGACGACAACTACACCGAGGCCGCGGCGGTGGCGCTCGATCAGGTGCGCGGCGGCGCCAACATGGTCGACGTCAACATGGACGAGGCGATGCTCGACTCAGAGCGCACCATGACGACGTTCCTCAACTACATCGCCACCGAGCCGGAGATCGCCCGCGTGCCGGTGATGATCGACAGCTCGAAATGGTCGGTGATCGAAGCCGGGCTGAAGTGCGTGCAGGGCAAGTCGGTCGTCAACTCGATCTCGCTGAAGGAAGGCGAGGCCGACTTCCTGCACAAGGCGAAGCTGGTCCGACGCTACGGCGCCGCCGCGGTGGTGATGGCGTTCGACGAAACCGGCCAGGCCGACACCGTCGCGCGCAAAGTCGAGATCTGTCAGCGCGCCTACAAGCTGCTCGTCGAGACCGCCGGCTGGAACCCGACCGACATCATCTTCGATCCGAACATCCTCGCGATCGCGACCGGGCTCGAGGAGCACAACGAGTACGCGATCAACTTCATCGAAGCGGCGAAGATCATCAAAGCGACCTGCCCGGGGGTGAAGATCTCCGGCGGCGTCAGCAACCTGTCGTTCGCCTTCCGCGGCAACGACATCGTCCGTGAAGCCATCCATGCTGCGTTCCTGTTTCACGCGATCAAAGCCGGCCTCGACATGGGCATCGTCAACGCCGGCCAGCTTGCCGTGTACGAAGACATCAAGCCGGATCTGCTCGAGCACGTCGAAGACGTGATCTTCAACCGCCGGCCGGATGCGACCGAGCGTATGGTCGCCTTCGCCGATCAGGTCAAGGGCGCGGGGAAGAAGCGCGAAATCGATCTTTCGTGGCGCGACCGGACTGTCGAGGAGCGGCTGTCGTTCGCGCTGGTCCACGGCGTCGTCGAGTTCATCGAGCAGGACGCCGAAGAGGCGCGGCAGAAGCTCGGCCGGCCGCTCGACGTCATCGAAGGGCCGTTGATGGACGGCATGAAGGTCGTCGGCGATTTGTTCGGCGCCGGCAAGATGTTCCTGCCGCAGGTGGTCAAGAGCGCGCGGGCGATGAAGCGCGCGGTCGCGTATCTCGAGCCGTTCATGGACGCCGAGGCCAAGGCGGCCGGGACGCGGCAGTCGAACGGCCGCGTGCTGATGGCGACCGTCAAGGGCGACGTTCACGACATCGGCAAGAACATCGTCGGGGTCGTGCTCGGCTGCAACAACTACGAAGTCATCGACCTCGGCGTGATGGTCTCGTGCGACAGGATCCTCGCCGCCGCCGCCGAGAAGAACGCCGATATCATCGGTCTCAGCGGGCTGATCACGCCGTCGCTCGACGAGATGGTGTTCGTCGCCAAGGAGATGGAACGGCGCGAGATCAAGACGCCGCTGCTGATCGGCGGCGCGACGACAAGCAAGCAGCACACGGCGGTGAAGATTGCGCCGGAGTTCAGCGGCGCGACGGTGCACGTGCTCGACGCCTCGCGTGCGGTCGACGTCGTCCAGAGTCTGCTGAGCGATCGCCAGCGGCCGGACTACCTCGCCGCCGTGCGCGCCGATCAGGAAGAGCTTCGCAAGAAATACGGCGCCCGGCGCGAGAAGCCGCTCCTGACGCTGGCCGACGCGCGCGCCAATCATCTGAAGACCGACTGGGACACGCTGCAGATTCCCGTGCCGTGGTTCGTCGGCAAACGCGTCGTCGAGCCGCCGATCGAGGAGCTGGTGCCGTTCATCGACTGGACGTTCTTCTTCTCGGCGTGGGAGCTGAAGGGGCGGTTCCCGGAGATCCTCGACCACCCGTCGTACGGCGGCCCGGCGCGCGAGCTCTACGACCACGCGCAAACGATCCTCGATCGGATCATCAAGGAAAAGAGACTGACGGCGCGCGGTGTCTACGGGTTCTGGCCGGCGAACACGATCGGCGACGACATCGAGGTCTACAAGGACGACGCGCGCAAGGTGAAGCTGGCGACGTTCCACATGCTGCGGCAGCAGGAGCCGATTGCCGACGGCCGGCCGAATCGTTCGCTTGCCGATTTCGTCGCGCCAAAGGACTCATTCGCGCCGGACTACATCGGCGCATTCGCGGTGACGGCCGGCATCGGCGCCGATGTGTTTGCCGCCGAGTACGAACGCGCCCACGACGACTACAGCGCGATCATCGTCAAGGCGCTCGCCGATCGACTCGCCGAAGCATTCGCGGAGTACCTCCACGCGCAGGCGCGCAGGGATTGGGGCTACGGCAAGGACGAGGCGCTCAGCAACGATCAGCTCATCGACGAGGAGTACCGCGGTATTCGCCCGGCGTTCGGCTATCCGGCGTGTCCCGACCACAGCGAAAAGACGACGCTGTTCTCACTGCTCGACGCGCCGGCGGTCGGCATCGAATTGACCGAGGGCTACTCGATGACGCCGGCGGCGTCGGTCAGCGGGCTGTACTTCGCGCACCCGCAGGCCAAGTACTTCAACGTCGGGCGGATCGGGAAGGACCAGATCGAGGACTACGCGCAGCGCAAGGGCGTCACCGTCGAGGACGCCGAAAAGCTCGTGCCGATGCTGTGAGGGCGGTCGAGCCGGAATCTCTTCGGCGGGGCAGGGTCTCTTGTCCGCGGCCAGGTCCGAACCGTCCACTTCGCCCGGATATTCGAAGAGAGTGGCACTTTGCAGGCGCACGACGCACCGCGCATTGGCGCACTGCGCACGGATTGCGCTAGTCTCTCGCCGTGCTCGGCGGCGTCCTCATCGTCCCGGCGATTCTCGTCGTCGGCGCGTTCGTGACCGCGCGTCGGTCACGCTGAATGTCGCCGCTGCTGCACGTCCTGATCGCCCTCGCGGCGGTCATCGCGCTCGGACAACTGCTCGGTCGGCTGTTGGCGCGGCTCGGGCAGCCGGCCGTGATTGGCGAGGTGTTGGCCGGTATTCTGCTCGGTCCGTCGCTGATCGGGCCGGTGTGGTCGGCGTTCGTTCTGCCGCCGGAGTCGGCGCCGTATCTGGGAGTGGTCGCGCAACTTGGCGTGCTGCTCTACATGTTCGTCGTCGGCCTCGATCTGCATACGGATCGCGCGCAGGCGCGACTGAAAGCCACGATCGCGATCTCACAGGCCGGGATTCTGGTGCCTTTCGTGCTCGGTGCCGTGCTCGCGTTGTGGCTGCACGCGACGCTCGCACCTGCCGGCGTTACGCTCGGCAGCTTCGTGCTGTTCATGGGCGTAGCGATGTCGATCACGGCGTTTCCCGTGCTGGCGAGGATCCTCACCGACCGAGGTCTTTCGCAAACGCCGCTCGGTGTGGTCGCGCTCAGTTGCGCGGCGGCCGGTGATGTGACGGCCTGGTGCCTGCTGGCGCTCGTCGTCAGTTTCACCCAGGCGCAGGCGGGCGACAGCGTCGTCGTCATCGGCGGCGCGATCGCGTTCGTCGCCCTGATGTTTCTGGTCGTGCGGCCGTTGATCCGATCCATCGCGCGCGACCACGGCGCCGCGGAGCCGACCCGATCGGTGCTCGCGGTGATGTTCCTCGCTTTGCTCCTATCGGCGATCGCGACCGAAGCGATCGGCATCCACGCGATCTTCGGCGCGTTTCTGCTCGGAGCGTTGGTCCCGCCGGAGACGCGGGTCGCTCGCGCGCTGGTGGCGCAACTGCGAGATCCGGTGACGATTCTGCTGCTGCCGGCGTTCTTTGCCTTCACCGGGATGCGAACCCGGATCGATCTCGTGTCCAGCGTGGACGCGTGGCTGATCTGCGGCGCCATCGTCATCGTCGCCACCGTCGGCAAGTTCGGCGGCACGTTCGTTGCCGCGCGCGTGGCCGGCTACGACGCGCGCTTCTCCGGCGCGCTCGCGACGCTGATGAACACCCGCGGCTTGATGGAGTTGATCGTGCTCAACGTCGGCCTCGAACTTGGCGTGATTTCGCCGGCGCTGTTCTCGATGATGGTGATCATGGCAATCGTCACGACGATGGCGACCGCGCCGGCGCTGCTGTGGCTTGGGGTCAAACACGGGTCAGACCCCGGGGGGTCTGACCCGTGTTTGACCCCA
>DASUGM010000005.1:0-9442 GCA_036274055.1 Vicinamibacterales bacterium | reverse complement strand
TCTTCGCCGGCGGTGGAGGCGGGTTGTCCGAGTTCCAGGTGTCCCGGATGTAGAGCCAGCCGCCGCTGGTACGGCGATGGACCGAAAGGTACTTGCCGACGTCGACGTTCGCGCCCTTGGCGTCGACGACGGCAAACGTGCCGCTCATCCACGCGAGATCGCCGGTCACGCCGACGCCGGTCACCTCGGTGTTTTTCAACGTCAGGCCAGCGGTCTTGGTATTGGCGGTGTCCTTCCCGAGGAACGCGGCGATCGCCGCGCGGCCGGTGGATGCCGGCGCGTTTGGCGGCATCAGCACTCCGTCATCCGCGTATTGGGCTGCCAAAGCGTCGGCGTTGCCGGCGTTGTAGTCATCAAACCACTTCGACAGGTCGGCCTTCAGCTTCGCCTCGTCCGCCGCGACATCGACCTTCGGCGCGGGCGGCGGGGGCGGCGTCTGGGCGCAGGCGCTCAGCGCGCCGATCGCAATGGTGAGCAGCACTAGCTTCTTGATCACAAGGCCTCCTGGGGATCAGACGGCGGCAGGTAGTGTAACGCCGAACGTCTGTGTATCCTCTGCTCATGCGCATCGTGCTGCTCACCGCCGTGTTCATTGCGTCGACGTCGCTCGGCGCCGTCACGCTGCCGCCCACCGCCGCCGTCGCACCGTGCACCACGGCGACCGATGCCTGCGTCGGCTGGGTCGTGCACGGCAAAGGTCCGGCGCGGACGATGGTTTACTCGAGCTACAAGCTCACCGAGCGCAACGACAACATCCGCCGCGCGCTGATCATGGTGCACGGCACCAATCGCAACGCCGATCACTACTTCTCCACCGCCGTCGCCGCGGCGTTTCTCGCCGGCGCGCTCGAAGACACCATCGTCGTCGCGCCGCATCTGATCATCAACACCGATCCGAAGCAGGCCGACGAGGTCGTCTGGCCGGGCGGTGGCGACAGTTGGCGATCGGGCGGGATGTCGCCGAGCCATCCTGATCTTTCGTCTTTCGACGTCGCCGACGAGCTGCTCCGAACGTTCGCGAGCAAGTCGCTGTTTCCGAACATGAAGGCGATTGTCGTCACTGGACATTCGGCCGGCGGCCAGTACGCGACGCGGTACGCGATGGCGAACAAGGTCCACGAGACGCTCGGCGTGCCCGTGACCTACGTCGTCGCCAACCCGTCGAGCTACGCCTGGCCGGACGGGTTACGGCCGTTGCCGCAGGAGGACGCCGAGCCGGCGGCGGCCAAGGACGGCTGGAGCCTGACCCCGGACACCGCGGCGCATACCAGGTTCACCTTCGGCCCGTACGACGCGGCGGCAAAGAACTGCGCGAACTACAACCGGTGGCCGGCCGGCCTCGAGAATCGCAACGGTTACACCGCGAAGATGAGCGACGAACAGCTGAAGAAACGGCTGATCGCGCGGCCGACGACATTCCTGGTCGGCCAGGTGGACACGCTGCCACTCGGCGGCTTCGATAGTTCGTGCACGGCGATGGCGCAAGGACCAACTCGACGCGCGCGCGGCGAAGCCTATGCGAAGTTTCTAAGGGATCAACTGGGCGCGACGCACGAGATCCAGGTCGTCTCGGAGTGCGGCCACAACGACCGCTGCATCTTCACGACCGACGCGGTGTTCCCGAAGATCTTTCCGGCAATCAAGTAAGACGGGGGACGGGGGTGCTTGCGCAGCAACCCGAGGCCACTCGTCATTTGGAACCTAGAAAATCATCTTCGCCATCGCTCCCCGGCGCATGTGCAGCAACGGAAACGGCCGGCCGGCATCGTCGAGCGGCGAGCGGCTGACGACGACGAACCCGAGCGTTGCGTAGAAGCGGCAGGCGCCTTCGTTCTGCTCGTTCACGTCGACGGTGAGCGGGCAACCCGGCCGCATCGCCTGTGCGTATTCGACCAGACGTCGTCCATAGCCGAGCCCGCGATACGCGGGATCGAGAAACAGCGCATCGATCGCATCGCCGGCGATGCCGAGAAACCCGACGGCGACATTGGCGTCGTCGGCGAGGACCCACAGATCGAGCGCGTCGCCCGCGAGGTAGACAGCAACCAGCGGTCGAAGAGCCCTGACATCCGAATCGCTGAGAAACGTATGCGACGCACGCACCGAGCGTTCCCAAACAGCGAGCAGGATGTCGCCTTCCTGGGGCCGTGGACGGCGAATATGCATGCCGACCCTAATCCCGGACCCGTTCCGGTTATTCCTCGGAAGGGGACGGGGGTGCTTGCGCAAGCAACCCCCGAGCAAGCAGGTCGGGGGACGGGGGTGCTTGCGCAGCAACCCCCGTCCCCCATCCTTATTTCATTGCGAACGCCACGTACTTGCCGCCGGCGGCGATGACGACGAACTGCCGGCCGTTGGCCGCATAGACGGCCGGCGTCGCGCGGCCTGGGGCGGGCAACGTCGACTGCCAGAGCAGCGCGCCGGTCGCCTTGTCGAACGCGCGAATCTTGTTGTCTGCCACCGTCGCGGCGATGAAGACCAGACCGCCGGCGGTGACGACCGGACCGCCGTAGTTTTCACTGCCGGTATTCACGAGTCCCTGCGCCACCAGGGCAGGGTATTCGCCGAGCGGCACTTTCCAGACGTATTCACCGGTGTTCAGATCGATCGCGCTCAGCGTGCCCCAGGGCGGCGCCACTGCGGGAAACCCATCAGGATCGAGAAAGCGGCGATAGCCGGTGAATCGGTAGGCCGTGTCGATCAGCGGTGACTCTGTTTCATTCGCCGGTGCCGACGCGGCGGGAGTGTCCTGGCCCGTGATCACGAAGCGCGCGATTGCGTTCACCGCGGTCTGCGGCAGCGCCGCGAAACTCGGCATCCGGCCGCGGCCGCGCCTGACCAGATTGGTGACGTCGGCTTCGCGATACTTCGCGATCACGGCGAGCAGCGACGGCGCGTCCGGCGCCAGGCCACGGCGGTCCTCGCCATGGCAGCGCGCGCAGTGTTGCTGAAAAAGGGCCGCACCGCTCCGTCCTCCGGTGCTTGGCGCCAGCGTGCCGGTCCAGGCGAGGTCGTTGGCGTTGACGTAGTAGAGCGAGGTCTCCGGATCGAATGCCTGCCCGCCCCACTCGGCGCCGCCGTCGAAACCCGGAAAGACGACCGTCGGACGATCGACGCCGAGCGGCGCGAACTGTCCCTGGCTGCGGAACGACCTGAACTGCTCGAGGGCCCACTGGCGCGCTTCCGGAGTGCGATTGGTCAGCAGGTCTTCGGTGAGCCGCTGCCGCGCGAACGGCGCCGGCTCGACGGGAAACGGCTGCGCGGCAGCTGATTTCTCGCCAGGCACGGTGCTGCCCGGGACGTCGCGGTACTCGATTGGAAACAGCAGCCGGCCGGTCGTCCGCTCGAATAGAAACAACACGCCGTGCTTCGTCGCTTGCGCGACGGCGTCAATCGTCTTGCCGTCGCGCTGCACGGTGACCAGGCTCGGCGGCGATGGCAAGTCGCGGTCCCAGATGTCGTGGCGGACGATCTGAAAATGCCAGAGGCGCCGTCCGGTGTTGGCGTCGAGCGCGAGCAGCGTGTTCGCGAACAGGTTGTCGCCGGCGCGATCGGCGCCGTAGAAATCGGTGGCCGCCGATCCGGTGGGAATGAAGACGATGCCGCGGCGCTCGTCGAGCGCCATCCCCGCCCAGTTGTTGACGCCGCCGCCGTACGTCCAGGCCTCGCGCGGCCAGGTGTCGTAGCCGAATTCGCCCGGATGCGGGATCGTGTGAAACGTCCACCGCACGGCGCCGGTGCGGACGTCGTAGGCGCGGATATCGCCGGGCGAGGTCGGCAGCGTCTCGCCGACTCGGCCGCCGACGATCATCAAATCCTTGAAGATGACACCCGGGCTCGTCAGCCGCACCGACTGCGCCGCCGGATCGCGATCCAGTCCGTCGCGCAAGTCGATGCGGCCGTCCGCGCCGAACGTCGTGATCGGTTTTCCGCTCGCGGCATCGAGCGCGTAGACAAAGTTCGCGACGGCCACGAACACCCGGCGATCGCCGCCGCTCGCCCAATACATCACGCCGCGATTCGGTCCGCTGCCGGCGACGCCCGAATCGAATGTCCATAGCCGTTCCCCGGTGGCGGCGCGCACGGCAAAGGCTTTGTGCGTCGGCGTGTAGCCGTAGAGCACGCCGTCAACGACGATCGGCTGCGTTTGCGTCGCGCCCGACTCGCCGGTGTCGTAGGTCCACGCGACGGCGAGCTTGGCGACGTTGGTCCTGTCGATCCGCTTCAGGCTCGAGTAGCGGATCTGATCGTTGCCGCCGCCGTAGGCGGACCAGCCGTTGTACGGGTCAACGGTCAGAGCCGCCTGCTGGGCAGTGGCAACCGTGAAGGCGCCGAGCCATCCCGCGAGAAGAACGACGCCGACGACTGAGCCCGTCACGCCTGCGAACCGGTGGGACACGGAGCCTCCGCCCCAGATTGTGACCTGTAGAATGGGCGGCTATGAAGAAACTCATACCGCCCCTTGCATTGCTCCTCTTCGTTGCTTCCACCGCGTTCGCGCAGACTCCCCCGGTGCCACAGCAGGCCGGCGATCCGCCCGCCGGCCGCGGTCAGGGCCGCGGTCGCGGCGGCCCGCAGCAGCCGCCGCGGGATCCGCCGGCTGAATTTTTCTCGAAGAACGAACCGAAAGGCCTGGTCGAGTTCGAACTGATGACCTGGCCCGAGGTCTACCGGGCGATTCACAAGGAAGGAAAGTCCACGGCGCTGATCTACTTCGGCGGCACCGAATCGCGCGGTCCCCAGAACGTCAACGGCGGCCACACCATCATGGGCCGCGCCATCGTCAAGGCGATCGCGCTCAAGCTCGGCAACGCGATCGCGCTGCCGGTCATTCCCTACTCGCAGAACAACGCCAGCGCGCAGGCGACGGGCACGCTTGGCTTGACGTCGGAGATTCAAGGGCTGCTGTGCGAACAGATCGCCGAACAGGCGATCGCCACCGGCTTCACCAACGTGATCATCCTCAACGATCACGGCGGCGGCACCAACGTCTACGGGCAAGTCGCGAAGAAGCTCGAGGAGAAGTACCGCGCGCCCGAGCTCGCCGCGCGCAACATTCACGTGCTCTACGCCGACACCGTCTACGCCAAGGCGCAGGGCGACTTCGACGAGTGGCTGAAGCAGAACAACCTGCCGGTCAGCGGCCACGCCGGGATCCCCGACACGTCGACGATGATGTACCTCCAGGAGCAGGAGAAGAAGCCGAACGCGTACACGCGCCTGGACCTGCTGCCGGTCGCGGTGACGGTGCCGAATCCCGCTGATCCCAACGCGCCGCGTCCGGTCGCGTCAGGCGTCAGCGGCGACGGCCGGGCCTCGGACGTCAAGTACGGCAAGATGGCGATGGACATCAAGATCGATTACGCCGTGAAGCAGATTCAGGAGTTCCTGAAGAGCGTCGGGGCGAAGTAGATCGTGATCGACAGCACCGTACAGATCGACAGCACCGTGAAGGATCCGGGGAGGATTCTGTAGGAGCATGAAGGAACTCCTGGGTTTCAAGACCAACAACGCGCCTTCACGCTCCTACAGAATCCCCCATGGATCCTTCACGGTGCTGTCGATCGTGGCGCTGTCGCTCATTGCGCTGATGTGCCCTGCTTTCGCCCAGGAACCTCCCACCCTCGAGTTCGGCAACGTCGACAAGATCTTCTCGAAGGCGCTGAACGAAGAGCGCCGGATCAACGTTCTTCTCCCCCCGGGCTACGAGAAAGGGACGGCGCGATATCCCGTCATCTACCTGCTCGACGGCTCGGCGCACGAGGATTACTTCCACGCGGCGTCGCTGTTCGACTTCCTCGCGACCTATGGCGTCATGCCGCCGTCGATCGTCGTCGGCATCTCGAACGTCGATCGCAAACGCGACTTCACGATGCCGTCGTCGGTCGCCGAGGACCGTAAGGCGGCGCCGACCAGCGGCGGAGCGCTGAAGTTCATCACGTTTCTCGAAAGTGACCTGCTTCCTCATGTCGCGGCGCGCTATCGGACCGACGGCACCAGCACGATCGTCGGCCAGTCGCTGGGCGGTCTGGTCGCGACTCAGGTGCTGCTGCAGAAACCGCACCTCTTCACCAACTACGTCATCGTCAGCCCGAGCTTGTGGTGGGACGGCCAATCGCTGATGAAGACCGCGCCGGCGGCGCTCGCGGCGAACCCGGCGCCGAAGCGGAAGGTGTATCTATCGGTCGGCGACGAAGGCGCGGAGATGAAAGCAGCCGACGAGCAACTGATCTCGCTGATCAAGAAGACGCGTCCGGACAACGAGACGATGTTCGACTACATGCCGCAGGAAACGCACGCGACCTCGCTGCACATCAGCCTGTATCGGGCGGTCCACTTTCTTTATAAGAAGAACTAGTCCCTTGCGCGGTGCGCCACATGCGCCGTTGCGCCGGTGCGCGTGCATCGTGCGCCTGGAATCGCGGCGGTCAAGTTGATCGGCGCAGCGAGCCTCGGCCGGACGACTTCACCCCGATGACCGGAGAGAAGAGCACTGCGCACAAGCATCGGCGCACGTGGCGCACCGGCGCATTGCGCACGGAGCGGGCTCTGCCTGGTCACAACGGCCTGAGCACGTGGACCGGCGCCGGCCGGCCTTCGCGCTTGAGGACGACGCCGGCGCGGAGGATGTCGTAGTCGAGTTCGAGTGACGTACGGGCGCTGCGCAGCAGCAATCCGCCGCGGCTCATGTCGCCCCGGCCGATGAATTCCGGCGGAAAGTGCAAGTGCGCGCCGAGCAGCTGCGACAGCAAGTCGACGTACTTCGTCGTCGCGACGCTGCCCAGCAGCACCGCGCGGGCCCCCGGCGGCAGCCGCGCGGCCAGCGCGTTGACGTCGCGCTCGAGCGGCACGTGGTAGCGCGGGTCGGCCGCGCTGATGTCGACCGCGGCGAACTCGCGAATGAGATCGGCGGTGACGCGTAGATCCGGCGGCTGCAGGCCGCGCGTCGGCGTGATCACCAGCACCGGCGGCAACTCGCGCGAACCGCGGCCAAACCGCAGCGCATACGTGAGCTTGCCGCGAAAGTACAGGCCGCTCATGAACGAAAACGCCTCGCCGAGCGTCAGCGTGCCGTCGCGCAGCCGCACCGCCAGCTCGGCCGGTGACGCCGGATTCAGCAGGATCTTGGCGCGGCGGCCGGCGCAATACGCGGGCGAGAGCAGGAACAGCTGCGCGGCGGGCATGGGGCGCCTCTTCAGCATACGTCGGTCCGTCGTGACCGGTTGACATATAGTCATTTGACTAGTAGTGTGCGGCCGAGAGTCGCATGCCATCTGCCTCGACGACCGCGCGCATCGCCGCCCTGTTGCCGCTCGCTCCTCGCGACTATCTCATCCTGTTCGCGCTCGTCGACGGCCCGCGGCACGGCCACGGGATGCTGAAACGCATCGAAACCGAGTCGCGCGGCGTGCTGCTCGATCCGGCGAACCTGTATCGATCGCTCCGCAAGCTCGAACGAGAGGAACTGGTCGCCGAAGCCCGCGACCCCGGCACCGTCACCGAAGGGCCGGCGCGGCGCTTCTACAAGCTGACGAAGCTCGGCCGCGACGTGCTCGCCGCCGAAGCCGAGCGGCTGGCGCACCTGACCGATGCCGCGCGCGCGCGCAAGCTGCTGCCGGCGTGGCGAGGCCCGCGGTGACCGGAGCACGCGATCGTCGCGGCGCCCGCGCGATCGCCGCCGTGAGCCGACGTCTGTACCGGACGCTGCTGTTCGCCTACCCGCGCGATTTCCGGGCGGCGCACGGCGGCGATGCCGCCGAGGTCTTCGGCGAGGCATGCGCCGAGAGCTGGACAGCCGGCGGCGCAGTCGCCGTTTTGCGCCGCCTCGGGCGCGCCGTCCTCGACGTCCCGGCGGCGGGCATCAGCGAACGGATCGGCCACGGCCCGCGTCCGCGCCTGCTCGGCAGCCTCGGCGGCGACGTCCGACACGCGCTGCGCTCGTGCTGGCGGCGCCCCGGTCTCTCGTTTGCGATCGTCGTCACGCTCGCGCTCGGCATCGGCGCCAACACCGCGATCTTCAGCGTCGTCGATGCCACGCTGCTGCGCCCGCTGCCCTATCCGGACGCCGCGCGCGTCGTCTATCTCCAGACGCGGCGGGACGGCGCGAAATCGCCCGGCAACCCGACCGCCGACGAGTTCGCGCAATTCGCCCCGCGGCTGCAGTCGTACTCGCGGATCGAGGCGCGGTCGTCGCCGCCGCGATCGGTGATGCTCACCGCCGGCGGCGCCGCCGCGACGCGGGCGCGGTTGCTCGGCATCAGCGGCGGCTTTCTTGCCGTGCTCGGCGCGCGACCGGTCTCCGGCCGCCTGCTTCTTCCAGACGACACCCGGCCCGGCGCGCCGCCCGTCGTCGTGTTGTCCGATCGTTTTGTGGCGCGGCACTACGCCCCCGGGGCCGCCGTTGTCGGCACGACGATCGATGTCGACGAGCTGAGGCACGTGATCGTCGGCGTCGTCCCGGAGATCGAGTCGGACACGCCCGGACTGCGCTACGACCTCTTCGCGCCGCTGGCGACGTCGGGCCCGGCCGCGCGGCAGACGGTCGTGCTCGCGATCGGGTGGCTCAAGCCCGGCGTCTCGATCGACGCCGCGCGCGCCGAATTCGCGGCCGCCGGCGACGTCGTCCTGCCGTCGAATGTCTTCTGGAGAGCCCCCGCGTTGCGCGATCCGCAGCTGGCGATGATGGGAGCGGTCTTTCTGCTCCTGCTCATCGCCTGCGTCAACGTCGCCAATCTTCTGCTGGCCAATGGCCAGACTCGCCGCAGCGAGATGGCGGTCCGCGTTGCGCTTGGCGCCGGCCGCGTGCGGCTGGTGCGGCAGCTGCTAGTCGAGAGCGTGCTGCTCGCTCTCGCCGGATGCGCGATCGGCGTGCTGATCGCGCGGGCCGCGATCGCGATGTTCACGGCACTCGAACCCGGACCGCAGCTGCTGACGCGGCTGGAGTCGATCGAGATCGACGGCGTCGTGCTCGGCTACGCGGTCGCCATCGCGCTCATGACCAGTGTCGTCTTCGGTCTGGTGCCGGCTTTACGGGGATCGGCGACGCCGCCGCAGGCAGCGCTGCGCGAAGGCGACCAGCGCACCGGCAGCCGCCTGCGCCGCTGGCCGGGCGTGTTCATCGCAGTTGAGGTCGCGCTCTCGATCGTGTTGTTGATTGGCGCCGGACTCGTCGGCCGGGCATTCGTTCAGATGCGCTTCGCCGATCCGGGGTTCGCCGCCGATCGCGTGCTGACCTTGCGCATCGCGCTGCCGGAAGCGCGCTATGCGACTGCCGATCGGCGCGCGCAGTTCTTCGACGCATTGCTGGCGCGCGCGCGGCGGCTGCCTGGAGTCACGGCGGCGACGATCGGCTACGGCGCGACGCCGCCGACGGACTTCGTCACGAAGGGCGCGCTCGAGATCGACAACGGCGGCGCCGAACACGCGATCACCTGGCTCTCCG
>DASUGM010000004.1:0-3221 GCA_036274055.1 Vicinamibacterales bacterium | reverse complement strand
ATCGCCACGCGGCTCGACGCCGGCATCGGTCCGCGCGAGTGCGAGCAGGTTGTCGACCAGTCCTGACATCCGCACGGAATGCCCGAGGATCTCGGCGATGGCCTCGCGATACTCGGCCGGCGTGCGCTCACGCGACAGCGTCACCTCCGCGGTGGTGCGCACCAGCGTCACCGGCGTGCGCAGTTCGTGCGAGGCGTCGGCGGTCAGCCGTGACAGATCGGCGACCGACGCGTGCAGCCGCGCCAGCATCGCGTTGAATGTCTGCGCGAGCCGCCGCAATTCGTCGTCGCTGTGCGGCACGTCGATGCGGCGATCGAGATTGCGCACCGTGATCGCCTGGACCGCGCGCGTCATCCGTCCGACCGGCGCCAGCGCCCGCCCGGTGATCCAGTAGCCGCCGGCGGCCGCGGCGATCAAAATCGACGGCAGCAGAAATAACAGCGCGGTGTGAAAGCGGTCGAACGCCGCCGCGGTCTGCTCCATCGGCACCGCGACCACCACGCTGTAGGCATTGTCGCGGGCGGCGATGGTGCCCGCCTTGACCCGCACCGGCGAACCGTCGAGCGTCTGCGCGGCGTCGACATCGGTCGCGTCGCGGACGCGCGCCGACAACGCCGGCCATCCCGGCCGGGTCACGCTGCAAAACACCTCGCCGCCGCGCCCGGTCACGTCGATCAGCACTTCCCCGCTGGTCAGATGCGCCCATTCGAGAAATTCGTCGCGCAGGGCCGCCGGCGACAACCGCTCGCGTTCGGCGTTTTCGACGAACAGTCGAACGCCGTCGATCCGCGCCGACAACGCCGCGTCGGCGGCACCGGTGAGACTGCGACGGACCAGAAGCTCGCTGCCGATCGCCAGCGCGAGCAGCGCCGGTGCCAGCACCGCCAGATACCAGAGCACGAGCCGCACGCGCAGCGACAACCGGGTCATGCCTCAGGGTCCTCGCGCAGCGAATAGCCGACGCCGCGGACGGTGTGAATCAGCCGCGCCAGGCCGGCGAGATCGACCTTGTGACGCAGCGATTTCACGAACGCGTCGAGCGTGTTGTCCTCGACCGATCGATCGCTGCCCCAGAGATGCTCGATGATCGCGTCGCGCGTCACGACGCGCCCGGCGTGCCGCAGCAGGTGCTCGAGCAGGCGGTGCTCGGTCCGGGTCAGCGACACCAGCTGGCCGGCGCGGGTCACGGCGCGCGTCGCGCTGTCGAACGTCAGATCGCCGACCTGGAAGACGACCTGATGCGCGGCCGGCCCGCGCCGGCCGAGCGCACGGACGCGCGCGAGCAGCACCGCAAACGCGAACGGCTTGACCAGGTAGTCGTCGGCGCCGGCGTCAAGGCTGGTGACGATGTCCCGCGCGGCGTCGCGCGCGGTCAGCATCAGCACCGGGGTCTTGTCGCCGCGCGCACGCAGCCGGCGGACGACCTCGACGCCGTCGAAACCCGGCAGCATCAGGTCGAGCACGAGCACGTCGAAATGCCCGGAGGCCGCCGCGTCGGACGCCTCAGGTCCGGTGGCGGCTTCTTCGACGGCATGGCCCTGCTCACTGAGGCCGCGCCGAATGACGGCGCGCATCCGCGCATCGTCTTCCACGAGGAGCAGGCGCACGCGGTCATTCTCTCAAGCAGACTGGCACTCGGGAAGCCGAGCTTCAGACATTCTTCAGGTTCGAATGATGAGATGGGCCGATGAACCCAGGTCCCATGCCGCTTCGCCTGCTCAGCCTGCTGCTCGTCGGCACCGTGTCGATCGTGGCCCAAGGCGGTCCGTACTCGAAGATCGCCGAGATTCCCGTCGGCGGCACCGCGGCGTTCGACTACCTCAACGTCGACAGCGCCGCGCATCGGTTGTATCTGACCAACAGCACGCAGGTCGTGGTCATCGACACCGCCACCAATGCGGTCGTCGGCAAGATTCCGGCGGGGCCTGGCGTCCACGGCATCGCTATCGCGCCGGACGGCAAGGGCTACATCACCAACGGCGGCGAGGACACCGTCAGCATCGTCGACTTGAAGACGCTCCAAGTGCTGAGCAAGGTCTCGACGAAGGGCGCTGATGCGAGCGTGCGGCAGAATCCCGACGCGATCTGCTACGAGCCGAAGCAGAAGGAAATCTGGGTGTTCAACCACAGCGGCAAGTCCGCGACCGTCATCGACGCCACCGGCAAGGCGGTCGCGCAGATCCCGCTGTCGGGTGTCGCCGAGAGCGGCCAGGCCGACTCGTCGCTGGGACGCGTCTTCGTCAACATCGAGGACACCGATTCGATCGACGTCATCGACATCGCGACGCGCAAGGTCATCGCCAACTGGAAGGTCGCGCCGGCGTCGAGCCCGACCGGCATGGCGATCGACACCACGACGCACCGCGTGTTCGTCGGCGGCGGTCCGAACACGGTGATGATCGACGCCAACACCGGCAACGTCCTGGCGAGCGCGCCGATCGTCGGCGGCACCGACGCCACCTGGTTCGATCCGGGAACGCAGATGGTCTTCAGTTCCGGCACCGCCAACGGCGGCGCGATCACCGTGATGCACGTCGACGGTCCGAACAAGCTGAGCGTGGTTCAGACGCTGGTCACGGCACCGCGAGCGCGCACCATGGCGCTCGATGCGGCCACGCACCGGCTCTACGTCGCGGCGCAAAAGTACGCGCCCGTCGATCCGAACGCTGCGGCCGCGCCGCCGCCGGCCGGGGCAGGCCGTGGTCGCGCCGCGGGACCGCCGGCGATTCCCGACTCGTTTCACGTGATCGCGTTCGGGATGTCGAAGTAGAGTCTCGTGCGCGTTGGTCGGATCCTGCGCTCCCCTGCCGCCTCGATGATCGGCGTCGTGCTCGCCCTCGGCGGCAGCGCCGCGGTGTACGCGCAGGCGCCGTCGGCGTCGACCCAGACGTTGACGCTCGACGCGGCGATCGAACGGGCGCTGGCCGCCAACCCATCGCTCGCGGCCGTGCGCGCGAGTCGCGCGGTCGCCGACGCCGGCCTCGGCGTCGCCAGCGATCGGCCGAACCCCGAAATCGCCTACGAGGCCGAGCGCGAAACCCCGCGCCAGGCGATCAGCTTCTCGCTGCCGGTCGAACTCGGCGGCAAACGCGGCCGCCGCCTCGACCTCGCCAGGGCCACCGTCGCCGCGACCGACGCCGAGATCGCGCGCGCCATCGCCCAGATCCGCAACGACGTGCGGCGCGCCTACTTCGAGCTCGCCGCAGCCAACCAGCGCACCG
>DASUGM010000003.1:0-3322 GCA_036274055.1 Vicinamibacterales bacterium | reverse complement strand
CGGCTCCGGGTGCCACGCCCGGTGCGGCCGCGGGTCGTGGCCGCGGGCGCGGCGCGCCCACGCCGGCGCCGACGCCGTACGCCGATTATCCGAATCCCGACGCCGCGCCGGTGGCGCTTCGCCTGACGAAGGGCGGTGCGGCGGTCGGCGGGCTTGGTATGGCCGCCGCGTCCGCCCAGGGCGTCGAAAAGCTCGTCGACGACGTCGAGTTCGCCGCGCCGGCGTTGGCCATGGCGGAGTCCTCGCCGCATCGCTTGCTCTACGCGACGCCCGAGCTGACGGCGCCGGTCCATCTTTCCGGCTGGACGAAGATCACGCTGAAGCTCGCGTCGAGCAAGCCGGCGACGAACCTGTCGGTCTACCTCGTGCAACTGCCGTGGGCGGAGGGGCCGATCAGCCCGGCCAATCTGATAACCCGCGGCTGGGCCGATCCGCAGAATCACGACGCGCTCACGAACGGCGGCGACTATCATTCGCGCGCGGCCGGCACGCCGCTCGTGCCGGGCCAGTTCGTGACGATGACGTTCGATTTGCAGCCCGACGATCAGATCGTGCCCGCCGGCAAGCGCATCGGGCTGATGATCTTCGCCAGCGATCGCGATTTCACGCTCTGGCCGAAACCAGGGACGGAGCTGTCGATCGATCTCGATGGGACATCGCTTCGCCTGCCGGTGGTCGGCGGCGCGCCCGCGTTCTCGCGGGCGACGGCGCAGCGATAGCTTGCCGTTCGACGAATCGGCGTCGTTTCTCGACCGTGTCCGCCGCGCCACGGCGACGCTCGAGTCCATCAACGCCGACTGGGGCCAGCTCGACGATTTACCGGACGAGGTCCGGGCCCGACTGCATCGCGCAATCGCGGCGCTGTCGCTGCGCGATCCGGTCGCGCGCCGGCGCCGGACCAAGGCCCAGGAGCGCGAGCGCAAAGCGGCGCGGATCACCAAGGAAGAGCGCGTGCTCGCCGCTACCGGCATTCGCCGCGAACATCGGCGGCCGGTCATCAACACCCCGAATCAACTGCCGCCGCCGCGCCGCTTCGAGCCGGACGACATCGCACCGTCACAGGAGGCGTCGATCGCGGCCGGCGCTGAGATCGAGACCCGCGCCTGCTACATCTGCAAGCGCGCCTATTCGACGCTGCATCATTTCTACGATCAGCTGTGCCCGGACTGCGCGGCGCTGAACTTCCACAAACGGACGGAACTCGCCGATCTGCGCGGCCGTGTCGCGCTCGTGACCGGCGGCCGCGTCAAGATCGGGTATCAGGCGGTGCTGAAGCTGCTCCGCGGCGGCGCGCACGTGATCGTCACGACGCGCTTTCCGAACGACTCGGCCGCGCGCTTCGCGCGCGAAGCTGACTTTGGCGACTGGCAGCGGCGGCTCGAGATCTTCGGCCTCGACTTGCGCCACACGCCGAGCGTGGAAGCGTTCTGCCGCGACCTGCTCGCGACGCGCGATCGGCTGGACTTCATCATCAACAACGCGTGTCAGACCGTCCGGCGTCCGCCCGCGTTCTACGCCCACATGATGGCGGGGGAGCGCGACGCGATCGCGGCCGGCGGCGGACCGCGGGCGCTGGTCCGGCACGTCGCCGCGGGCGCGCGCGCGCCGCATGCCGCCGAGCTCTCGCAGGTCGCGCTGCTGCCCGAGGAGTTCGCCGGACAGTCCGATCTGTTTCCGGCCGGGCAGCTCGATCAGGATCTACAGCAGGTGGATCTGCGCGGGCGCAATTCGTGGCGGCTGCTGCTCGACGAGGTCTCGTCGGTCGAACTGCTCGAAGTGCAGCTGGTGAACGCGGTCGCGCCGTTCGTGCTCAACGCGCGTCTCAAGGCTCTGATGACCCGCACGCCCGGCCGCGACAAGCACATCGTCAACGTCTCCGCCGTCGAAGGACAGTTCTATCGCAGCCACAAGACGACGCGGCATCCGCACACGAACATGGCGAAGGCGGCGCTGAACATGATGACGCGCACGTCGGCCGCGGATTATCACGGCGACGGCATCCACATGAACAGCGTGGACACCGGCTGGGTGACCGATGAAGATCCCTACGAGATCGCCGCGCGCAAGACCGCCGAGCAACGTTTTCACCCGCCGCTGGACATCGTCGACGGGGCCGCCCGGATCCTCGACCCGATCATCACCGGGCTCAACACCGGGACGCATGTCTGGGGAAAGTTTCTGAAGGACTACAGGTCGGTTGATTGGTAGGTTGCGTGTCCGTGCCCTCGTTCGGAGTGCTATGTGCGTCGGTGCTCAGCGCGCGAAGCACATGAGCACGTAGCACTCCGAACAGCAGCACAGACAGAGGCGCCCCGCGCGATGACACGCACTGTCCGGCATCGGCTGGGTGTGGCGCTAGTTCGACACGCTTTACTTGCCGACCCGCGTCCGAAAGCGGTCAATCAGCTGGTCTCATTTCTCGAGCGTGTAGATCTCGCGCCGGCCTTGCTCGACGAGATCGTGGTAGCCCTTCATCGCTTCCTGGAATTCCGGCATCTGCATCGTCTTCTGCTGATTGGCCATGAACTCGCCGAGATTCGGGACTTCCATTTCCGAAACGACCGTCCAGTAGCGCTCGGCGCAGACGTCGGTCATGACTTTGAAGGCGCCGAGGCCCATCTTGTCGCTGAGCTTCGAGAGCGCGGTCAGCTTTTCGACCATCGGGCGGACCTTGCCCGGCCGGCAATACATGATGTCGCGGATGATGAACATGGGACCTCCTGTGAAAAGGACTGAAAAGACGATTCTAATCAGGTTCGCCGGCGCCCGGGGGGCGGCAACGACGCCGGCAAACTCCAACTCGGCATCATCGAAGTCACCGGCGACACGATGAAGGTCAAGTTGAATGCGCCGAGCGCCACGCCGCGTCCGACCTCGTTCGAGGTGGAAGACGGGCTGATTCTGTTGTCGATTGCCCTGTAAGCACAAGAGCACATAGCACTCCGAACAAAAAGCACAGACACGCCTCTGTTATCCGCCAATGCGCAGGTCCTGAATCTTCTTCTCCCCGTCGGCAATCGAGATCTTGATCGCGGCTTGCGAGAGCTTCTCGAGAAACTCCGCCGCCTGCCACTCGTCCTGATCGACGTCGGTGACGGCGGCGAGCAGGTAGTCGCCGGGCGGCAGGTCCTTGATCGAGAAGGCGCCGTCGGCAGCCGGACGCGCCGAGCGCACCCGCCGCGCATTCGGGCCCCAGAACTTGCGATCCGCCGCGAAGGCGATGACGACGACGTCGGAGCTCGGCCCACCTGACGCAGTACGGAGCGTGCCGGCCAGTTCGGTCGAGCGATCGACCAGCGTGACGACGACTGTCGCCGAGCCG
>DASUGM010000002.1:0-6833 GCA_036274055.1 Vicinamibacterales bacterium | reverse complement strand
CTGATCGATCGGTCAATCGGTCAATCGGTCAACCAGTCAATCGGTCAACCAGTCAATCGGTCAACTACTGACGTCGACGACCCGCGCGCCGAGGACCTCGGCGCGCGGGGTGATGCCCAGCCCCGGCCCGTCGCTGGCCCGCATGAACCCACGATCGCGCTGCGGCGCGCCCGCGGCGGTGCTGACGGTGACGTAGCTGTTGAAATCCGTCGCGGTGAACCGGTAGTGCTCGGGCGTGCTGTGCGCCAGGTGCGCGATGGCCGCGGTGGTGATGTCGCCGCCCCAGCTGTCCTCGAGCGTCATCGCGATTCCCATCGATACGCACAGATCGCGCGCCTGCTTCGTCCTGGTCAGGCCGCCGAGCTTGCTGATCTTCAGGTTGACGACGTCCATCGCCAGGTCGGCGCGGGCGCGGATCAGCATGTGGATGTCGTCGACGTTCTCGTCGAGGACGAACGGCTGGTCGATCTGCCGGCGCACGGCGACGCATTCCTCATAGGTCAGGCACGGCTGCTCGATGTAGACGTCGACGTCGCGCACCGCGCGGGCGACGCGGATCGCTTCGTGCTGCGTCCAGCCGGTGTTGGCATCGGCGACGAGGACGTCGCGCGCGTCGAGCATCGTTCTGACCGCGCGGATCCGCGCGATGTCGTCGTCGGGATCGCCGCCGACTTTCAGCTGGAACCTGGTGTAGCCCTCAGCCTTGTAGCCGGCGACCTTCTTCGCCATCGCCTCGGGCGATTCCTGCGAGATCGCGCGGTAGAGCCGGACGCTCTCACCGAAGCGACCGCCGAGCAGCACGCATACCGGGAGATGGGTCGCCTTGCCGAGAATGTCCCAGCACGCCATATCGATCCCGGACTTCACGAAGGCGTGGCCCTTCAGCGCGGCGTCCATCGCGTGGTTGAGGCCGCCCAGTTCGCGCGGGTCGAGGCCGATCACGTGCGGCGCCAGCTCGCGCAGCCCGGCGCGCACCCCCTCGGCATACGCCGGCAGATAAAACGGGCCGAGCGGACAGACTTCGCCGTAGCCGGTAATGCCGGCGTCAGTTTCAATGCCGACGATCGTGCTGTCGAAGACCTCGACGAACTTGCCGCCGGACCAGGAATAGCGGCCTTCTTTAAGGGGAAGGTCGACCTTGTGAGCGAAGACCCGAGTGATGCGCATCGCAGACACTGTATGGCAGTTTCGCTATGCTCGGTGCTGATGCTGGGTGCTCGGTGCTCGGTGCTGGTGCTTGCTGCTTGGAGCGGTCAGCGCACGGCGCGTAGGATGATCGAGATATCTCGATCATGGTACGCGGCCAGACGATGGTCGCACGGAGCAGCAGGCACCAGCACCAAGCCACCCAGCATTCAGCACTGAGCACTAAGCCTAGGAGCGTTATGGCCGACTTGACTCTCACCGTGCTCAACGCCGCGCGCCAGCCGATCGGCGTGCCGTATGACCTGCTGATCACCGGCATCCGCGATTTGTCGACAGTGGTTCGTGCGACCAGTGTCCCTGGCGGCATGCCGTTCATCGTCCAGAATCTGCCGCGGACGCAGCCGTTCATGGTGCAGGTCTATCCGCAGAAACACCGGCCGGTTGGCGCGCCGACGCCGATCATGAACGCCGACTTTGATCTCACCGTCGCCGCGCCGCTACACCCGGACTTTGCCGAGCCGAAGTTCAGGCCGTACGGCCAACTGCCGAAGCCGTTGCGCGATGTGCTGGAAGCCAGCCGTCTCGAGGGCGAGCCGCCGAGCATGAAGGGCGAGACGCTCTATGACGCGCTCGGCGATGAGGAGACGGCGGGGCTGCTGAACCTTTATACGAAGATGGCGATGACGGGCCTGCCGGACCAGCAGACCGCCTGGGACTACGTCACCGATCTCTACCGCATCCGTCCTGATCGGATCTTCGCCAACGTCGAAATCGATTTCCGCGACGCCGTGAAGGCGGCCGAGCAGATCAATCTGTTCAACTCCGCGCCCGACAATCAGCACACGCCGCCGCCCGCCTACCTGCGTGCGGGGTCGTTCAAGTCGCGCGACCGCGCCGGCAATCTGCAGCTGACGTTCTTCGCTTCAGCGGCGGCCCCGATCAACTTCAAAGTCGACGCTGACATCGACGACGCCAACGGTCTCGGGCACGTGTTCCAGGTGCTGAGCCACTGGCTCACCGGCAGCGACACGCATCCCTACGACATTCACGAGATCCTCGAGTACGACCAGCGCCTCGAGCTGCCGTACGATCTCGTCGCGGCGCCGTGAGACCAAAGCCCTCGGGAGGAGCATTGAGGATTCTGTAGGAGCCTGAAGGAGCGTAGGTTTTCGAAAACGGTAGCTCCTTCAAGCTCCTACACCTCCTTCAGAGATCCTTCCGAGCGCCTTGAAGGCCCGCGCTTTTCTTCCAGGTCCCCGGCGGTGTCCCGACCAGTTTCTTGAACGCGCGGCTGAACGCGGCCTCTGACTCGTAGCCGACCGCGGCGGCGACGTCGGCCACCGGGTCGCCGTCGATCAGCCGCCGCGAAGCCAGCTGCATCCGCCACAGGGCGAGGTACTGCATCGGCGGCTGGCTGACGAGCGCGGTGAAGCGTTCGGCGAGGATCGATCGCGAGAGGCCGACGTGGCGGGCGAGCGCTTCGACCGTCCACGGATGGGCGGGCTCGGCGTGCAGCGCCGCGATCGCGCGGCCGATGTCGGGATCGCGCACCCCGGCGAGCCAACCGGTCTCGGCCGGCGGCAGCGCCTCCAGGTGCCAGCGAATCGTCTCGACGAACAGCAGTTCCGACACGCGCGCGAGCACGTTCTCGCCCCCGGCGCGCATCGCCGCGGTCTCGCGCAGCGCCAGCGTGACCAACGTGCGCAACAGGCCCGCCGTGGTCTCGGCGCCGGAGGACGAGACGTGAATGGTGTGCGGCAGCGCCGCGAGCAACGGGTTGTACGGCCGCTCGTCGCAGCCGAGAAAGCAGCAGATGATCTCGGTGCGTTCGGCGCCGCCGCCGCCGAATTCGTAGACCATCGGCAGCGTCGATCGCCGGTTGAACAGCGTCAGGCTCGTCGGCGACGAAGCGCGCATGCCCGGCGCGCTCGAGAGCACATGGCCGTCGCCTTGCGGAAAAGCCAGCACGTCGCCCTCGCGCAGCCGCTTCGGCTCCTGTCCGACCGCATGTCCCCACGCGCTGCCGCGCGCGACCAGGTGGTATTCGATGACGCGCTGCGCGCCGGGCATCACCCGCGACGCGATTTCCCGCGACGGCGGCGCCTCGAGCACCCACGGCGAGCTGAGCGCGAAGTCGAAATACGCCGCGCCGGTCAGCCGCACCGCGCGCAGCACGTCCGAGAGAACATCGATCCTGGCGACCGACTTCAACGTTGCCATGTGGCAAAAAATGCGAAAAGCCACCCGGCGGCATTTTCACGGCGGACGCGCGAGCATCCGGGGTGGACGCTGGGGCAGGCGCGCATCACTGGCGGACGCGTGGCGAACTCAATCGGACGATCGCGCATGGGACGCTGCCGGGCCTCTGTTTATCGTGGATTTCGCGCCGGGCACTGACGCCGCGGCGCCGTCGAAAGGACAGTGTATGTCGAGTATTGTGTCGAACGATCCGGGTGTCACGCCAGCGCGTTGGCCCGAGGGACTCTTCAGCCGGCGCGCGGAACTGCTCGCGGTTCGTCTCGAACAGGGCGCCAGGGCGCTCGTGGCCATCGCCCGCGGTCTCAGCGACGCGCAGTGGCGGATGCCGCTGCCGCGGGACGGTCGCACCATTGGTGTCGTGATTCACCACGTCGGCAACATGTATCCGCTGGAAATCCAGGTCGCCCAGACCGTGGCCTCGGGCCAGCCGCTGGTCGGCGTCACCATGGACAACGTGCATGAGATCAACGCCGCGCACGCCAGCGAGTTCGCCAACGTCAGCAAGGCCGACGCGATTGCGCTCGTCGAGAAGAACAGCCGTATGGCCGCGGCCGCGATCCGCGCGCTGAGCGACGACCAACTGGATCGCGCCGAGACCGTCTCGCTCAACGGCAACGCGCCACTCACGTGCCAGTTCGTGCTCGAGGATCACGCGGTCCGGCACTCCTACCATCATCTCGATCAGATCAAACGGGCGCTTGCCCGGTAGGTTCTTTCGTTCGGGGGCGTTCGGGCGTTCGGACGTTCCGTTCTTCCGTTCTGCCGTGCTCAGTGCTTCGGGGGATGAACTGCGCACGAGGAACGAAAGAACAGAACTGCCGAACGCCCGAACTCCCGAACGGCAGAACCTACCGGAGGCGCGCGAGGACCGTTCGCTGCCATTGCGGCGCCAGCGAGGGCAGCGCCGCAAGCTCCCGCAGCGCGCCCTCGTCCTGGCTGCGGTAGGTCACGTCGTTGACGCGCGCAATCGTCCACGCCGGATGCGCGCGTTCGACGAGCGTGATCGCGGCGTTCGCGGCAACGACGCCCTGGCGCCGCACCCGGAAATACCAGCCCGATCGTCCCGAGGCGACGACCAGCTTCGGGAGGTCGGGACGCTCCCACCGCCGGCCCAGTTTCCAGCACGGGCCGCGCGGTTGCGAGACCTCGACGACCGCATCGCCGATCTGAAACTGATCGCCAATCGCGACGTCGAGCTCGGTGAGGCCGGTGATGGTGAAGTTCTCGCCAAACGCGCCGGCGCCGACATCGTCGCGCGCGAGCACCCGCCGCCAGCCGGGGAAGTTGTCGGCGCTGTAGACGCAGACCGCTTTGTCGGGACCGCCGTGCACCCGCGGGTCGGCGACTTCGTCGCCCTCGAGCGATTCGCGGCCAAGGCGCACCGGCGCGGCCACGGTCTGACGAAAAAACGACGTCGTCCACGGATGTTCGCCGTCGAACTGGCGGGGCCGACCGACCTGAATCGAGACGATACGGGCGGGCATGAGCGTTTGATGCTACTTTGACGTCAGACGATTCATGAGCCCGCGCATCGACAAAGTCCTGCGCCGCGTGCTGATTGTCGTCGCGATTGCCGACGTCATCCTGTTCCTCAACACCAGCCGCCCCGAGTCGCTGACGTCGTTTTCATTCGATCCGATCGATTCCATCGTCCGCTACTGGTATCTGTTCGTCAGCCTCGCGATTCTGGCGGTCGTCGGCGTGCGCGCGCTCCGGCGATCGCGACGCGACACTACTCCCAGCGGAACCAGCGCACCGAAAGCGCCGTAAAGATCGCGGCAAACACCGCCAGACCGAGGAGGTCGCCGCTGTGGCTCAGCCACGCGTCGCCCCGCCACGCGCCTCGCATCAGCGAGACGCCGTAGCTGGCCGGGGTCAGGTGGGCAATGAACTGCAGCGGCCCCGGCATCTTGGCGAGCGGAACGAACAGCCCGGAGATGCCGATCATCGGATAGAGGATGATCGTCCCGATCGGCTGGGCGAAACGCGCCGTCGGCGCCACGCTCGCCAGCACGAAGCCGAGCGAGAGGATGCTGAGCATGCTGATGATCGTCGCAATCGTGAACGGCACCCACGGGATCGGGATGTCGGCGGCGAAGTACCGGCGTCCGAGCGACAGGGAGATCACGAGCGTCGTCACCGTGAACAGTACCTTGACGAGCACGTGGGCCGACAGGATCGTCAACGGCCGCAACGGTGTCGCCCGGAGGCGTTTGAGAATGCCGCTCTCGCGATAAATCGCGATGATCGTCACCAGCGACAGCACCGCGCTGATCGCGAGCAGCAGCGCGCCGAAGACCACCAGATCGGCGCCGACCAGCCCGCGTTCGCCGGTGGGATTGCGGGTCAGGCTCGATCCGAAGGTGCGGCTGATGATCACGAACATGAAGACGGGCACGAACACCGAACCGAATACGCCGAGCGGCTCGCGGACGAAAATCTTGATCTCGAGCCAGGTCAGCGCCAGCAGGCCGCGCGGGTTGATCACGCTCATTGCCGCACCGAGTGGCCGGTCAGCTTGAGGAACACGTCCTCGAGGTTCGGCACGAACGTCCGGAAATCGGTCACCGCGATCCGCTGATCGGCCAGGCACTGGATCACGCCGGTCATGACGTCCACCGAGCGCGCGCGCACGACGACGTTGGCGCCATCGCGTGACGCGGTGTCGACACCGGCGACACGAGCGAGCGCGTCAACCGCATTCGCGCCGGCGGTTTCAATCACCAGCGTGCGCTCCGGACAATGCCGCCGCACCAGACCCGCGGGCGAGTCGATGTCGACGATGCGGCCGTGGTCGATGATGGCGACGCGATCGCAGAGCCGCTCGGCTTCCTCCATCAGATGGGTGGTCAGCAGCACGGTCTTGCCGCGATCGCGGATGCCGCGCACCAGATCCCAGATCGCGCGGCGCGCCTGCGGATCGAGGCCGGTGGTCAGCTCGTCAAGGAACACCAGCTCTGGATCGTGAATCAGCGCCAGCGCGATGAACAGCCGCTGCTTCTGACCGCCGGACAGCGTCATGAACCAGGCGTCGGCCTTGCCGGCGAGACCGAGCTGTTCGAGCAACCGCTTGCCGTCGTCGCGCGTGCCGTACACCGACGACCACAGCGCCAGCGCTTCGCGCACCTTGATGCGCTTCTGCAGTTGCGCTTCCTGCAGCTGGATGCCGATGCGGCGCTGCACCGCGGTGACGTCGCGCACCGGATTGAGACCGAGGACCGACACCCGGCCGGCGTCGGGCACGCGCAGCCCCTCGATGCACTCCATCGTCGTCGTCTTGCCGGCGCCGTTGGGGCCGATCAGGCCGAAGATCTCGCCATCGAGCACCTCGAGCCCGACCTCGGATACGGCCGTCATCTTCCCGTAGCGCTTGGTCAGACCCGAAACGGAGACGACGGCCGCCGGCATGCGGCATCTATGTTGTCACG
>DASUGM010000001.1:0-6976 GCA_036274055.1 Vicinamibacterales bacterium | reverse complement strand
CAACACGAGCAAGCATCCGATTACGATAGCACCCGCGTGACCTCGATCCTGCCGGTGCTCGCCGCCGCGTGGCGGTGCACGTGGAAACCTGCGGTGCTGGCGCCGTCGGCACTGGCGACGATCGGATCGGCGCTCGCGTTTCGGGCGCTCGATGCCGAGCGCGGCTTCTGGATGCTGCCGCAGCGCGTGATGGTGCCGCTCGCCCTCGTGGTCGTCGCGCGCTTCTGGCTCGGCCTGTGCGTGACCGCGACAGTGCTGGCGATCCTCCGCGCCAACGGCCGCTGGCGGCCGACGCAGTGGGTGGCGGCGACCACTGCCTTCGAAGTCGGACTGGTCGCGATCTGCCTGGCGGTTCCCATCCTCACCGCGCTGCTGTTCCTCATCGTCCCCGGGGTGTGGCTGGCGATTCGCTGGTCGCAGGCGGTGTTCCTGCTCCTCGATCGGCGCGCCGCGTGGTTCGAATCGGCGGAAGCAAGCGGACTGGTCGTGCAAGGTCGTTATCTCCGTGTGCTTGCGGTCTGGCTGATCGTCGGCGCCGCGAACTACGCGCTGCAGGCGGGGGAGCCGTTCGCACCCGCAGCGCTGGTCTGGGGGGCGCGCGTGCTTGCCGACACCTACAATCTCGCGGTGCTGGCGGCGCTCTACCACGCCCTCGAAGACGCCTGACCAGCTGTACTTGCCAGTCAATCCGGCTGTGCTATGCTGTTCAGTTGAATGACCGCATGGTCATTCAGCTGAACATATGAGTACTATCTCCAAGCCAAGCAAAACCGACGTCATCACCGACTTCCGCCGCACCCAGATTCTCGACGCTTCGCGGGCGAGCTTCGCCAGGAATGGCCTCTCGGGAACCACCGTCGACGGCATCGCCAAAAGCGCCGGCGTCGCCAAGGGCACGGTCTACCTCTATTACAAGTCGAAGGAGGACATCCTCAAGCAGGTCCTCGACGAGGACGTCGCCCAGCTGCACCTGCTGACCGTGCCGGTCATCACCGGCCAGGGCTCGATTGAAGACAAGCTGCGCCGCTTTCTCGTCGGCGCACTGAACTTCTTCGATCAGCGGCGAGACTTCTTCGAGCACTGCCACTTCGAAATGGCGCCCGATCTGCGCAAGAAGGCGGAGCAGAAGCTCGGCGTCGTGTTTTCCGCGCAGGTCGAGGCGTGGCGGATCGTGCTGACCGAGGCGCGGCAGCACAAGCAGATCGCCGGCATCGACATCGCGACCAGCGCCTTGATGATCGTCGCGTTGGCCAACGGGCTCGCCAAGCAGCGGCTGCGCGGCTGGGCGAGCGGCCCGATCGACGCGATCGCTGCCGAAGCCAGCGCCACGTTGTGGAAGGGACTCGCGGCGCGATGACGGTTCTTCGTCAGCTCGTCTTCGCGCTGGCGATGGGCGCGATGGCGGTAGCCCCGGCGGCGGCGCAGGTCCTGACGCCGGTGACGCCGCCCGTGCCGCTCCGCGGTGTGCCCGCAGGAGCCCCCACGACGGCGCCGATCCAGTTGTCCCTCGCCGACGCCGTGCAGCGCGGCCTCACCCAGAACCTCGCCGCGATTCTCGAGGAGCAACAGCTCAACGGCGCGCGCAGCTCGCGGCTCGCGGCGCTGAGCGAAGTTCTGCCGCACGTCTCGGCGTCGGTCCAGCAGTCGCACGAGGTGCTCAGCACCGCGGCGTTCGGATTCACCTTTCCCGGCGTGCCGACCGTCATCGGCCCGTTCGGCGTGTTCGACGCGCGGCTGTCGGTGTCGACGCCGCTGTTCGACGCACGCGCGCTCGGCGGCGTGCGCAGCGTCAAGGCCCAGGTCCGCGCCGCCGAGGCCGACGTCCAGGAAATTCGCGAAACCGTCGTGCTCGCGGTCGGCAATCTCTACCTGCAGGCCGAGGCCGACGCGGCTCGCGTCGACTCCGCCCGCGCGCAGGTGGCCACGGCCGAGACGCTCGTCCAGCTCGCCGACGATCAGAAGACCGCCGGGCTGGTCGCCGGCATCGACGTCGTCCGCCAGCAGGTGCAGCTGCAGTCGGCCAAAGCCCGGCTGATCGTCGCGGAAAATGCGTTCGAGAAGCGCAAGCTCTCGCTCGCGCGCGCCATCGGCCTGCCGGCCGGCCAGGCCTTCGCGCTGACTGACGCGCCCACGTTCGTGCCCGCGCCGGTCATGACGTTGGACGATGCGGTCAGCGTGGCGGCGGCGAACCGCGAAGACCTGAAGGCGGCGCAGGCGCGCGTCGAGGCGGCCCGCGCCGCCCGGGACGCCGAGGCCGCGGGCCAGCTGCCGTCGGTGCATCTTGACGCCGACGTCGGCGCGCTCGGCCCCCACGTCTCGAACGTCGATCGCACCTATGCCGTGGCCGCGACGGTGCGCGTGCCGATCTTCGACGGCCGCACCACGCGCGCGCGGGTCCAGCACGCCGACGCCGAGTTGCGTTCACGCGAGGCCGAGCTCGCCGATCTCGCCGGCGGACTGCGTTACGACGTCGAGGCCGCGATGCTCGACGTCAAGGCCGCCGACGCCGCCGTCGCCGTGGCCGACAGCGCGCGCACGTTGTCGCGGCAGGAACTCGAGCAGGCGCAGGACCGGTTCCGCGCCGGAGTGTCGAGCACGCTCGAGCTCGCCCAGGCGCAGGAATCCGTCGCCGCCGCATCCGAGCAGTACATCGCCAGCGTCTACGCCCATGCGGTCGCCAAGGCCGCGCTGGCGCGCGCGCTCGGTCAGGTCGAACGCCAGTTCGTCGCGTTGGTTCGAGGAGTGAGGTAATGGCAACCAGTCGCTGGATCGCTCTTTCGGTCGTGATTGTGCTCGCCCTCGGTGGCTATACCGCCTGGAGCCGGTTGACGCCGCGAGAAGGCACGGACGATGCGCAGGTGAGCGGTCACGTCAATCCCGTGGCAACGCGGGTCGGCGGGACGGTGGTGGCGATCAAGGTCACGGACAATCAGGCGGTCAAGGCCGGCGACGTCCTGGTCGAGCTTGATCCGCGCGACTATCAGCTCGCCGTGGCACGCGCCGAAGCTGACCTCGCTGTCGCCGAGGCCGCCGCCCGCGCCGCCAAAACGGATGTTCCGATCACGTCGACGAGCGCGCGCAGCGGACAGCAGGTCGCCGACGCGGCGGCGGGCAACGCTGACGCCGGGTTGCGCGCCGCCGATCGTGAAGTCGAAGCGGCGCAGGCCAAGGTCACTTCCGCCCGGGCGCGGCTGACCGAGACTCAGGCGCGGGCGACTCGCGCCGCGCAGGATCTGTCGCGGCTCGCGCCGCTGGCCGCCAAGGACGAAATTCCCCGTCAGCAGTTCGATGCGGCCACCGCCGACAAGCACGCGGCCGATGCCGCGGTCGCCTCGGCCGACGCGGCGGTCCGCGAGGCGGAGGCGAATCTGAGCGTCGCCGAAGCGCGCCGTGCCCAGGCCACCGGCGTCGTCGCCCAGGCGCAATCGCAGGCGCGCGCGGCCGCCACCGCGCCGCAGCAGATCGCGCTCAGTGAAGCGCGCGCTTCGGGGGCGACCGCCAACGTTCTGCTGGCCCGCGCCGCGCTCGATCAGGCCCGGTTGAATCTCGAGCGCGCCACCGTGCGCGCCCCGGCTGACGGACTGATCAGCCGTAAATCCGTCGAGCTCGGCCAGGTGGTGCAGCCCGGGCAGCCGCTCATGGCAGTGACGTCGCTCGAGGACGTCTGGATCACCGCGAACTTCAAGGAAACCCAGCTCAGCAGGATCGCCGCCGGTCAGCGCGCGGAGATCGAGGTCGACGCCTATGGCGGGCGGACGTATTCAGGCCGCGTCGACTCGATCGCGCCGGCGACCGGCGCGACGTTCAGCCTGCTGCCGCCGGACAACGCCACCGGCAACTTCGTCAAGGTCGTTCAGCGCGTGCCGGTGAAAATCGTCCTCGACAACCCGCACGATGCCGCCGCGGTGCTGCGGCCCGGAATGTCCGTGAACGCTACGGTCTACTTCCGGTAAGCGCGATGACGACCGCAGCCGACAACGGCCGGGTTGCCGGCCGCTGGTTCATCCTGTTCGGCCTGATCACCGCCGCGATCATGGAAGTGCTCGACACGACGATCGTCAACGTCGCGCTCCCGCAGATGGCCGGCAACCTCGGCGCGACGCGTGAAGAAGTCGCCTGGGTCAGCACGTCGTACATCCTCGCCAACGTCATCGTGCTGCCGATGACCGCATTTTTCACCGAGACGTTCGGGCGCAAGCGCTACCTCACCTTCTCGATCGGCCTGTTCATCGTCGCGTCGATCTTCTGCGGGCTGTCAACGACCCTGGCGCAGCTGGTCGCGTGGCGGCTGCTGCAGGGTGCCGGCGGCGCGGCGCTGCTATCGACCGCGCAGGCGACGCTTCGTCAGGTCTTTCCCCGGGAAGAGCAGGGCATCGTCCAGTCGATCTTTCTGCTCGGCGTCATCGTCGCGCCGACGCTGGGCCCGACACTCGGCGGCTACATCACCGACAACGCCAGCTGGCACTGGTGTTTCTTCATCAACCTGCCGATCGGCATCGTCTCGGCATTTCTGGTGGTGACGTTCCTGCACGACTCGCCCGGTCAGGCGCGGCGCACCGGCGCGGTGGACTGGTGGGGCATCATGCTGCTCGTCATCGGCGTCGGCTCGCTGCAGTACGTGCTCGAGGAAGGCAACAGCCGGGACTGGTTCAACAGCCGCCTGCTCGTCGATCTGATGGTGATCTCGGCGATTTCACTGACGCTGCTGGTGTGGTGGCAGCTGTCGTCGCGGAACCCGCATCCGGTCATCCAGTTTCGCGTGCTCCGCAACCGCGCGCTGGCGTCGTCGATCTTTCTGTTTGTCGTCCTCGGTTTCGGGCTCTACGGCGGCGTGCTGATCTTTCCGCTGTTCACGCAGAGCATTCTTGGCTTCTCGCCGACGCAGACCGGGCTCGCGATGATGCCCGGCGGCCTGGCGACGGCGGCGATGGCGCTCGTCTGCGGTCGACTGCTCAGCGGCGATCGGCCGCGCGTCGATCCGCGCGTGCTGATTCTGGGCGGTATGAGCCTGATGCTGGTGGCGATGTGGACGCTGGGGCATCTGTCGACCGCCGCCGGCGAAGCCGACGCCCGCTACGCCCTGATCATCCGTGGTCTGGCGCTCGGTCTGCTGTTCACGCCGATCAACAACGTCGCGTTTGGCAGCGTGAAAGCCGAAGAGGCGCAGCAGGCATCGGGCCTGATCAACCTGGCGCGGCAGCTCGGCGGCAGCTTCGGGATCGCGGTGCTCGGATCGTACTTGACCCGGCATATCCAGTTTCACCGCGCCGATCTGCTGTCGAATCTCTACCCGGGCCACCCGGCGTTCGACGCGCGTTACGACGCGCTGGTCGGCGGATTGTCGGCGCAGGGTGTCGCGCTTGCCGACGCGCAGCAGCGCGCCCTGGCGGTGCTGGATGGCACGATGATGCGGCAGGCGTCGATGCTCGCCTACAACGACGCCTGGATTCTGCTGCTGATGTCCTTCGTGTGCGTCGCCCCGGCGGTGTTCCTGCTGGGGCGGCCCGCCGCCCGTCAATCGGCGGCTGCCGACGCGCACTGATCGGTCAAGTAGACGACCGGGCCTGGAGCTACGCCAGTTCGCGCTGTTCCTGGTTGATCATTCCGGTCAGCGTCGCGGTCAGCCGTAGCTGCAGGCCCACTCTCGCGGAGAGGCGCCGCCGCGTCGGCATGTCGATCCCGCGCGCGAGCTGGTCGCATTCTGCGCGCAGGCAGGCGTTGCTCGCCTCGGCCCGGGCAATCGTCTCGAGGGTTGCCTGTGAGGACGAACGCGCCCGCAGCAATTCGAGCCGGTTGGCGTCGATCGACAGTCGTCGGATCAGTTCCGGAATGTTGGGCGTTGGCAAAGCGGTGTGCCCCATGGACGCGGACAGGGGAGACGAAAAAGGAGAAAACGCGCCCACGGGACTTCTCGATCTTAGAAGCGGGTCGCCGAACCGCCTTTGATTGGAATCAACGGGTCTCGCTTGGATCCGCGTCGGCACGGGCGTGGCGACGGGCACGACGGGCGACCTTGATCGGAATCAAGACTATTCGACCGCGTCGCGGTTCAGGTCGACGGCCAGTCGCTCGACGGCCTGCGTCTGCAACGCGATGCGATCGCGAAGACGGGCATCGACGAACGACACGCGATGGCATTCGGCCTCCAGGGCCGCGGCGATCGCGTCCGCTTCACGGATTTGATGGAGCAGTTCGGGATTGGAGGTGCGCGCCGACAACACCGCGAGCCGATCGCGGCCGGTGGCGACGCGCGCGAGCAACTGCTCGCGATCTGGTGCGCTCATGATGGCGGACGAACGGGAGAGGCCATCGGGCGGCACGTGCAAGATGCCGCCGATGGCCTGCTGGGGAGCCCGTCCCGCGCGCATTCTGCTATCGGGCGTAGTCGCGAAGAAATGAGCCATTGGTGGCCGCGGCGGAACGACGTCGCGGCGGGACTGACAAAATCGTCGTCTTCAAGCCAGGCTGTCCAAAGAGTACGTTCGAATGTCTAAAGAGTCCGTTCAGACGGCGTGTCTCGCGTGTCCCGGCTGAGCCGAAGCGTCAGAACCACGTCTGTCGTTTGTAAGCGCGGTAGGCGTCGCCGAACTTCGCTTCCAGGACCTGTTCTTCTTTGCGGACGCGGATCACCTGCACCGGGATCAACGGCACCCAGATCAACAGCCACCACGGGCGATGCGCGAAGATGAAGATTCCCAGGCTCATCAACCCGCCGAAGACATAGATCGGATTGCGGATGCGCGCGTAGAGTCCCGTCGTGATGAGGGTGCTCGCCTTCGCTTTGAGACTGAACGCCCGTCCCAGCTCGATGCGCGCGAGCACAAACAACAGGAACGCCGGGACAAAGATTGCCAACCCCGCTATCTGCCAGGGCGTCCACGCCAGCGCCCCGCCGTACCGGAACAGAAGGAAGCCAAGGACGACGACCACGAGAAGCAGGCTGCCGAAATTCAGTTTCAAGGATCCTCTTTGGACG